>CANRDQ010000015.1 GCA_947629395.1 uncultured Bacilli bacterium
TGAAAATCATTATTATAAACTACTTTTAGATTTTTATATTGTTTTTGATATTTATTTATATCTATTTCTTTTAATAATCCATTCTTTTTACATATTATAGTTACACTAACTTTTAGGTTTCTTATCATATCTAGAACACTTTTATCT
This sequence comes from uncultured Bacilli bacterium, assembly GCA_947629395.1. Next base: position 148 of record CANRDQ010000015.1, read on the forward strand.
GCATAATTATCAATGATAATTATGTTATCATGTGCTTCTTTTAAAATTTCAACTATTTTTGAATAAGCATCATAGATTTGCCCATTAAAATAAATTTCATTTTCTTTTTTATTTTCTTCAAATTGATTAAAAGATTTTTGCAACAATTTAATATCTTCATCATGCTTTATCACTAATTTGTTAATATATTTTTGCTCAATTAATTCATTAGAAATATATTTTCTCATCATTACAAAAGCATCCATAATAGCAATACTAACTTGTGTTGCAACATCAGATTTCAAAATAGTGGCAAGCATCGCTACACCTTGCTCAGTAAATACACGAGGATTTTTATATTTACCACCTCGAGTTTCAATGTGTTTATTTTTTCGGTCGAAATTTTCGACCAAAAAAATTTTGCTTTCTTGATCTGTTAATTTAAAACTAAATCTCTCTGGAAATTTTTGAGGATTATTTCTAACAGCTTCATTAATTCTTTTTGTTTGTACCCCATAAAGCCTTGCTAAATCAGAGTCCAACATTACTTGTTTTCCTCTTACTTCATAAATCATGTTTTCAATTTTTATTTCGTTAGTTAATGTAATAGTGTTCATATATTATCCCCCTGACTACGACTATAAACAAAACATACCAAATATATGTTTGTGTGTCAACTATATTTTAACAATTTCTACTTATATTCAAAACAACTCCCATCGAGGCCATACTAACAAGTAAACTACTACCACCGTACGATAAAAATGGAAGTGTTACTCCTGTTACTGGAATCATTCCTATTACCACCATTAAATTAAGCATAGTTTGAAATATTATTTGAAATATTAAACCAAACGATAAATATTTAGAGAAAGAATCTTTAGCCCTTAAAGAAATTCTAATACATCGATATAAAATAAAACTAAAAAGTCCTACTACTATAAAAGCTCCTAATACTCCGAACTCTTCAGCAATAATTGAAAATATAAAATCAGTTTGTGGCTCTGGTAAATAAAAATGTTTTTGAATAGAATTTAAAAAGCCATTACCAAATAATCCTCCTGGTCCAATCGCATATAAACTTTGGATTATTTGAAATCCTGTTCCCAATGGATCTTTCCAAGGATTAATAAAGGAAGTAATTCTATCCATTCTATAGGGAGCGATTAAAATTAAGATAACTATTCCTACTACTCCTATGATTCCCCCAGCAAAGAAAAATTTCATATCTACTCCTGCGATAAAGAGTAAAGCAATTATAGACATTACTAAAACTACACCCGTACCCAAATCAGGTTGTAACATTATAAGTCCAAAAAAGGTAAACAAAACTCCTAAAATAGGAAAGACACCTTTTTTATAACTTTTCAAATACTTATTCGACTGCATTAGATATTTACTAGTAAAAATTAGCATCCCTATTTTAGCAGCTTCACTAGGTTGAATTCCAAATGGTCCAATCCCAAACCAACTACGACTTCCATTTCTAACACTACCTATACCTGGTATTAATACTAGTATTAAAAGAAAAAAACAAATTCCTAAAATAACATTTGCTTTCTTATAATATATTTTATAATCTATTTTAGAAACAAAGAGCATAACCCCAATACCTAACACCATAAACAATGCTTGTTGTTTTACATAATGAAAACTATCATTAAATTTATAATTAGCCCAAATACTAGAAGCCGAATAAATCATTACTAATCCAAATAAAGATAAAATAATTACGGCAATAAAAAGTAAATAATCAAACTTTTTATTCATATAATCACCTAATATATTTTATAAGTAAAGATTAAAAATATTCATAAAAAAAGGAAGCAATGAGCTTCCTATCTAATACTTAAATACCATTCTTTTAAAGCAGCACTTCCACTTTTAGCTAAATCTTTAATTAAAGAGAATGTTAAACTATAACTTCTTTTCATAGTTTGAAAATCATTTCTAGCTGTTGCACAAAGATTTTCGTTATTAGCGCATATTCTAGAAGTTTCTTCTAAATACTTAGTAACTACTTTAGCTTTCAAATTATTATATCCTTGTTTAATTCTATTTTTATAATTTGGAAAATAAGCATCTATTTTTTGATCTATAGCTATAGTTATTTTCATTACTTGTAATTTAGCACTAGTACTTAACTCTTTGAAAGTTTTACCTCTAATTGTACCACCTTCAAATAAAAATCTATAAATAGTATCTACACCTGATTTTAATCTTTCTCTTATAGTTGGATCATTTTGATTACCTGTTGCCAAAGATTCTTGTTCCCTAAAATAAGAAATAACAGATGATTCATTACTAACAATAGGGTTTGTATTTTGTACTGATGGAGATACCTTAACTATAGAATTATTAACTGTCTCATTATTTAATGGAGTATCACTACTAACTTCATCAGTTACCTCCATCTCTCTAGTATCATTCTCTACTACTTTTAAATCTTCAAGACTAGATTTCTTCTTTTCCTTTTCTTTAGCCTTACGTTCATTAGTTACTTCTACTCTATCTACTTTATTATTAGAAAAACTATTTATAAAAAATCCACCAAAAATAAACATAGCTACAACAAAGCCACCTAAAAAAACTAAAATTTCTTTTTTATTTTTTAAGAAAAAATCTTTAATTTTATCCATTTTCCCTCACCATCTATATTTTAATCCTTTTATAAAAAAAAGTAAATCTATAACAATAGATTTACCTCATATCTAATCAATATATCCTAACTTAAATGTTTCAACTTTACATTTTTGGTTTTCACAATAAACACCTTCTACTTTAATATCTTTCTTAAAAGTATCTTTATTTGTTAAAGCTAAAGCATTTAATTTACTAGTATCAGTTGTTTTATCATCAGGAATATTCATCACTAATCCTAGTTTTATTTGTTCTAATCTGTTTTTATCAGCATTTCCTATATTATGACTATCTCCAAAGATAAGTTTATTTTTTATAAAGACTCTAAAAGCATAAGATTTATTATCTTTTTTATCATCTATATCTTTAACCTTTAAATTACTAATACTTAATTTATTAACATCATTAGAAAGATAAACTTGTCCTGTTTGAAAATATAAATGAGTTGACTCTCCTACAAATCTATAAGTATACTCTTTCATATATTCATTAAACTTTTTATTTTCTTTAAATTCAATATTAACATCTTTAGCATTTAATGTATGTTGTTCTGCAAAATATATAATAACTAAGAATATTGACATACAAGCTACTAACATAAAAATTAATATAATTAAAGATTTTAATGATTCACCTTTTTTCAAAGGTCTTATAGTCTTATCAGAACTCTTTATTTTATGATTAGCTTTTTTCTTATTAATACCCATAATTATTTCTCCTATCATTAAAGTAATTATAACATAAAAAAAGATGATATTAATCATCTTTTTTAACTATTTTTTCTTTTTTGCTTTTTCTGTAAAGAATAATTTAAAGTTTTCTCTTTCACATTTATTACCTTTACAATAAACACCTTCTATTTTAATACTTTCTTTAAAGTTTTTAGCAGTAGTAACTACAAAAGGTTCATAAGGTCCTTTTTCATGATCTTTTTCATTACTTCCTAAAATCCCAATACGTATTTTACCAAGTTCATCTTTATTAGTATTACCAACACCTTGATCATTACCAAAAACTATTTTGTCATTAAAATATACATTAAAGGCAAATGAGTAATCATCACCAGATACTTTCTTTTTTAATTTTACATTATTAATAAATAAAAAGCGTTGACTTCCATCATATAATACTTGACCTGTTTCAAAGATAAAGTGTTTAGACTCTCCAGTAAAACGGTAAGTATAATCTTCCATAAAGTTAGCCTCACTATTTTTAAATTCAACAGTAGGTTTTTCTTCTTCAAAAAGATTACCAGAAAATTTAAATATCATGATGATTGCTACTATAATAATTCCTAATACTATTATCATCAATAAACTTTTTTGAGCATTACCCATCTTTGAAGATTTACTTTTAATATCTTTACTATTATTCATATCATTATTTTTATTGTCGTTCATTATTCATTCTCCTATCCCACATCTATTCTTAAAATAATTATAACACATAAATTCATAAATTGAAGACTTTATTTTTTATTACTTAACTTTTTTAATTAATCTCACTTCTTATGATATCAAAAAATAAATAATTTTATTCTCTTTAATTATCTTTACTAAATAAAAAAAGAAGTATTTGATTATAATACCTTTAAAGTTCACACTAAATAAAAAGAACATAGAAATATGTTAAAATATATTTAGAAAGGACTTTGGAGGTGTTTTTTCATGGGTAAACATAAAAAATGGACATTAGATCAAAAAATTAAAATAGTAAAAGAATTTAAAAGTGGTGCCACTATATCATACTTAAATAATAAATATGGTATATCTGGTTTTGGAACTGTCAGTCGCTGGAATCAAGAATATGATAAAGGAATATTGGGACAGGACAACCGTGGTAAGAGAAAATATAATAAAGAGCTGGAGGATATTGAAATATTAAAAAAATCCTATGCTCTTCTGATGAAAATCCGTTCCAAGCAACACAAATAGAAAAATATCAAATAATTGATAGATTAAAAGTTGAGTATCCAATATCAAGGATATGCAGAGTAATAAATGTTAACAGGAGAAGCTATTACAAATGGTGTAAAATAGGAAGACCAATTGCGAATAACTATAAACAAGAAATTGCTGTTGTAATATCAGAAGAGCATAAAAATGTTAAAGGGATTTATGGAACAATAAGATTAAAAAAATATATAGAAAACAAATTAAATATAGTTTTAAATCACAAATTAATTAGGAGATATAAAAACATTCTAGGATTAGAAACTGTAAAACGTACTAAAAAAGGATTGTCTGTTTCAAGGGCAAAAGAAAAGAACCTTAATAATAAGGCTCCATACTTAGTTGAATGTAACTTTAAAGCAAATAAATTTGGAACAAAATTTTCATCAGACGTAAGCTATATAAAATGTTCTGATGGAAACCTATATTTATCAGCGATAAAAGATTACTTCAACAATGAAATTGTATCATTTTCCACATCAAATAACAATAATATTAAATTAATTATAGAAAGTTATAAGCATTTAAATAATTATAAGAATGCTTTAATTAACACAGATCAAGGCGCAGTTTACTTCTCTTACGAATATATAGAGTTATCGCAAACTATGAAGTTTAGAAGAAGTATGTCTCATAAAGGACACTGTTGGGAGAATTGTCCAATAGAGAACTGGTTTTGTCAGTTAAAACATGAATGGCTTTGTCAATTTAACAAATTAACAAGGAAAGAAGCTGCAATTGAAATAAAAAAATACGTTCAATGGTATAACAATGAACGTATTCAAAAGAAGTTAGGATACTTGTCGCCAGTACAGTATCGACTTAAATATTCAAATTAAATAATCTTTTTATTTAGTGAGTACTTGACGGGTACTAGTATCTTTCTACTTCCTTTCATTTTTTACTTTGTTCCAAAAATTCTATCCCCTGCATCTCCAAGTCCTGGAACAATATATTTATTTTCATTTAAACCGTCATCAACACAAGCGCAGTATAACTCTACATCTCCGTGTTTTTCTTCTACAACTTTAATGCCTTCTGGAGCAGCAATGATACATAAGAATTTTATTTTCTTTACACCTTTACTCTTTAATAATTCAATTGCATCAACAGCACTTCCTCCAGTAGCAAGCATTGGATCTAGAAGAATAACAGTTTTATTCTCAATATCTTTTGGAACTTTAAAGAAATAATTAACTGGTTCAAAAGTTTTTTCATCTCTATACATTCCAATATGCCCTATTTTAGCATTTGGAATAACTCTAACTATTCCTTCTAACATTCCCATACCGGCTCTTAAAATTGGTACAAAAGCATATTTATCCTCATCAAGAGAACCTGTAGTTATTTTTTGTAATGGAGTTTCAATTTCTGTATCTTCAAGTTTAGCATCTTTCATAGCTTCATAACATAAAAACATAGCTATTTCTCCAATGATTTCTCTAAACTCTTTTGTACCTGTATTCTTATCACGTAAAATAGATAATTTATGTTTAATAAGTGGGTTTTGTAATTCTACCATTTAGATAATCACTCCTCTATTTTTTTGATTTTTTCTTTTTAGTAGTTTTGCTTTTCTTTTCTGGTTGTTCTTCATCAGGTAAAATTAAATTTAGAACAATTCCAACAATTGCTGCTAAACTCATTCCTGATATAGTAAGTGATAAATCTCCACTTACAATTGAGATTGCAGCTCCTCCTAAACCTAATACTAACATAGTTGAAGCTACTACTACATTTTTAGATTGTTCAAAATCAGTTTGATTTTTAATAAGAACTTTTAATCCGTTTACAGCAATAAATCCATAAAGAAGTAATGAAATACCTCCAAGTACAGCATTAGGTATTGTTGATACTATAGCAGTAAATTGTCCTAAAAATCCTAAGATAATAGCGATAATTGCTGCTAAACCAATTACCCATACTGAAGCAACTTTAGTCATACCTACTACAGAAGTATTTTCTCCGTATGTAGTATTAGCAGGCGCTCCCATAGCACCAGCTACAAATGTTGCAACTCCATCTCCAAGTAAAGTTCTATGAAGTCCTGGATCTTTTAATAAATCTTTTCCAATAATATTTCCAAGTGATGTATGGTCTCCTATATGTTCACACATTGTTACTAAAGCAATTGGAGCAATTGTAACAAGTGCATCAAAATTTGGTGTATAATCAATGAATGGGAAAACAAATTTTGGAACACTGAAGAAACTAGCTTCGGCAACAGGACCAAAATCAACAATTCCCACAATTACAGCTGTAATATATCCAGCGATAATTCCGATTAAGAATGGTATTATTTTTAAGAATCCTTTAGCTCTTGTCATTGTTAAAGCTGTTACTAAGAATGATACAACAGCTACTATTAGTACTTTAACATCTAGTGTAGTTCCAGCATCTAATCCTATTTGAGAAATTGCAGAAGGTGCAAGTCCTAGACCGATAATCATAATCATTGGTCCAATTACAACTGGTGGTAAAAGTTTATGTAACCAGTCGCTTCCTACAAATCTAATAATCATAGAAACAATGATGTAAATTAAACCGACAGCCATAATTCCTGTCATAGCTCCACTTACTCCACCTTTTAAGTAAGCAGCTGCAATTGGAGCAATAAAAGCAAATGAGCTTCCTAAATATACAGGTGATTTACCCTTAGTACATAAAATGTAAATAAGAGTTCCTATACCTGATGCTACCAAAGCTACTGGAATTGTAAGCACTTCATGTCCTGCTGATTGGTTAACTAATATTGGAACTAAGATAGTAGCACCAAACATAGCAAAGACGTGTTGAATTGATAAAATTATCCATTGCGCTACAGGTGGCTTTTCATTGACACCTAGTGTCATCTTTTTGTTGTTCATAAATACTCCTCCTTCTAAAACAACATATTAGGGTATGTGATTATAAAAAAAGAAGAATTCTAAAAAGAATTCTTCTTTAATATAAAATAGAAACTAAAGATGAAGCAGTATTTAATACTACTTTTATAGATTTTTCACATCCACAGTTATTCATCTTTAATTCCATTAATAACCACTCCTATACACCCTTAACTTCAAGTCTATTACATATTATTATAAAAATCAAGTTCTTATTTTATTTTTTTTAATTTTATTTTCTTACAAAAACAACACTATGCTATAGTGCTGTTTTCTAACTTACTCTTTCTTTAATTTTTTACCCATAAATACTAAAACTATCCCGCCAACAATAAATATGAATATACCTTCATTATTATTAGAACGACTTACTCCCGTATCAGGAACTTCTACTTTCAAGTCTTCTTCTTTTCTATATGTTTGATTATCATCAACTACCTTATTAGAATTTACTGGTGGATCTTGTTCTAAATCTTTTTGATCATATCCTCCCTCTTTAATATTCTTTTTCTCTTCTACTATAATTACTAAAGCACAAACAGAAACATTCCCATCACTATCTTTTACTTCAAACGTTAGATTATAACTACCTGGTACATTGAAATTAATTTCTCCTATTATATTGGTATTATCATCACTAATAATAATATCGCCGTCTTCCTTATCAGAAGCCTTCACTAGTGTATATAAATCTACATTATCACCAACCGTAAAAACTAATTCTCTAGCTGGTAAAACTATTGGATATTCTCCCTTGATTTTTTCTAAAGCTCTAACTGTAACATTGGTATAACAAAAACTCATTAAACTAAACATCATCATAACTACAACAATAACTATTCTCTTCACAATTAGATACTCCCTTTCTTCTTTTATTAAGTGCTTTAAGTTTATGCCTAAAAAGTAAATTATTTAAACCAAAAATATTTCCAGTTCACTATATTATATTAACCATATCTATAAATAACTAATTAAAATATATTAGTTATTTATTTTTTTCATCATTTACTTTTTTTAGTAGATATGATAAAATATAAACGTTTTATTAAGAAGGAGATGGAAAAAATGATACATATAATTTGTTATTCTCTACCAGCAGTTATTGCTATGTGGATACATGAAAAATTAAATAAGAAGGATTATAATTTAAAAGAATTTATTTACTACTTTGCTTTTTATACAGTAATTATTAATTTAATTATTGCGGCTTTATTAACTTTCTTTTTACAATATCCTGAATCAGCCTTAACAGAAGATGTAATTACCCAAAGATTTATTACCAAATATTTATCTTTATCTATGTGTGTTTCTATATTCTTACCTGTAGTTATTACTATATTTAAGAAATTATTTAAAATAGAAATATCTATAGATAAATTAGAAATCTCAAGTAAAAAAGAGAAAGGTCAAACTAAAACAAGTGAAAAAAAGAAAACAAAAAAGAAATAATTCTACTTTTAAAAAAATATTAAAAGGAAGTTTATATACAATTCTATTATGTTGTTCTTTTATTCTTATTAGTACCTCTAATTATTTAAAGACTTATTTTTCAGATGTTTCATTAGAACAACTTATATTTCATTTAAAAGTACCTCTTGAAGGAACTAATACCGATTTTATTTGGGATTTTTTAAAGTATGAAAAAGGGTTATTACCATATTTAATTATTGTTGTTTTAATATCTTTATTTCTACAAAGTAAATTAAGAGATAAAGTATTTAATAAAGGATTTATTATTAATTTTAAAATAGCTATTTTAAATCACTTCAAGGCATTTCGTCTTGAAGTTAGAAATCTAGCTAAATTCTTAAGTATAGTTTGCTTTGTCTTTGCACTTTTCTATACTTGTATTACTTTAGATATTTTTACTTATATAAATAACTATTTATCTCCTACTACTATTTATGAAGATTATTATGTTAGTCCAAAATCCGCAACCCTTACTTTTCCTGAAAAGAAAAGAAATCTTATTTATATTTTCTTAGAATCAATGGAAAGTAGTTATGCTGATATGGAACCTGATACTTCTAATACTAGGAATTTAATACCAAAGTTAAAGAAACTTGCTGAAGATAACATATATTTCTCTAATACAGATGGATTTGGAGGATCTTATACACCTGTTGGAACAACTTGGACAGCAGGAGCAATGTTTGCTCAAACAGCTGGTATTCCATTATCACTTCCTGTTGATGGAAATAGTTTATCTAAAGCCTCAGAATTTATGCCAGGAGCATACACTTTAGGTGATATTCTACATAAAGAAGGTTATAATCAATATTTAATGTTTGGTTCTGATAAAAACTTTGGTGGACGTTCAAATTATTTTGAACAACACGGTAACTATGAAATATTTGATTACAACTCTGCTAAAGAGGAAAATAAAATACCTCAAGATTATTATGTATATTGGGGATTTGAAGATAAAAAGTTAATTGATTATGCTAAAGAAAAATTAAATATGTTGGCTGACGAAGATAAACCATTTAACTTCACTTTACTTACTGTTGATACTCACTTCCCTGCTGGATATGTTGATGACAGTTGTAATATAAAAGCTGAACCACATTATGCTAATTCAATTCTTTGTTCTGATCAACAAGTTAGTGATTTCATAAAATGGATTAAAAAACAAGATTTCTATGATAATACAACTATTGTTATTTCTGGAGATCATCTAATGATGGGTAATACTTTCTTTGCTACTAATTATTCTAAAGACAGAAAAGTTTATAATGCCTTTATTAATTCAGCTGTAGAAGCTAAAAACACTAAAAACAGAGAGTTTACTACTTTAGATATGTTCCCTTCTACTCTAGCTGCTATGGGAGTAGATATCAAAGGAGAACGTTTAGGACTTGGAACAAATTTATTCTCTTCTAAAAAAACTGTAACTGAACAAATTGGTTACAAGAAATTAGAAAAAGAGTTATCCAAAACTTCTGAGTTTTATAATCGAGAAATTTTATATAAAAATAGAAAGAAAGGAAAATAATAATCCTTTCTTTTTTGATAATAATTTTTAAACACATAAAAAAAGTTACTTTTCAGTAACTTTTTATAACCATACTCCAAATAAGATACCAGCCATAGCTAAAAGTAATCCACATACCCAAAATAATTTTACAATATCTTGTTCACTCCAACCTAACATTTCAAAATGATGATGGATTGGTGTCATCAAGAATACTTTCTTTTTAAATACGACAACTGAAAATGTTTGAATTATAACAGTTAAAGTTTCGATTACAAATACTCCAGCTACCACTAAAAGTGTTAATTCACGGTGAGTTAAGATAGCAATAGCAGCCATTACTCCTCCAAGAGCCAAACTTCCAGTATCTCCCATAATAACTTTAGCGGGATGTGTATTAAATAATAAATAACCTATCAAACTACCAGTTAAAACTAAAGAGAAAAGTCCTATATCATCAAAACCTACCATTAGAGAAACTAAACTGAAGGCTACAAAGGCAATTGCTGATAATCCTCCTGCTAAACCATCAAGACCATCTGTTAAGTTAACGGCATTACTCGCACCAACTAAAACAAATAAGATAAATAATCCATAGAACCATCCCATCTCAATATCAATACCTAGTGTTCCAACAACCCAAGATGTTTGTCCTCCACTTCTCATATAAATATAGAAAAAGGCAATGGCGATTAAAACTTGCATAAATAATTTTTGATATGTTGTTAATCCTTCATTTTTACCTCTTTTTATAGATAAATAGTCATCTAAAAATCCAATTAAAGCAAATCCTACAAAGACAAGTAAAACTATTCCCAAATTAGAAGTATAAGATACTTTACCAGTTACCAATAAACCTATGGTAGCTAAAACTGTAGGAATAATAAAGATAAGTCCACCCATCGTCGGAACTCCCTCTTTATTTCTATGTAATTCTCCTACAAAAACACTAATTTTTTGACCAAAATGTAATTTCTTTAAAATTGGAATTAAGATTAATCCTAAAAAGGTAGAAGCAATAAATCCAATCATAACGGCAACTACTGCCTTAGTTAATAGTAACATTTATTTCACTCCATTCTCTCACAACATTATATCATAATTTATATAGAAAATTACAATTCTAGTGATTTTAGACAAAACTTTACATTTTTAGTCCTTTTTACTTTCTCTTTAAAGTGATATTCTGTATAATATAAATAGTTAAATTAATAAGGGATTGATTTTATGAAAAGTAAAAAATTAATAATCACTTTCTTTTTAGTTTTAATTAGTATATTATGTGTTGTTGGCTATTTTGACTATCAAAAATTCGAAAAAAATAAAATAGTCTCTAACACCTCTAAAAAGACCAATACTGAAAAGAAAGAGACCGCTAAAAAGAAAATTGAAGAGAAATATGATAACCCTATTCCAGCTCTAATTGAATCTTACCAGAATCCTGAAATAGTGGCTAAACTTTCTATTCCACCTCTAAATTTTGATGAAATTGTCGCTAGAAGTTATGATAATAGTTTTTATTTAAGTCATGATTTATATAAAAATGAAAGTCAACTAGGTGCTATCTTTGTTGATTATAGAACTAAAGATTTAGATAACGCTAAACAAATTAATATTTATGGTCATAATTCTGACTTTTATACTTTACCATTTAAAGCTTTAGAAAATTTTATGAATAAAGATTTTTTTGATAATAACCCTTATATATATTTATATACAACTAAACAGAAACTAACTTATAAAGTTTTCGCCACTAGAATTATCACTAGTGAAGATGAACATACCATCATATCTTATGGTGATAATCAAGCTTTCTTAAATCATGTCAATAAGTTAAGAGAAAATGTTCTATATGATACAGGTGAAGAAATATTAAAAGATGATAAATTATTAATATTACAAACTTGTCTTTATAATCCTGAAGGTAGAAAAATACTCGTCATGGCTAAACTTACTAAAACAAAATAAAACTCAAGTACCACTGATACTTGAGTTTTTATATTAAACTAAAGTTTTAAATAATTCATATAATGTATATAAACTATCAATTTCTACATATTCTTTTGGATGATGTCCATAATTACCTTTAGGATTAGTTAAAATAGTTGGAATATTTTTTTCACTAAAGTAAATAGCATCACTTGTTGCGACAAACTTTTTAACTTGCATTTCATGTCCTAAAACTTGTTTAGCTTTTTCCTTAAAGTCTTTCATAATTTCTAAGTTGTCATCTACAAAGAACATTGGACCCCAATCTAAGATTTTTACTTCACTGTCTGGAGCAATCTTTTTAATGTTCTCTAAAATTGATTCTTTATTATCTTCTTTAGAAAATCTTATATCTAAAGTCATCTTTGCTACATCAGCAACAGCATTAACAGTAGACCCACCTTCTAATTTAGATAAGTTAACTGATGTTATAAATTCTTCTTCTGATTCAGGTAACTTATAAATTTCAATTAATTTATTATAAATATCAATAGATTTTAAAATAGCATTTTCTCCATTCCAAGGTTGAGAAGCATGAGCTTTAACTCCTTTAGTAGTAATTTCAATTTGGAATAAACCTTTCTCTTCTACTATTAAGTTAAAATCAGATCCCCCATCAGGAATAACAGCTAATTTAGAATTATAATCTTTTAATATTTCTTTACAGCACATTCCCCCTATTTCTTCATCACTAGTAATTAAAAGCGCTACTTTTTTAGAAGTAGGATTATTCTTTAACAATGTTGCCATTGTACATAATCCACCTTTCATATCAAAAGATCCACGTCCATAAAGAATTCCATTTTCTACTCTTGGTTTATATTCATCATTAGGTACAACATCTATATGTCCACAGAATATAATATCAAAATCATTTCCTTCTACATTAGAAATAACATAATTAGGATAATTATTTACCATTATTCTTTTTATAAAAAATCCAGTACCTTCAAAATAATCTTCTACTATTTTAAAAGCTTTATCAAATTCACTAAAATTATCTTTAGTAGTTTCACATACCATCAAACTCTTTGTTAATTCTACTATTTCATTTGTAATTTTCTCTTTCTCCATTTTATTTCTCCTCCAAAAAAATCTATACATTGGCTTGTATAGATTTATAATTTCATTTTATTTATAATAACGATACAAGCACCACAAAATCTTGTATCACCCCAGTGATACAACTATATTTATTTTGTTTGCTCCCGTAAAAAGTTATTATACATAAAATCCCCTCCAAGTTCTAAACTTATTATATTATACTAGTATTTTTAAATATTAGCAATATTAAATTTAATTTACCCTAAAAAATACTATTCATAACTGAATAGTATTATAAAGATTATTATATAGAAAATACATCATAGTAAACTAATCTCCAAGCATTAATCTAACTACTCCTTTTTCTTCTAATTTAGTATTTGCCACAGGAGACTGCTCTACAACTTTTTTACCTTTACCAGAATATTCAACAGTAAATTTAGCTAATTTCTTTTTTGCTTTATCAACACTCATACCAACAACATTTGGAATTTTATAAGTAGGAATATCACTCCACTCTAAATCTTTACTCATTTCCCCTTCCTGTTTTTGAATATCTAAAGCATCAATTATATCAAGTAATATACGTCTAGCTATAGGTGTTGTTGTATAACTAGAAAGCATTGCTGTATTTTTAGGATTATCTATGGCAATATATAAAACAGCTTCCGGATTATTAGAAGGAACTATACCAATAAAAGACATAATATAATTATTAGTTAAATATTTACCATCTTTTACTTTTTGAGCTGTACCAGTTTTACCACCTATTCTATACCCCTCAATATAAGCTGCCTTTCCTCCACCTTTCGCAACTACACTTTCTAAAGCCATTCTCATAGTCGCAGAAGTTTTATCACTAATTACTTTTCTTTCTACTTTTTTAGTAATTGATTTAACAACACTATTAGTTTCCGGTTCTAAAACATTTTTTAAAATTGAAGGTTTAATATAATTACCATTATTTAATACCGCACTAACTGCCGCCACTTGTTGAATTGGTGTAACACTTACTCCTTGTCCAAAGGCCGTTGTTGCTAGTTCCAAATTACCTACTTTATCTAAATCAAATAAAATTCCTTCTCCTTCCCCATTTAAATCTATTCCTGTTTTAGAGCCAAAACCAAAAGCTTTAATATACTTAAATAAAGTTTCCTTACCTAACATCTGCCCCATTTTTACGAATCCTGGATTTATGGGTATCAAACAAGAGATACCTATAACCAAAAAAATAAAATCAAATCATTACCTTATAAAAATTACCATCATACATATTTAATTCCACTTCTTCATCTTGTCTTTTAAAATTAAATATAATATGTAATTTTATATACTTTCTATCATTATTTATTTTACTAACTAATATCTTATCAATAAATAGATCAACATATTTACCTATATTATTTTTCATATCCATTTTAAGCTTAAGTTCATTCTTTATTTTTGAAACAACACTTTCATAATACGAAATTAATCCCTTTTTTGATTCTAATTTAATTAACTCTTTCTTTAAATTTACTATAGTACTATTAATCTTTTTCTTCTTTAAAGAGAATTCTTCTTCACTTATCATTTTTCTTATAAATATATCAAGTAGTCTATCTTGATATATTTCTTGTTCTTTTAATTTTTCTTTTAAAGTTTCTATACTTAAATTATTATTACTTTCTTTAATAATATTTATATAATCGTTAATTATAATATCTAATAACTCCTCTTTATTTTTTATAAAATTATCTAATATATAAAAGAAAATCTTATCTAAATATTTTTCTAATAATATTGGTGTTTTACAACCTTTTATACCATGTCTTAAATATTCATTACATATCCATACAGGATTATTTTTTCTCTTTCCACTTGCTGATCGTATAAAAGTAGTATTATGTTCTAAACAATATATCTTCGCAGTATAATTTCTATTTTCTAAAAATGTTTCTTTATTTAGAACATTTTTATTTTTCATCTTTATTCTCTCATTTAATATTTTATTAGCCTTATTCCATAACTCTTCTGAAACAATAGGAGGAACATTACCACCTTTATCTTTTTCTAAAATCCATTCTTCTTGAGGTTTAAATTTTTTCTTATGAGTTTTATAATCTTCTACTTCACTCATATTAGCGGTATACCAACCTTTATATCTATAATTTCTTAACATTCTTTTTAAAGTATTATCACTAAATATTTTACCTTTTCTAGTATAATAACCATGCGTCGCTAAAATATCTCCTATTTTTCTAAAACCATATTTTCCTGATGAATATAGAGTAAATAACATTACTACTGCTGGGGCTTCTTTTTTATTTATAGTTAATTTACAATCCTTTTTATCATAACCATAAAGTCCTCCGCCCCCAACTTTTCTATCTTTAATACTTCTCTTAATTCCGAATTTAACTCTTTCTGATAACTTTCTCACTTCATCTTGAGCCATACTAGCCATCAACGTTAATCTAAACTCACTATCTGGATAAATAGTATTTATATTATCTGAAATAAAAAAGACTATAACCCCATAACTTAGTAATAATTGCGTATAACGTATACTATCAACAGTATTACGAGCAAACCTTGATACTTCCTTAGTCAAAATCAAATCTATTTTCCCCATTTTAGCAGCTTCAACCATTTTTAAAAATTGTTCTCTTTTATGCACTTGAGTACCACTAATACCTTCATCACTATAACTAGCCACATGAGTCCATGTTTTAACATTAGAAATCATATCATTAAAATAATTTAATTGATTCTCCAAAGAATTTAATTGATCATCTTTATCAGTTGAAACACGACCATAATCTACTACCCGTAAATTCATTTCATATATCGTTTTACCAAGCATCAATTCTCTTCTAGCTTTAATGATATCCATATTTGCTCCTTATTAAGATTTATATTCATATAATATTTTATTCATTTTACTAATTAACAGCTTTTGCATCTTATTATAAATATCTAAAGATATTATCTTTTTTTCAAATAAATCCTTATTAAATGACATTCTTAATTTTAAGATGAGATACTCCTTAGGTAATTCTTTAGTATTAATACAATCTTCTAAATTATCTAAAAGTTCCAAAATATCCCTCCTGATTAAGAATATTAACTATCCCAAAAAAAAAGAACTCCTATGAGTTCCTTAAAATTATTTTTAATTAATTCCCCAAGTTAATTTAGCATGATTCCAGTTTTGAGTTATCTCACTATCTGTTAGTTTTCTATTATAAATAGCTATATCATAGAAATTACCTTTAAATTTCAAACCACGCATCGCTCTAATATCTCCAATTACAGCAGTATTGAAAGATCCATTACCTGGCCCAGAAGGGAATGTGGCAAAAAGTTCACCATTAAAATATACATTAGTATTTCCACCTTGCTCTCCTGTTACTTGAATATTTAATATCTGATTATTATATTTCTCATCTATTTTTAAACTACGGAATCCATCTAAATCATCTTTCTTACCATCTACTTCAGATAAAGTAACATTTAAATAAGAATATATTTGGAAATAACCATTTTTAAATCCAAACCAACATAGTCGATTGGAACCAGCTTTATCAATATCACTCATAGCGAAAATAGTAGCAGGACCCCAAGTGTCATAAACAGGCTTACCTTGAGTATCATAGCTCTTAGGTGGTATTGGCCACTGATTAATATCTCCTTTTACCGTAATATAAACTGAATAACCATCAGAATAATTTCTATCTGATCTATCAAAAACAGGAATAGCATTATCTTCATCTAAAACAATAGAACCATCTTCAGCATATTCAAATTCATTATTATTATCTCCATATAAATCATCATAAGCTTCTTGAGTAGTATCAGTATAAGTAGAATCTGTAATTCTTATAACACGAAAGTCATTAAGATATCCACCAGCAATAGATGGTAAAGTAACACGTATAGGAATTTCTACTACTTTATGATAAGGTCTCGTAGTCGTAACTACAATTGTTAAAGTTTCTGTTCTCTCTAAAAGTACATATGGAACTGTCGTAATACGTAGTGCATAACGATTATTACTTTTACTTCCACCTAATAAAGTTTTAGTCATTCTAACAGCTTTACCATCTGCACTATCAATCTTAAATTTATCTGTTTCTTTAATATTAAAATCATAATCAATATTTTCGAGATTATAGTTATCATTAATATAGTTCTTAATATCTAAATTTACAGTGAAGTTACCTTGTAACATATTTGCCGAAGTAATATCAGTAGTAGCTTCGAAATAAAAAGGTTCCGAAGCCATAGTAGCACCAATATTCTTATTTATTATGTACTTGGCAAACGTATTACTATTTGTTGTCATAAAAAGCATTAATAAAATAACTATCAATAAAAATATTTTCCCTTTTTTCATGCTAGTTCCTTCCTAACTTTATTATTTATATTAAGTATAACTATATTAATTTATTTTTTGTTTAATAGTAGATATTACTACAATACCATCAGTTGTTTCTTCAACATCAGGATTAACTATTTCTTTAGTCCATTCCCAATTTATTTTTATGTTTAATTTATCACTTTCCGTAAATGCTTTCCCTGTTGATGGTAATAACAAATCACCACTTATAATATTATCTTCAATAGGATAAACATTACCATTTATTTCATAATTAGTTAATTTTATTTCACTATCCAAATCCGTTAAATTAAATAAGAAATTATATTGTAAACTAACTTCTGTTCCAGTAGGATCAATTTCTATTTCAAAATAACCATTTTGATTAGGAGCTATTTTATTATTATATGTATTTTCATTATTACTCAATACCAAATCAAAAGCCTCATCGGAAGTAATATTTTTATTATTAACTAATACATTAAATTTAGCTAGTTCCAAATCAGTATTACTATCTGTTGTATTAATATACCTAGAAAATGTATAACAAGCAAAAAAAGTTATACAGATAAAAATATAAAATATTAAAAAGTTTTTTAGTCTGCTTTTTATTCTTTCTTACTAACAAAGATATTACCAAAAGTATCACTAAAGTAATTAACCCTGTAGTGGTCTTCAAAAACAACACTACTTTACCCAACATAGGTATTTTCATAATATATAAACCTTCTATATCATTTTCTTCAACTATATTATTATCAATCGCATTATTCGCATCCCCCTGAGTAATAAAAAACTTCTTACCATTTGTTTTCTTAATATCTACTACTCTATGGGTAATCACAGAATTTCCAACTCTGAATGATATAATATCATTTTCTTTTATATTATTAGATTTTTTAGTAATAACAATATCTCCCTCATTCAATACTGGCTTCATACTACCAGTTATGACTATGAAGTTCTTATATCCCAAAAAACTAGGATTACTTTCTTTCCATAGTACTTTTTCTAAAATATTAAAAGTACTATAAATTGCCACTATAATTAATATAATCCAAAATATAACTCTAAAAATTTTCTTTATTATTTCCATATTTGCCTCATATTACTTGGATAGCATTTAAAGTTACAGTTAAATTTATACTCTTATTAGCATAAATTTCATCATTATAATTAGCATTCCATATTATTTTAGCTTTATAATTTCTTGTAACTTCACTACCATACTGCATTTGTTCTTCATCTGTTTTATTATTATTTAAAGTTAACTTTTGTCCTTGTTCATCATAAAGTTCAAGTGTAAGAGGAATATCAGAATTTAAATGAACTTCTAAATTATAACTAAATAAAACTTCATTTATATCATTACCAATTTTATTAGTAACACTAAATTCAAATTCTCTTTCATCGCCAGGAATCATATTTTGAAGTTCTGTAGAAGTACTAGTACTACTTATATCAAGAATAGGTTTTGCAATAACCTCTTCTTTAGCTTCTATTTGTTTTAAATAACGACTAGTTGTTTCATTAAAACTATTTACAAAACAAATACAAACTATAAAACATATAAAACATAAATAGTATTTCCTTAACTTTATTCTTTTCATTTTGACTCCTACGACCTTATATTATTAATCAGAGGTTATTTCCTCTTCAGCATTTATTCTAATTTCTAATTTATAATCTGAACTAATATTAGTACCAACTTCTGTATCATTACTAGATTCAAACCATTTCCAATCTAATGTATATACATCATATGCCTTAGCAGTTAACTTTTTATTATATTGATTTAACTTATCATAAGTTATCCAATTATCATCATTTCCAACTACATATTCCCCATTTAATTTTAAACGGTATTTCATATTAATATCATATTTATTTTCATCATCAAATTCTAAAGCATATAAAATATTAAATTCATTATTATTTCTGATAACAAATTGATAAGAATTTTCACTAGCTGGTGCTATTTTATCTTTTACTACATCATAGGCAGTATGTGTAAATATACGAAGTGGTGTATTCTGTGAGTATTCAGTTTGCTTATCAAACACTTCAACACCCTCTCGCTCTTCTGGAATAGAAGGTGTATCATTATCATCATCTTGACTATCATCTTTCTCTACACTATTTCCAGAATTTTTATTACTTTCACTACTTCCATTTTGTAAAGTATTCTTATTACATTCATTTTTAGAAGAAGTACATTTACCATCACTAGCATCTTTATTATCGTTACCGCAATCACGATTAAAAATAATATCAAAAATATCTACATTACCTGTGGGAATTCTAGGTTTATGTTCGATAAGTCCTAGACTACGCACAAGAAAATAAAGAATTATAAGTAAGATAACAAAAGTTAAAAACATTCTAATAAACTTCTTTTCATTTTTTTGGTTTTTATCTTGTGCATCCATCTACGACAATCACCACATTTCTTTATTAAACACCCAATAAAACCTATAAAAAATTTATAGATTTTATTGGAAGTTTCTTTTTAAAACTTCCATTGTTACTAAGCACTTGGAGTATATAATTGTGAATCAATATGTTGTACTACATGTAATTTAACAGGAATACTAGAGATTGATGCTAATGATTCTCCTGCTTTTGTATGAAGTGTATTATTTTCTTCATTATTATCCCAAGTCATAGAAATAGTAACTTTTAATTTATCATTTTCACCAAATTTTTGTCCACTTGGTAATTGAATAACATATGGTTTTGATTGACTTCCATCTCCATCACCAGTTATTTCAAAAGATGCTAAAGGATCTTTATCTACTTTAACTGTTAATTTGATGTCATCTTTCATAGCGCTAAGACCAGCGCTTTGTAATGCTGTTTCAACAGCTTGTTTATCTACTTCAGCAATAACATCAACAGATACTTCAGTTCCAGCTAAATCTATTTCAACATCATCAGAAAGAGTAACACTTGGAGCGATTTTTCCTGCAACAACGTCATCATTTTCTTCTGCAGCTAAATTTAAAGTCATATTGCTTCCTTCACCATCATCTTCACCAAGTTTAACTGCCCATTTAGCAACCTCTGCAGTAGTATCACCTTCAAATGTACTAGCATATCTTGCATAAGTTCCACCTATGAAATATAAAGAAATTGTTACTAAAACAGCTACTAACATAACTTGCATTACAGTTTTCTTTTTCATTTTTTCACCTCCTTACAACTATTCTTTATAAATAATACTTTAAGCACTATTTATATATATAAAAAGTTAAAAAACTTTCTATATCAGTAAATTACTTATCGCTCTTTTCTTTTTGAGCTTTTTTTCTTTTATATTCTTCAAATTCTAATCTTTCTTTTTCATCTTCTATTTTAAATTTCTTTTCATCTTTTTTATTTACTAAATATAGCCATACAAGACCAATAACTAAAATAATTAATAAAACTACAGCTAAACCAATAGGTTTTTGCATAAACATTAAGAAGTTTCCTGCTCCAGCAATCTTTCCAACATAGACACCTTCTACATCTTTCATTGGTACTAAATTAAGGTCTTCTTTGTTATTGGCATCTCCCTTAGTTCTAAAGTATTGTTTACCATTTTCATATACAATTTCAACAATTCTATGGGTAGTAACAGTATCTTTTTCATTTCTAAATGCTATTACATCTTTTTCTTTTAATTTTGTAGTATCTACTACTTTTACAAAAACTAAATCACCCGCATGAATTGAAGTTTCCATTGATCCAGTTAAAACAATCATTGGTTTATAACCAAAAACATCTGGAACTTGATCAGGATTAGTATTAGCTTTAAAAATAATAATTCCAGCAATTAGTAAAATAACAGCCGCAATCATAAAGAAAAATATTTTTAAAACTTTACTAATAATTCCTCCTTTATTCTTTTGTTCACTCTTTTTCATATTACCCTCCATCCTAAACAAGTATGGAACCTTTCTTACTCTTCCTACTACCTGCTATCATAAAACAGTATACTATAATTCGACAATGTTTACAATATTTTAATTTATAATATTGCAAATAAAAAACAATTCCTTTTTTCAGAAATTGTCCAAATTTACACCTATATCTAGGTATCTCTTGCTCACAATCAAGGTTACAAGAATTCTGTAGTACCTGTAAAAAAGTTTGTTCTCCATGCCCACCAGCTTTCCAACAACCTATTCTGGCACCATCTATTACAACACTTCCAGAATCATAAAAATGATCTTTAGTTAAATTTACCACCCCTTCTTCTACAGCAGCGGCAGTAGTAATTATTTTAAAAGTAGATCCCGGTTCATAAGAAGCCCAAATAGGTAGATTACGACTCAAGGTCTTTAAAGAAAAATTTTGATAGTTATTAGGATCATAATTAGGTCTAGAACTCATAGCTAAAATCTCCCCTGTTTTAGGTTCAATAACTACTGCTAAAGCCATATCAGGAGAAAACATATCTACAACATTATTAAGTTCTCTTTCTACAGACTTTTGGATATCTAAATCAATAGTTAATTGAATATTCATACCATTTTGAGGTTCTACATAAACATCACTTAAATTAAGGTTATTTCCTTTCGCATCAGAAAAATACTTAATAGCACCTTTCTTACCAGTAAGATACTTATCATATTGTAATTCTAATCCTGAAAGTCCTTGATTATCAATTCCTACATAACCCAAAACATGAGATAGTAAATTACCATAAGGATAATTTCTTTTAGATTCTTTAACTAGATAAACTCCCTCTAATTTTAAATTACTTATTTTATCTGCAGTTTCATAATCAAGTCTTCTTCCCTCAGGATGAACTCTTTCCATAGAAGTCTTTTTATAAACATGTTTTTTCATTTCTTCTTTACTAACATTTAAAATATTTGCCAACTCTTCTGTTACTTTAGCCTTATCTTTTATTTGATTAGGAATAAGTACTAAACTAGTTGTAGTTAAATTATTAGCTAGTATTTCTCCATTTCTATCTAAAATAAGTCCCCTATCTGCTTCTATTGGTAAATCCCTACTCCATAAATCATTAGCTAATTTATTTAACTTTTTATAATCAAATATTTGAACATAAAATACTCTTAAAATAATAAAACTAAATAATATTAAAAATATAATAAACGCTATTTTTATTCTTTCATCAATCTTTTTAAAAAACATAATTCACCTCTTTATTCCCTTATGTCTTTTCCAAAGAAAAAAGAACCTTCTTATGAAAGTTCTACATATTTTTACTTAGATAGCTTTATAAATATAAAGTAAACAAATTCTACTCTTTTATTAATTCTTCATATCTTTTTAAATAGGCTTGATATATTTTTTCTTTTGTTAATTCTTTACCAAACATTTCTATAAACATAGAATATTTAGTTTTTAGATAATGGACTTGTTCATCTTTATTTGAAAATGCAATGAACGGCATATTACAAAATAAATCAGAGCATTTAACTATAATGGCTTTATAACCTTGTTTCTTTATTCTCGTAAATACTTCTTTTGTTTGTTCAATCTTATCATCAATATTAGGATTAAAACTTACAGCATTAACTATATCTGCTATTTCTTTACCAAATTTATCTTTTATATCTTTGTAACAAACATCTGTATCTTCTATTAAATCATGTAAAATTGCTGAAATAACAATTTCTTCATCATATCCTAAAGAATATAAAGTCATAGATACAGCAATACTATGAATTAATACTGGCTTACTATTATGTCCTGTTTTTGATAAGTTTTCAGCTAAAAAATGATAAGCTTCATTCATTTTACCTTCTAATTCAAAATTCTTTAACTCATACATAGAATTACCTCCTACTTACTACTTAAATTTTAACATATCTTTATCAACACTTATAGTATCCCAATTTATATCAACTACTAAATACAAATTCCAAATTACCAAAAAGAACCTTCTTATGAAAGTTCTACATATTTTTACTTAGATACCTTTATAAATATAAAGTATGGTCTATCAAATTGATATTCATATTTAGGAACTAATTTTATAATATCATCAGTAGGAAGTGGTTCAACTACTTCTTCTATTTTAAATTTATTTTTAATTAAAGTATTTATAATAGTACTAAAGTTTCTATGATATTTTTCTACATCACATGAATTCCAATCTACTATTCTTTTACCATTTCTATTGTAGTCAGATAATAAATAATATCTTTTACCACCTATTTCAATTCTATTTTCTCCCTTACATTCTTCATTTAAAATTGTAGCGGTATTAAGAGGATGTTCTTGGGAAAATATAAAATAACCCTCATCATTTAATAAATGATATACATCATTACATAATTTATCAAAGTCTTCTACATAATGTATTGCCAGAGAACTCATAACTATATCAAACTTTTTATCTATTTTAGATATATCTTCCATAGGCATAATTTCATAATCTATCTTATCATCAGCATTTTCTTCTCTTGCCAAATTTATCATATTTTCTGATATATCTACACCCATAGCGTAACTAGCCTTATTTTCAATAAAATACTTACAATTTTCTCCATAACCACAACCTAAATCTAATACCTTTTTATTAGTTAAATCTGGCATCATATTTCTAATTGTAGGTATTTCTATTAAGTCATTCGCACTAATCCCTTTTCTTTCATTCTTTCTCATATTCTTATACTCTGTAAAAAATGTTTTGTTATCATAAATATTTTGTTTCATAAAATCCTCCTTAATTATTATTTATATTAAACAAACTATATCTTCTAAAATCTTTAGTTTGTTTTTGACTTTCTTTAAATCCTAACTTTTCTAATACTCTTTTAGAAGAAATATTTAAAGATTTTATTTCGGCATATATCTCATTTAATTTTAATTTCTCAAAACTTACTTCAATAAGTTTTTTTACTGCTTCAGTACAATAACCTTTATTTGAAAAATCATAATCAAATATATAAGATATTTCTGCTTTATCATCTTTTATATTAAGTTCTATAAAACCAATAGGTGTCTTATCTTTTAAACAAACTGTTAAAGTACAAACCTTACTTTCTATTTTCTTTTTTAAGAAAGTTAATCTTTCTTCTTTACTCTTATTTTTAATACCACCTAAATACTTCTGAGTAATTTCTTGCTTGTCCATCTTTAACAGAATATCAACATCATCAAGTATAGTGTTTCTTATTAAAAGCCTTTCGGTATTCAAAGGTAATAAACTTTTTAATAATTCACTATTCATATAGAATTTCTCCTTATTTTCTTTTTAACTTCTTTATTTTAGAAATACTACTAACTCCTGATAAAGAGGAATTAGAAAATTCACTATCAGTTGTAACATCATCTAAAAACCAATCAGGTTTTTCAAATCTTAAGTAATCTTCTTCTGATTTAAATTCAACTTCTACCATTCTAAGTCCTTCTAAATGCCCAGAAAAAATATCTACTTCTGCGGTAAAGCCATTATCTAGTTCTACAAAATAACGTCTCTTCTTTATAACATGACCTTCTCTCTTATCTTTTAAGTTTTTATACACTTCTTTAGTAATAGGTAATTCATGTTCATCTCTTATTTTTAAATCCTTATCAGTTTCTACTTTGTTTTTATAAGTTAAAAAATATTCATCTCCATACTTTCTAACTCTAATTGTAGGATGAGACTTTGCATTTAAATAAGCCTGTTTTATATCTACATATTTACAATCAGAAAGATCTATATCATCACTAATTAAATATTTCTTTTCAATTTCTTTCATACTTTCATCTCCATCATAAATTATTAGTCATTATATATTTTAACACACTAAATCCATGTTTTTTATAAAGTTTTATAGCGTGTTCATTTTCTAAACAAACACATAATTCTATATTACTAATATTTTTCTGTTTTACCCATTTCTTAAATTCACTTATTAGATTATCTCCAATACCATATCCTTGATACTTATCTTTAACATATAAAGCTTCCAGTCTTACTATCTTATTAATATAAGCATCACCATTATTTAAGATAAAACCATATAAATAACCAATAATATCATTATCTTTTTCTACTACTAAAATACAACTATCATCATTATGAATTACATTTTCATAAAAATATTTAACTATACATTTTTCATTTATATTATCATCATACTTTTTCTCATCATGAATTAACTCAGTAAGTAAACCATTTATTTTAGAACAATCTTTATCTCTTGCTTTACGAATATTATAATTGAAATCCATCATTCACCTACTTTCTTATAGAAACTATTATCTCTATAATTTATTTCTTTTTCAAAACTAAATACCTAATAATTTTATTTCTTTATAAACTTCATCTACTTCTTTTTTATCTCCTTCAAGAGATACCACTAAACATTTTTCTGGCTCTTGATAAGAATCTATTTCAAATTTAACTTTATTATGTCTATAAATTAATCTTTCTCTTTTTAAAGTATTATCTTCCTTATAACCTAAAAAATCTAAAATAGATTTAACAGCACTCATATCTGTAATTTCTAAAGCTTTTGATTCTTTTCTTTGATTAAGATCTTCATCACTTAATTTATCTTCTTTAAAATCTAAAAATATTTTATTTCCTTGTTTAGTAATTCTAGCTATAGTCTTATTGCTATTTCTATATATAATTCTTATCTCTTGCACTTTCTTTTCTAAAAGATAATCATTAAGTAGACAGTACTCAATATAAGGATTAAGAGACTTTACTTTAAAACTATATTCATATTCCATTATTTTACTCCATCATTAACAATTAAATGATTCATTTCTAAATTATCTTTCTTAATTAAATATTTTAGAAAGTTAGGTTTAACATTATATTTATCTATATCTTCTTTTTTAACCCACTGAAAATCAAGTTTCACTTTATAACCATGATCATCTTCTATTAAACTAAAATCTTTTGTTTCTATATTATTATCTACAAAACTCATTAAATAATAGAAGGCTACTTCATGCATTTTCTTATGATATTTATTAATAAAGAAATTTTCTACTACTCCTAAATATTTTTCAACTTTAACTTCTTTACCAATTTCTTCTTCTAATTCTCTTTTAGTTCCCATTTCACTATCTTCACCTAGTTCTATATAACCACCAGGAAGACATAAGAAATCAGCATCATCCATTCTTACTAATAAAACTTTATCATCTTTAACAATTACACCAGATGATCTTAATTTGAAATTATAATCATCTGTTTTAACTCCCACATTTTGTTGCATTCTTCTACCTCCTTATTTTTCTAAAATATATTTTAACATATCAAATGATTTTTTCTGAAAATAATTATTCTCTTTTACATTTAACTTCAAAGAATTAAATATTTCTATCATTTCTTCAATATTATTTCCATTATTATTAGATGAATAAATATTCTTTTGTTCCATTTCTAAATAAACACCTAAATCTTTTACATCTTGTACATATATTTCATGTTCTCCATTAGACATTAAAATATTATGATCATTTAACTCTAGTAATTTTTTATATCCTATACTCTCTATAAAAACTTTTCCTTTTTCTTTATTATAAATAGGACACTTACATGAAGATTGTTTAATAATATTACCCTTTTCATCATATTCTTTCTGTTTTAAAACTAAAGTAACTTCTTCATTATTTACTTCTCTTATAAGAATATAATTTTCTAATAATTTATGAGCATTATCTAAACTTATTTTCTTATTTTCTTTAACATAGTAAATATCATTTAAAATAAAATCTTCTTTTTCTTCAAAACCTTTTTCTTTTAAATTAGTCATTACTTCTTCTAAAGTATCTAAACTTTTAACACATATTTCTAATTCATTTTTCATAATTTATCTCCTTTTTAAGGGCTCTGTCAATTCTTCTTTATATAAAACTAAAAGTTCATGAAGAGCTCTTGTCATCGCTACATATAAAAGTTTCATATCAATATTACTCTTAGGATTATAGTTCTTAGAAGAAGCATCATTTATAATTACGGCATCAAATTCTAACCCTTTAGCTAAATAACTAGTAATTGTACAAATACCACCATTATATTCCATATCACTACTTATCACATTAGAAACATATAAACCTTTTTCTTGTAACTTTTTATTTATCTTTGTAGTTTCTTCTATTGTTTTAGAAATTATCGCTATTGACTGATAACCACTTTCTTTATAATTTTCTATTTTAGAAATGATTTGCTTAATAAGATTATCTTCTTTAACATACTCTACTTTTTTACCATGCCTAATAACAGGAGTTGCTTCATTTAAACCAATCGATTTTATAATCTTATTAGCTTCATTCATTATTTCTGTTGTTGTTCTATAACTTTTTAATAAATACATTCTCTTACAATCATTATCAAATACTTCATTACTTACTTCTTCCCAATTATCAATACTTCTATAATCATATATTGATTGAGCTAAATCACCAAAAATACTAAATTTACAGTTTGGCATCAACTTTCTTAAAACATAGAAATTAAACTCTCCAAAATCTTGAGCTTCATCAACTACGGCATGTCGGAAATCTCTATACTCTTTATTTTCAGATAACTTATATTTTAAATATAAAATTGCCCCTAAATCTTCAAACTCTACTTTCTTTTTCTTTAATTTCTTTATCGTAATATCTCTTTCTTCTTTCATTTTATCATCAAGTTCTAAGTAATTATCTAAGTTCTGTAAAAAGTTATTATATAAAGTTAATACTTTAGTACTGGCTGAAGAGAAATATTTCTTAATAGTAGTCGAACAATTTCTTTCTATCTCTCTTCTAATACTTTCAGCTTCTTTAATAATTTGTTTTCCTTCTTCTGGTGTTGTACTATTTTTAAATTTTTCATGCATATCTTCATCAACTAAATATATTAAATTATGAGCATTTTCCGAAATATATTTAGTCATTCTTATTTTCATTCTTTCAACTATACTTTCTATATTGTAGTATAAACTTCTATCTATTTCTTTATATATATCTTTTATTATACTACCTTTGATAATGACAAAATCTTTATAAATTAAATCTTCACCTGAAATCAAACTATTTAAAAAGTCTTCCATAAAATTATCTAAAGCTTTTTTATAAACTAAAGATGTCTTTATTCTATTTAATTTATATCTTTGTCTATTACCTAGAATATCCTTTAATTTTTGATCATCATTTTCTAAAGTAAAGTTTTCTCCTATTACTTTTTTAGTTAATTCTTCAAAAGTTACTTGTGATACATTAGTAACATCTAAATCTGGTAAAACATTAGAAATATAATTTAAAAAGAATTTATTAGGACCAATTACCATATAATCTTTCGCATCTATTATATCTCTGTTGTTATAAACTAAATAAGCAATTCTATGTAGCGCTACTGTTGTTTTACCACTACCTGCGACTCCTTGCACAATTAGGTTTTCATTTATATCTTTTCTAATTATATCATTTTGTTCTTTTTGAATAGTAGATACTATATTCTTTAATCTGTTATCGGCACTTACCCCTAAATAAGGTTTTAGTATTTCATCATTTGAAACTGTATCTACATCTTGATAACTGATAAGTTTTCCTTTTTCTATTTCAAATTGTCTTTTTATTAAAAGTTCCCCATTAACAAGACCACTAGGAGATAAATAAGATGTTCTCCCTAAATTACTATCATAATATATAGATGCAATTGGGGCTCTCCAATCAACTGTAATCATATTTCCGTCTTCATCGATAACCCCAACTTTTCCTATATAACATTGAGAAATATTATTGGTATTATCTTCTTTAAAATCAATTCTCGCAAAGTATGGTTTTTCGATACTATTTTTCATAATATAAATTTTATGTTCATATTGCCACATAATCGCATCCAGTAAAAAAGGATCATCCCCATACCTCATTGGTAAGGCTTCAAGTCTTAATTCATCTTCTTGTAATATTTCTTCATATTGTTTAATAACATTCTTTAAATGTTTGTTTTCCAGTTCCAACTCTTTATTCATCTTACACCTCCTAAATTATTTTACAAAGCGAAAAAAACAACTGATTTCTCACAGCGTTTTCTCGTCTTGTAATATCTCACAGCAAAACTGTTCCTAAAAAATAATCTAAGCAAAGTAATACGTCTTAATCATTCTAACACAACTTATTTTATTTTACAAGAAAAAAAGAAACTTTTGTTACTTAAAGACTTAAATGCAATTTTTAAATATAAAAATACAAAAGTTGCATTTAGTCCTTTAATAGTATTTA
>CANRDQ010000016.1 GCA_947629395.1 uncultured Bacilli bacterium
GCTAACTCAAGTAACTTAATTATAGCATTACTTTACACTTTTTTGTTAAAAATTCCAGTTTCTACTTGAAATTTTGCTAATCCCTAATTTTAATAAACTCTTTTTTAAGGCTGCACGAGCATCATCATGGAATAATAAATTAAGTCCTTCATCAAAATCAAACCAGTCTCCATCAATGAAATCTTCTTCTCTTTGAAAAGTAATTTTAGGACAATTATCTATCTTAAAAAGAAATACCTTAATAACTTTCATAGCTTTTTCTTTATCAAAATAAAACTTAAACTCATCTATTTGTCCTAAACAGTTTTCAGGAACTACATCAACATCAGATTCTTCTTTTAATTCTCTAATAGCTGCTTGTAAATAGGTTTCTCCACTCTCAACATGACCTTTAGGAAATACCCATCTACCCTTACTATTTAACATTAATACTTTATCATTACCGATAACTATAGCCATACTAGATATATTTTCTTTCATAATTAAACTTCTAATCTCCTATCATCTTATTAGCATCTTCAAAACGAGTAGCATATCTCTCTACAGATTCAAATAATAATACGTCTGCATCATATTTTTTGATTACATCAGAATAATCATCTCTAAGAACATTAATAAAAACAGTTCTCTTGTAGATTTTGGATAAAAATTGTATAGTAGCTAATCTAAAAGAATCACCAGTTAATATTAAAGTTTTATCAATTTGTCCGTTAGAATTACAAACTTGGTACTCATCTTTTTCTTTGCAAGTAACATCGACATCTTCTAAAAATTTATCTGTAACTAAATCTTTTTTATTAATAATGTTTGAAATTAAACTCATGTTAGCTAAATCATATTCGGTCGTACCTTTTTTAAAAGTAACTTCAGGTTTCTGATAGTCTTTTTCAATATTAGAGACTATTTCCATAACTCCTAAATAAGCTCCATAATCAGTCCAATGAGTATCATATCTTAGAAAAACACGTCCTTTGTCTTTGCCTTTCATTAAAGCATCTTTAAGATAAAGTATGTTAAGATCTGTATTTTCTTTTAAATAATTGATTAGATCTTCAGCCATACTAGCCTTACTACTCTTCTTAGATTCAATAACATCGGGCATATATTCTCTATAAACATTTTCTTTATCAGGAACCATGATAACATAAAATGGTTTACCTTGTTTTTGAAAATAATCTTTAGTCTCTACTAAGTTATCTTTTATTTTTTCTTTTTCTTTTTTAGTAAATCTAGCTATTTTTCGGTAATTATTAATTGTATTCCCATCGGTAGTACCATCATAAAATAGAAAATCATTTTTACCTATAAGTACCCTAGCATCAGCCGCTGTATTTAATACTTTATATAAAGCTTCAGCACGATATTTTCTAATTTCATTTTTAAAGGCTAGATTATCATTAAAATAATCTTCATATTTTTTAGGATAATCTTTTATATTTTTAAGTGTTAATTTTGGTTTCTTAATCATTTCTCTTTTTTCATAGTTTCCATGATCCATATATTTCTCTACAAAAGGATAAATAATACTAGGACCTACCAGGAAGAATATGAAAATAATTATAACGAGTAAATCTCCTTTATGTTCTTTCATCTTGTCCTCCTAAAATCTAAAATATATAAATGGATTATATGTACTAGCAACTAGTTCTGATATACAAATTACCATGATGATGATAATTACAAAGTATCTTAATTTTTCTTGATATAAAGTTATTAATTTCTGTTTAGATTTTAATTTATTACATAGTAATTGTATAGGTCCACAGAAGATAATACCTAGTATTAATACTAATATCATTTTACCATTAATTAGTGAAGGCATTAAATTGTAGGTAGGATTAAAGTTAAAAGAAAACATTATTTTAAGAAAATGACGTGCTTCTGTTAAAGTTCCACTTCTAAATAAAACCCATCCAATAATAACTATAAACATCACGTAAATATAATTTAAAAATTTATATTTATTTTCATCTAAATATTTTAAAAGAAATATCTTTTCAATCACTAAAAATACTCCATAATATAATCCCCAAGCAATAAAGTTATAACTAGCTCCATGCCATAATCCTGTC
Source organism: uncultured Bacilli bacterium (assembly GCA_947629395.1). Next base: position 2,073 of record CANRDQ010000016.1, read on the forward strand.
GCAAAGAAAACTATAAATAAATTTATATAAGTTCTAATCTTACCTTTTCTATTACCACCTAAAGGAATATATAAGTATTGTTTAAACCAAGTTGAAAGAGATATATGCCATCTTCTCCAAAAGTCTGTGATGGAAGTGGCAATATATGGTAAGTTAAAGTTTTTAGGGAAATTAAAGCCAAACATTTTTCCTAGACCTATCGCCATATCACTATAACCTGAAAAATCAAAATATATTTGTAATGTATAACATATAGCCACAAACCATGCTAAAGGCATATTTAAATTTTGAGAAAAAAGTGTATCAACGATAAAGGCTAAATTATTGGCGATAATAACTTTTTTAGCTAAACCATAAATAAACTTTTCTACCCCCCCAGCAAAGGATTTTAGGGTAACTTTTCGAACACTTATTTCTTTTTCAATATCTTTATATTTAACAATTGGTCCCGCAATTAATTGTGGGAAGAAGGAAACATATAACGCTAAATTAAAAACATTCTTTTGAACTTTTATTTCTTTACGATATAAATCTATAATATAGGATAAAATCTGAAAGGTATAAAAAGATATACCTATTGGTAAAATAATATTTTGAAAAGCAATTACACCATGTCTAAAAATATTATCAATTATAAGCGCAAAAAAATTAAAATACTTAAAATACGCTAATAAACCTAAGTTAAATATTATAGCTATAACTAATATTTTCTTATCATGTTTTCGATACTTGTCTATTAACAAACCAAATATATAGTTAAATAATATAGATACTAACATTAAGATAATATATATTGGTTCTCCCCATGCATAAAAAAATAAACTTGCTAATAACAAAATTATATTTTTGAATTTCTTGTCACATATAAAATATAAAATCAAAACTATGGGTAAAAATTTCCATAGAAAAATCATTGAACTAAATACCATTTTTACACTCTCCCTACCCTCATATTAACATATTTTAAGTTAGCTAGTAAATAGTTTATTGCTTTATTTGTTGATATTTGTTATATTTAAGGTGGTGATGGGTATGTATATAAAGTTAGAAAATAAAAAAGTGAAAATAAAAACTTTAACTACTTTTAAGGATCGTTTTATTAGTTATAAATTTTATTTAGATGAAATTAAGAATGGTTTATGTTTTCCTAAAAAAAGGTGGTTTCATACCTATTTGTATTGTCAACGTGTTGATGTGGTTATGACTGATAAAGATAATAAAATATTATATATGTATCCTAATTTAAAAAGTGAAAAAATTATTCACTTTAAAAGAAAAGTTTATTATACTTATGTATTCCCAGCAAAAAGTACAAAACAATATAAAGTTGGAGATACTCTAAAAATAAAAGACTAGCTTTTTGGCTAGTCTAATTTATTTTTTCTCTTACCATTGTACTTACTTGTTTTAAATCAAATCTACCTTTTACTTTAGGTGTTACAATCCCCATGATTCTTCCCATATCTTTCATACTAGTAGGATTTACTTCTTTTACAGCATCAGCAATTATAGCTTCTACTTCTTCTAAAGATAATGGTTGTGGTAAATATTTTTCTAAAACAGCAAGTTCTTGTTCTAGTGATTCTACTAAATCATTTCTTCCTGCTTCTTTAAAGCATTCTAAAGATTCACGTCTTGTTTTAACTTCTTTAGATAAAACATCAATAGCAAGTTCATCATTTAATTCACGTTTCTTATCAATGTGTTCTAAATCCATAGCAGATTTAACCATACGTATTACAGTAAGAGTATTTTTGTCTTTGCTTTTCATGGCTTCTACCATATCAGCTTTTAATTGTTCATAAATTGTCATTTTATCATTTCCTTTCTAAAAAACAAAGAGACTTTAATTAGTCTCTTCTTTCTTTTCTACTTCTTTTTCGAGCGTTTTTGATTCCTTCTTTTTTTGCATTTCTTCTTATAACACCAGGTTTATCATGAAATTCTCTTTTTTTGTACTCAGAAGGGACTCCATTTTTTGCTACTTTCTGTTTCCATCTTCTAACAGCACTATTTAAATCGCCGTTTTTTACAGTTACTCCGATCGCCATTTTATCCCTCCCTTCGTTTTTACTAAAACGATTATAGCACAAAATAGTTTGATTTTTCAACAAAATGTAACTTTTTTCGCTTTTTTTTTACTTTTTAACAGCTTATATTAAAAATATTTCCGACATATTGCCCTAATTTATATAAAATACTTATGGCTAAGTATGAGTAAAATATGAGTAAAGGGATACAAACTATTGTTAAAAATTTGTGCTTTTTTATTATTTCAATGGACATATATTATTTTCACCTATTCTTCTCATTGATGAACCAAATCCTACTCCTATTTCAAAAACAATTTCTACTATTTTAGAAAAAGAATTTAAAAGGGAGGCAGATAGATTAAGGGTTGTTCCACCACTAATAAAATCTAATTGTTCTTTTTTTATTTTGTTCATTATGCATCACATCCTTTCGGATGGACAAGTCCATCTACAAAGCCTAATGTAAATACTACTAAGGCCCCTATTCCTACAAAAATCCAGGTCGATACACCACCCGAAATATTTTCTAATTTATTATTGCTAAGTTTCTGCATACTATTCCTCCTTCCAACAGGCTCTAAAGATTTTATATATTTTTTCTTTCTTTTCGGCTACTCTAAGAATGATATTATCATTTACTTTATACTTTTTATCGAGCTTTATTTTTATTTTTAATTCATGATAATTATGATTATCTTTTTTTAAAACATTACGAGTAATTTCAGTTATTTCTTTTGAATATTTTTTAGAGTCAATAAATACATAATGATTTGCTTTTAAATATTTGAGATCATGACTGGTTAGAAATATATCTACTGTTGTATCATTTTTCACAACTCCAGAAATTGAAATATATTTAGTAAAATAATTATTAAACAATATATTAATAAATAAAAGATAAACTAATAACAAAATAAAAACACTGATAAAAAGTAATTGATTAGCTTCGTACTTTTTCTTCATAACATCTTCCATTTTTTAAATAAATCTTTCTATCAAATATATATTTATTCTTCTTACTATGTGAGATAAAAATAATAGTTTTACCTTTTAAAATTTTAAATATATCTTTTAATATTTCCAACTCTTTTTTAGAATCTACTTGACTTAATGATTCATCAAATATATAAATATCACTATTTTTTAAAAGACTTCTAGCTAAAATTATTCTTTGTCGTTCTCCACCACTAAAATTAAAACCATTTTCTTCTACTAAAGTATTATATTTAGAATCTAATTTTGAGACAAATTCTTCGACTTTTGTAATTTTACAAATAGCTTTTAACTTCTCTTCATTTACTACTCTGCCTAAAGTAATATTCTCTAAAATAGTATCTGTAAATAAATATTCATTTTGGGAAACATAAGTAATTCTATTTCTCAAAACATCTAAATGATAATGATTAATATCTATATCATTAATAGATAATTTCCCAAATGGTACTTCAATATAACGCATTAATAGTTTCATTAAAGTACTTTTTCCACTTCCAGTTGGACCATAAAAAAATATTTTCTCTCCTGCCTTTATTTCTAAATTAATCTTATTAAATATTTGTTTACTACTATATTTATAATTTAAATTTTTATATTTTATTGGGCCATTTAACTTATAATTAATATAATGTCTACTACCTATAAAGTTTTCTTTTTTTATGGAAAATAAGTCTTCTACTCTAGTAAATGTTAATTTAAAGTTACTGTAATCATAATATAATTCCAGAAGATTTTTAAAAGAGGCAAAATAATAACTTAATACACTCTGAAATACAATTAAATCTCCAATAGATAATTTTTCTTTTATAATAAAACTACATCCCAAAAATAAGATAATAACCCAGCCTACATTTATAATAATATTTTTGATAAATTCTTCTAATTCTTTTACAATTGATAATTTATATACAGCTTCTAAAAGACTTTGATATTTCTTTCGGAATTTATAGATTACATTACTTTCAATATGTTCTCCTTTAATTACAGAATTAGATGATAATACTTCTATGAGATAAGAGTTTAATTTCATTTCTTTTTTATGATATTTAATAATTTTCTTCTTTAAATATTTTTTAGTGATTAGTGAAAAGATAAATAAACTACTAATGATAAGTAAAACCCATAAAGTCATTTTTTTATTTAAATCTAAAAGTAAAATAATAAATACAATGATACATAATAAATCTGTGGATAAAAAGCAAAAAAGTTTAGTTAAAAAGTTCTTTGTTTCGGATAAATCTCTAATTCTAGATACTACTTCTCCTGTAGTTCTATTTTTATAATAAAGATATGGAAGCGAGATGATTTGTCTAAATGTTTTCATGGTTAAAGCTTCATCAAATAGTTCACTCCATTTTATTAAAGTAATATTCTTTAATAAAGATGATATTTCTTTAAGAATAAAAATTAATAATAGAACTATACTGATAGTTAAAGCATTATCTAATGAGTTATATTCTAAAGCATAATTCATTAAATATTTTAGATGAAAACAACTTAAGATGTTTAAAACAAAGGAAGTAAAACTTAAAATAAATAGTATGATTAACCATGATATATGTTTTTTTATAAACTCTATAATAGCTGTTTTAATAACTTTTTTAGAAGAAAAATTCGCTATTGGTTTAAGGGGTTTTAGATAAATAAAATTTCCACTAGTTAATAAATTAAATTCTGAAAATTTCATAATTCTTTTACCTCTAGCTGGATCCATAACAATTATTTTCTTCTCTAAGTAGTTAATATCATATATTACTATGAAATGTTTATAAGATTTATTTAAAATAACATGAGCAATTATAGGTAGTTGTTCTTTTTTTAAATCTGTAATTTTTCCTGATAAACCATAAGAATCAAAACCTAGGAATAGTGCTGTTTCGACTAATTTACTAGCTACTACTCCATTTTTATTAGTGGAAGTTAATTCCCTTAAATATTCTTTGGAAATATTTCCGCCATAGTGTTTAACTACAGATAAAAGACAACATATACCACAATCTTTTATTCCATCTTGAAGAACAATTTCTTTATTTATACTAATTCTCTCACCTCCACTTATATTATTATAGATAAGTTGGAGAATACCTCTTTTTTTCACAAAAAAAGATACTCTTTAACATAAGTGAGTATCTTATTGATAATTTTTACATTCTAATATTTTTAGGAATATTTAATAGTTTAGTGGAACCAAACTTTAAAGTAAGAGAGACGGTAATATGAATAAGAAGGATTTTTTAATTCTATCTTTAATCATTCTTATCTTCCTATTAGTATTATTACTATTTATAGTTTTAATATAAAAGAAAATCACCTAACTCAACTGCTTTGAATTAGGTGAAACCAAACTTTTGGCAACACTCAACACTAGCATATTGAATGTTCCTTTTTATTTTATGCAAGTCTCCCTACTGTATAAACGTAACATAAAAACGACTTTTTTTACAAGTCGCTTTATTTCTCCTTATCATTATGATAGTAGTTATAAAAAAATGACACTCATTCGCTAGAATAAGTGTCTAATCCCATATAAATTGAGGTAGACATTCAACTCGAAAAAACTGAATGTTCCCCTTTTTTATTTTATGCAAGTTTCCTTGACATATTCAATATAACATAAAAACGACTTTTTTACAAGTCGCTTTATTTTTAAAATGGTGTCCACGACAGGATTCGAACCTGTGACCGATCGCTTAGAAGGCGATTGCTCTATCCAGCTGAGCTACGAGGACAACTAACTCACAACAATTAAATTATATAATAACGAGCTTAAAAATGCAACAAAAAACATGAAAAAAGTTAAGATTTTTCATATTTTTCCTATAAACAAAAAATACAAGGGAATATTTTACCCTTGTATTTTGACGATTATATCTTTTCTACTTTAATAGCTACTTTTTCATCATTAATATTTTGATCTGTTTCTAAACTATCATCAAAAATGATTTCTTCTGCTAAAGTTTCATTCTTAACATAATCAGAATATTTATCAATCATAGCTTTTACTTTATCACTTCCAGAGTAATAAATATTAATATGATCTGTAATGACAAAGTCAGCTTCTTTTCTAAGAGCTTGAACAGTACGTACCATTTCACGAGCAAGACCTTCTAAAATTAAATCTTCTGTTAATGTAGTATTTAAGACTACACAAGTAGTACTATCATTACTTGCAGCATAACCTTCTTTTACTTCTATTGAAGTAATAGTATTATCACTATTAAGAGTGAAATCTTCATCTTCTAATTTAATAGTTAAAGGTTCTTGAGCTAATTTAAAGGCATCATGACTGGAAATGTTTTTTAATACTTCTTGTAGTGTTTTAATTTTTGGTCCAAGTTCACGACCTAAAACTTTAAAGTTAGGTTTTAAAGAATAATTAAGATAATCTGTCATATCCTCTTTATAAGTTATATCTTTAACATTAAGTTCTTCTTTAATAATTGAATCCAAATTTCCAATTATATCTTTTACTTTTTTGTCTAATATAACTTCAGATATTGGTTGACGAACTTTGATATTTACTTCTTCTCTAGCATCTCTTCCTAGACTACAAACATCACGAACTAAATCCATTTGTTCTTCTACTTTTTCATCAATATATTCTTCATTACATACTGGGAAGTCAGCTAAATGAACACTTTCTTCACCAGTTAATTTTGTATAAATTTCATCAGAAATAAATGGTGTAATTGGTGCGGTTAATTTAGCAAGAGTTACTAATACTTCATAAGTTGTAAGATAAACACTTTTTTTACTTAAAGTAAGTTCACTATCCCAGAAACGTCTTCTGTTACTTCTGATATACCAGTTAGATAAGTCATCATTTAAGAATGGAACTATAGCTCTAACTACTTTATTTAAATCATATTCTTCATAACCTTCAGTTACTACTTTTACCAATTTATTTAATTTAGAAAGTAACCAACGATCTATTAATTCACGGTCTTCATATACAACTTCATATTCTCTTGGATCAATATTATCTGCATTAGCATACATTTCAAAGAATGAATAAGCATTTTTAAATGTAGATATATATTTTGAATATACTTCTTTAACACCATTTTCATCAAATTTTAAAGGTGTCCAAACTGGTGAAGTATATAACATATAGAATCTGATTGTATCTGCTCCATACTGAGTCATAATATCTATTGGATTAATGATATTACCTAAAGATTTACTCATCTTTTTACCTTGATCATCTAACATTAAATCATTAACTAATACATTTTTAAAACTTGATTTTCCACTTATTAATGTTGATATAACAAGAAGTACATAGAACCAACCACGAGTTTGGTCAACACCTTCAGCAATAAAATCAGCTGGGAATTGTGATTCAAATAATTCTTTATTTTCAAATGGATAATGATATTGAGCATATGGCATTGAACCTGAATCAAACCATACATCCATTACATCTAGTACTCTACTCATAGTTTTACCACATTTTGGACATTTAAAATGAATATTATCTACATAAGGTCTATGTAATTCTAGATTTTCAACATCAATATCTTCGATAGCTTTTTCTTTTAATTCTTGGATAGAACCTACTGATTCAAAATGGCCACAATCACAAGTCCAAATTGGAAGTGGGCATCCCCAGAATCTATTTCTAGATATACCCCAGTCTATCATGTTTTCAAGCCAGTTATTAAAACGTTTTTCTCCAACATAATCAGGATACCAATTAATCTTCTTGTTTTCAGCAATTATTTTATCTTTATAAGCTGTATTGTTAACATACCAAGCTGGTTTAGCATAATAAACTAGAGGTTGTTTACATCTCCAACAATGAGGATAATCGTGAACCATTTTAGCTTTTTTAAATAATTTATCTTCACTCTTAAGATATTTAATGATATCTATTTCAAGTTCACTATCAGTAACTAATCTACCTTTCCATGGACCTTCTAAGTAGCAACCATCTTTTCCTACAGGATTAATGAAAGTAATACCTGCTTGTTGAGCTACTCTATTATCGTCTACACCAAAAGCTGGGGCAATATGAACGATACCTGTACCATCACTAGCAGTAACATAATCATCCGCTAAAATCTCAAAAGCTTTTCCTTCTACTTTAACAAATGGCATTAATTGTTCATATTTACGTCCTACTAAATCTTTTCCTTTGTAAGTTTCTAATACTTCGTATTCATCTCCTAATACGTTATTAGCAAGATCTTTGGCAACGATAAAATTATATCCTTTACTAGCTGCTTTTATATAGTCAAGATTTCCATTAACACATAAAGCGACATTAGCCATTAATGTCCAAGGTGTTGTAGTCCATACTAATACATAAGTATCTTCATCAACTAACTTAAAAGGCACTGTTACAGTATTTACTGATACTTCTTTGTAACCTTGAGATACTTCATGGGATGCTAGTTCTGTTCCACATCTAGGACAATATGGTAGAACTTTATTTCCATAATAAATTAATCCTTTTTTATTTAATTCATTTACTATCCACCATTCAGATTCAATAAATTCATTACTACAAGTAATATAAGGATTATCACAATCAATGAATTGTCCCATCATATCAGTTACTTTTTTTACTTCATCTATATTTGAATCTGTTTCTTTTTTACATTCTTCACAAAATCTCTCTACACCTAATTTTTCGATATCAGTTTTAGATTTAAAACCTAGTTTCTTTTCTACATTAACTTCTATAGGTAATCCATGAGTATCAAGCCCTATTTTTCTAAGTACACGATAACCTTGCATAGTCTTAAACTTGCAAAAAGAATCTTTAATAGTTTTAGAGAATACGTGATGAATTCCAGGTTTAGCATTCGCATAGATTGGTCCATCATAAAAGACAAAGTCTTCTTTACCTTTTCTGTTTTCAATAGTTTTTTCTAAAATATTCATTTCTTTAAACTTATCTACATATTTTTGTTCAATTTCACGAATAGATCCTTTTTCTAATTTTTTAAAACTCATTCTTATCATTCCTTTCTTTTGCGAAATAGTAATAAAAAAACTATTCATCCCTAAGGACGAATAGTTTCGCGGTACCACCTTATTTTATGAAAATTTCATAATCTCTAAACACTTAACGCGTGTAATCGTCTTTATCTTATCCATAAAGAGCACTTGAAAGTGATCTTAATAAAGTTATTTTCCTTGCTTTCACCACCCACAAGGTCTCTTTAAAAATAGGTCTTTATTACGTCTTTCGCACTTGCTTTTACAAACAATACATTATCACAAATTATTTTAAAAATCAAGAATAATTTTAAACAACACAACAACAATATTATATGATTGAAATATGATTTTGCTACAAAGGATTTCTAATTTTGACTTCTACTTGAATTGAAACGTTACAGTTTATAGGGAGTGATTTTCTTTCTTGGTTAATACTTTGACAAATTAAAAGGGAGTTTGGATCATTTGTCAATATTTCTTCTAGATATACTTTTGAGTCATTAGAAGTAAAGAAATCTTTTATAGCTTTGTGGCAACTTTCTGCTATTTTTTCTTCTAAATTTATATATACTTTCCTCCTTTCGGGTGGTAATATAACAAAGTTTTTTTACATAAGCAAATGACTATTTTTAACTTTTGGAAATAAAAAAAGAAACAAATTTAAAATTTTGGTTAAGGAAATTTTTTAATCTGTTTCTCTATCTTTACAAAATAATTTTGTTATATTAATTATCATAATTTAAGGCTTTTAACTCATCAAGGACAAATTTACCATTTTTTCTAATTAATTTATCATCAAAGTAAATTTCTCCGCCACCAAAATCTTCTCTTTGGATTAAAACCATATCCCAGTGAACCGCAGAATGATTTCCATTATCACAGTCTGCATAGGAATCTCCTGGTGTAAAATGTAGACTTCCTAATATTTTTTCATCATATAAAATATCTCCCATAGGATATAGAATTTTAGGATTAAATCCTAAAGAGAATTCACCAACATATCTTGCGCCTTCATCAGTATCAAATATTTCATTTAAAGCTTCATCATCTTCATCACAAGTGGCTTTAACTATTTTTCCATTTTCAAAAGTTAAGGATACATGATGAAAAACATTTCCACGATATGGACTTGGTGTATTGTAAGTAATAACTCCATTTACACTATCTTTAACAGGTGCTGAATAAAGTTCTCCATCCGGAATATTCATATCTCCACAACAAGGTATAGCTGGAAGTCCTTTAATGGAGAATGTTAAATCAGTGTTTGGTGCGACAATTCTTACTTTATCTGTTTTTTCCATAAGTTCTTTTAATGGCTTAATATCTTCACTCATTTTAGCATAATCAACAGTCATGACATCCCAAGCAAAATCTTCGAATTCACGTGTTGACATTTGAGCTTTGTAAGCATCTACTCTAGATGGATAATTTAATAATACCCACTTTCTTTCATTTACTCTTACGTTGTTTTCTTCATCTAGTTTTTGACCTAATTCTTTTATATAATCTTTATCAGCATTTTTATTTTCATAATCATTATAAGTATATCTTATATTGATAAAAGCATCCATATTATCTACTTCAAGACGAGCTTTTTTCTTTAGATAATCAATTCTTTCAACACTGGAAGTTTCCGCTAAATGGGCATCTAATCTAGAATTAACTTCTTCTAAATAAATATGTGCTCCTACTTTCTTGGCTTCATCAATAATTTTAGATACAAAATCTTCGGCTTCATGAGGAAAACTTACTTTAACTTTTTCTCCTTTCTTTAAATGTAAAGAATAAGTTACAATAGTATTAGCAAGTTTCTGCATTTTTTCTTCTTTCATTCACATCTTCCTTTCTATTACATAATATACAAACAAAGGAGTGTATGTTATGTATCAATCTAGGTATATTGTACCAAATAATAGACAATTTATGTACCCTAATTCTACAAATTCTCCTCAAGATGAAAGGTTTTTAGCGCCTTTTTTACTTGGAGGAATTGCTGGTACTGCCATAGGTTATGGATTTGGAAATAACAATAATAATTACCGACCTGTATGTCCTGGACCATATTGTGTTGGTCCTGCATATCCTGTACCATATAATAATTATCAATATGTTCCAAGTTATAATCAAAATTTCTATTATTAAAAAAAGTCGAAGATTTCGACTTTTTATGTTTCTATAATGGGTAAAGTTATTTTAACGGTAGTACCCTTATCTTTTTTAGAACTATAGACCATACTACCACCATGTAAATTAACTATTTCTCTAGATAAACTAACTCCTAGACCGGTTCCTTTCTTTTTAGTAGTATAAAACATCTCTCCAATATATTTTAAATTTTCTTTGTCTATACCTACTCCATTATCTCTAATTTCAATTAAAGCTTCATTATCCTTAGTTTTAACATCTAACTCTATTTCCATATTAACATTTTCTCTTTTAGCTTCTAATGAATTTTTAAAAACATTAATTAAAACTTGTTTTAATCTATTGTAATCCGCTAACATATATACTTCTTCATCGGGAATATTAACAACTGTTTGAACTTTATTTTTTCTCATTAAAGGTTTAAGAGAATCAACAGTATCTTCCAGTAACATATATAAATCAATCTCATCTTTATCTATTTGAATTTTAGTATAATCTAGAAAATCATCCATTAAAGTAATAGTTCTTTCTATTTCGTTTTTGATGATGGGAATATATTTTTTTATTCTTTCTTCATCATGATAATCAAACATATCTAAATAACCTTTACATACAGCAATAGGATTTTTAATTTCGTGTGTCATCTTAAAGAGCGATTGCCTTAACCTTTTTTCTTTTTCTAATTCATTCATTACACTATTTAAATTAACAATACTCTCTAATCTAGCTAAGAAATAAATAATTATGTAGGCAAAAGTAGTATATAAAACCAGTACAAATAACATTTCTAAGACATTACTTAAAAGATTATATTCTGGTCTTATAAAAAGAAATAATTCTAAGGAAATAAAAAATGATTTTATACCTACAAATATATTAATTAAATTATCGGGCTTTTTTCTACTTATATTAAAGTAATTATAAACTATAAAGTAAGCTAGATATTCACTTATTAAAAACCAAATATTTACATTTAAACTAATATTATAATACCAAATTAATATTATAGAGATCATAACTTGTGCTATTTTAGCTTTCTTAAAATAACTAACTAATAGTGGTATATTAAATAGAATCATCGGAAAGATAGTTCCTATTCTAGCACCGTACTTAATAGTAAAATATAAAGATGACACTAAAGCTAATTCTAAGAAGAAACTTTTTTCTTGTAAATCCATATTTTTAATATATGCTGTATAAACAATATACAAAGTTAGAGGAAATAATAAATAAACTAAATTTAATAAGAGTGATTCCAAGATATACATATTAACTCTCCTTTCTGTTTTAATTATATGTTTTAAGTTTGTCGATATTTGTCGAATTATGTTAGAAAAAGCATTTTTTTGTAAAAAAAAGACTGTCTCCTGTAAATTACAGGTTACAATCCTTGAATAATTAAACTGTCCAACTTTTGGGGTTCAGTTCATTATAACAGTCTATCCTTTTATATCATCAATATATTTTTTTAAGGCTTTAGATTCTGGTCCTAAAATTATTTTTAATTGATTTTCAATTTCAACTATACCTTTAGCACCTAATTTTTGAATACCTTCCTTATTAGCTTTAGTTACATCTTTTAAAGTAACCTTAAATCTAGATAAATTAATTTCTGTATCAATTATATTGTCTTTTCCACCTAAATATTCGACTAACTTATTAAAGTCCACCTTAGCATCTTTTTGATTTGCTTTTAAAATAGCAAGTAGAATCACAAGTAATATTACAGCAATAATCACATATTTTATCATCTTTATCACCCAATACAAGTATACCTTAAAATAATAAAAAATGAAAGAACAATTTATTTTATCAATATCTTTTTCATATATTTATATAGGTATTCATACGACAACATTATAATTTATGTGAATATCTTATATTAGAAATAAATAAAGAGGTGGAGATTATGTCTAATGATGAATCATGTTGTTTAGCTAAAATATTAAAAGTAATAGACATTCTACAAAAAAGAAAGAAAAGCGATAATTGTTTTGATTTAGGATGTACAAAGCCTATTTTTGGTCCTACTCCTAGTTTTGTTTGTTATAATACCCGTCCTATAACTTTATATTCTAAAGATGGAAGTTTATTTACAGTATCTTTAAATAATAATGGTGGTACAAGTAGTATTTTTAGAGTTGAGGATGTTGATGGTTGTTGTGCTACTCTTTCAGCCTTAACTTATAATGCTGATGATGCGACTTATACTAGAACTAATCAATTTGTAACTGTTAATCTAAAATGTTTCTGTGCTATTAAGTGCTTAGAAGATGCCATAGTTGATTGTTAAGAAAGGAGAATATTTATGTGTGATAATGAAAACAATCAAGATTGTGAATGTATCTATAAAGTATTAAAAACTATTTTGTTACTTCAAAATCAAGATTTTAACTGTAGTGAAAATTTAGGTTGTGATAAACCTTATTTAGGTCCTACTCCTAGTGTAGTTTGTTACAATACTAGACCTATAAATTTATATAATTGTGCTACTGGTGAACTTTGGGAATTCCCATATACAGTTAATGGTATAACAGGTACTTCTACTGTATTTAGAGTGGAATCTCTTGATAACTGTTGTTGTACTTGTAGAATTCTTTATCCAAATCCTGATACAACTGAAGGAACAAGTGAGTTTTCTGCAACTAATGAATTTTTCACAATCAATTTAAATTGTGTTGGAGCAATTAAATGTTTAAATGATACTTTTGTAGAACTTTGCTAAGAAAAGAAGACTTTTTTAAGTCTTCTTTGTTTTTTGATTAAAGCATTATTATTTCTTTTACTTCACTTAAAGGAATAGTATCATTATCAAAAGTAATAAGATAATTTCCTGTTTTACCAATTAAACTAGTTTCATAAGTTTTATTATTAGTAATAATTTTTAAGGGGATATTAAAAGAATAACCTATACCATTAAATACTTTTTTTAATACTTCATCTACACTTTCAGATTTTCTTTCTTCGGTTTCTTTAGACTCTTGGTTTTTTAAATAATACACTTCCCTATTATTAGGAATAGCTTTATTTAAACCTTCATGATAAATTTTTGGTAATTTTTTCATAAATTTTGTCTCCTTTTATAATATTTTATGTATTTATTAAATAAAACTTCCTATTTTTTGGTATAATATAAAGACAAGGAGAAATTTATAATGACAAAAAAGAAATTAGATTTAAGTATTATTTTATCTGTAATAGCTTTTGCAATCATTAGTATTATTACAATTTATAGTGCCTCGACTTATATTTCAGAATCACTGGGTAATTTAGCTTTAAAGCAGTTGATGTGGTATGTAATTGGTTTTATTCTAATATTTTTTATTGTCAAAGCTAAAAATCAAGTTATTTATCAATATACTTGGATTATGTATATTATCTTTAATATTCTACTGGTAGGATTATTATTGTTCGCCACACCTATTAATAATAGTAAATGTTGGTTTACTGTTCCTGGTATAGGTAGTTTTCAACCTAGTGAATTTATGAAAATTATTTTAATTTTAGTTTTTGGAATAATGATTAATAAATTTAAAGATGATTATCATAACCCTTCTCTTAAAGAGGAATTTATATTCTTATTAAAATCTTTTGTAGTATTATTAATCCCTTCTATTTTAACTTTTTTAGAACCAGATACGGGAGCAGTTATTATCTATTTTGTAATTTATGCTTGTATGATGTTTCTATCAGGGATTAGATTACGTTGGTTTATAATTGTAGGTGTAATTTTAGGAACACTTCTAGGTTCTATATTTGGTACTTATTTTTTAAATAAAAATTTGTTTATAAATTTGTTTGGGACTGATTTATTTTATCGTTTGGATAGAGTTTTTGATTGGAAAAGTGGTAGTGGTCTCCAACTTGAAAATGCTTTAGCAGCTGTGGGATCGGCAGGATTCTTCGGACATGGCTTTAATAAAACACCTATTTACTTTCCAGAATCAGGAACAGATTTTATATTCGCCGTCTTTGCTTCTAACTTTGGACTTTTAGGATCAGTATTACTTATATCTTTAATAATATTTTTTGATATGAAATTAATATCTTTATGTCGAAAGAAAATAGTGGCTACTGATAAATATGTTATTACAGGAATTGTGGGAATGCTTTTGTTCCAGCAAGTACAGAATATAGGTATGACTGTTGGTTTATTTCCTATAACGGGTATTACG
This sequence comes from uncultured Bacilli bacterium, assembly GCA_947629395.1. The sequence continues at coordinate 17,371 of CANRDQ010000016.1, forward strand.
TTACCATTTATAAGTTATGGTGGTTCTAGCCTACTCTCATATATGGTTATAATTGGTATACTTATAAATATTAGTATTGATCAACAAACAAGAAGACATTATATGTAAAAAAGATAACAAATTATTTTGTTATCTTTTCTTTTATAATAAATTTATCTACAGATGATAGGACTGCTGGTAATAAGAAGAGAATTAAGATAGTGGAACAAATAGTACCTTCTGATATAGTTTTACATATTTTAGAAGTTATAGCCGTTGACATACATCCTACTATTAAAGTTACAATAATTAAAATAGAAGCACTAGTAAAGATGGTATGTATTGATTTATTATAAGAGTTAATAATTGACTCTTTAATATTCATACTCTTTCTAGATTCCAAATAATATGATGTATAAAGTATGGCATAATCGATTGTTGCACCCATTAAAATACTTTGAACAATTAATAAGGCAATAAAGTAAACTTCTCCTCCACTAAAATATAATATTCCCATAGTTAAGTATACAGCAGTTTGAATTAATAATACTAAAATAATAGGTATTAAAATAGATTTAAAGGTTACCATTACGACTATAAAGATAAATATCATAGTTAATACTGTTATAAAATCTAGTTCACTACCAAAGGTTTTATCTAGATTATAAGCCATAGGAGAATCTCCTATTAAGTAAATATCTTTATGTTTTAAGTTTGATTCTAATTTATTTATAAAATTAAAAGTTTTTTTAGATTCTAAGTCTAAATTAGTATTTATTACTACTCTAGAATATTTATTACCAACAAGCTGCTTTTTAGCGTCCTTTATAGTATCTTTAGATTCAATAATTTCACATCTTCTACTCTCATCTATAAAATCATCAAACCTAGAATCTGTTAAAATATCATTATTTAAATAATTAACAAACTCTTCAATAGTAAGTTTCCAATTTGCTTGATAATTATTGTTACTACCATAATAGATATATAATAAGTCAATTAGATTCTTATCGACATCACTCGCTAAAGTGTAAACAATCGCATACATCTCATCTTTAGTATATTTAGTCTTATTAAAGGTACTATTAATAATACCATTTACAGTTTTTAATTTAGTAATTTTTTGAGAAGTAAGATTCTTATTATATTTATTATTAGTAACAATATTATTAAGTAAGAAATCTACAAATTCTTTATAAGATAGTGATAAATTTTTAGTTTGATATTTAACTTCATATAGAGAATATAGAAGTTTCATACTTTCATTATCAATACCAAACATCTGACTAAGATTACTTGAAGTATATCTAGTATTATTTAAGGTACTATCCATAATTGTTTTTAATAAAGTTAAATCTTTTAAAGTATTAGAATTAATACTTCCTTTTAATTTAGGATCATTTTGATGATTTAGAATAAAGTTTACAAAGTTATAAGGACTCATCATAATATTTGTATTACTACTTACATAGACACTATAGATATTTTTGACCATATTTATATCTGTTAATTTTAGATTATTAGTCATCTCTTGATATGAATATGTAATATCATTAAGACTACTGTCCATTACCATTTTTACAAGTTGTAATTTTGTTAAAGATTCTGGTTCTATATTATTTTTAATTAAATCTAAATTACTATTATTAACTATAAAAGTTACTAAATCATAAGGAGTAAACTTACTTTCTTGAGTCTTATTCATAAGATTCATAAGCATATATAAAGCACTAGTTTTACCTGGATCTACTCCTAAAATAGTAGCCATAGTATTAGAATCTAGTGGTTGATTAATTAAGTCTTTATTACTAAATTGTTTCAATAAAGTTAATTCTTCTTTCATATTATTATCAATACTAGTAGAAAAATTATCTAAAACAAAAGTTGAAAATTGTTCTATAGTAAGCTTAACATTAATATCACTTAAACTAGTATAATATAAATAAAGTTGGTCTACACTACTCTTATCCATAGTAAAGAGATTAGCCATTTCCATAGAAGATATTTCTTTAGTTATCTCATTTTTATTTACAAACTTAGAAATTCTATTTAATTTAGAAACCGAAGATTTATCAACTGATTGAGAATATTTACTTTTTAAAATATAGTTATTCATAAAGTTTACAAACTCTTCTATTGTTAAAGTATTATTACCATGTAAAGAGTTATAATAAACTAATAAATCATCTACATCTTCTTGACTGATTTCAAACATATTAGCTATTTCTTGAGAAGTTCTTTTCTGATTAATTAAATTTTCATTAGTAAAATTTTCTAATTTATTAATATTTTGTCTCATAGGATTAGAAATATGTTTACTCATTTCTTCATTTTGATAAACATTATTTTTAATAAAATTAACTAACTCATTAAAAGTCATTTTTTCTTTATCTTTATTATAGTAATTATAATAAATTATTTTTAATAAGTAATCATCTATAGAAAAGTCATCTTTAAATTCTTGTAGTCTTTTATTTAAATCTTGATATGTTAATTTTTCATTAATGGTATTTCCATAACAAAGAACATTATTAACAGCTTTATTTTTATCAAGACTTCTACAGTATTTGGCAATTTGTTGTTCATATTTATTATTATAAATTATAGCCATTTGATTATCAGTATCAAATACTTTGCTGATTTCATCTACTTCTTTATCAGTATATAAAATAGTTAAATTACCCTTTAATAAGAAACTTACTATAAAGACAAATGCAAATAAAAATATAGAGATGTATCTAATATGATAAGAATATTTTCCTAAATATTTTAAATTAAATACAGGGCTTTTCTTCTTGGTTTTGGTAATTAATTTATCACACATTAATATTAAAGCCGGAAGACAGGTGAAAATGGTAAATAAACTAAATAATACTCCTTTAGCTAGAACGAAACCTAAATCTCTTCCTATAGTAAAGCTCATAAATACTAAGGCTATTAATCCTACAACCGTGGTAACTGAACTACTAGATATAGAACTAAAGGCTTTGAATAAAGCTTTTTTCATGGCTTTAACATTATCTTTTTCTTCTTTCTTCTCTTGTCTATATCTTGACATAAGCATTATAGAATAATCCATAGATAAAGCCATTTGTAGAATAGCGCATATTGAATCAGTAATACTGGAGATACTACCAAACATTATGTTAGTACCTTTATTAAGTAAAACTGCAATTCCTATTGATAATAAGAATAAGAATGGTTCTACAAAAGAATCACACATTATAATAAGAATTATTAAGGCACATCCTACGGCAATGGCGACTATATAAAAAGGTAAAACTTCTTTATTTTCTTCATTGATATCACCACTGGTAGAAATATCATAATCTTCATATTTGTCTAAGACTTTATTATAGAGTTTAGTTGCCTCTTTAGAATCAGCACTAAATTTTCCGGTTATGATATATAAAGTGTATTTGCCTCTATTATAGTCTTTACTATTATCATAATCTACCTCTACATCGGGATAATTCTTTAGTTGTTCATATATACTTTCTTTTTCAGTTTTCTTTAAGTCTTTAAACATTACATTAAGAGTACTTGTTTCTACTTCTTTGAACTCTTCATCCATAATGTCTTTACCAATTCTTACTTCACTATCTTTTGGTAAATATTTAGAAATATCACGATTAATTTTAATATCATCAATTAAAAAAGTACAACCTAAAGTTAAAATTAAAACTAAAGTGAATACTATATATCTTTTTTCTACTATAAAATCAGTAATTCTCTTCATTCTTTCATCCCCCAACCTAAAGTATTTTACTCTCTTTAAAGAAAAAATTTAATGACAAAATAGTATACAATGTATAAATTTATACACTGATTGAATAAATGTTAAAATTATGTTATAATGTGATTATGGGGTGATATGGATGAAACTTAAAGGTGTAAATAAATCTTCTAAGAAAACTATAGAACTAATAAAGAAAACTTTTGCGGAATTAATGGAAGAAAAAAAAGAAATATCTAGTATTACAGTTACTGAATTAGTAAAAAGAGCTGATATTACACGTGGTACTTTTTATGCACATTATGATAATATTTATGATATTGCTAATGAATTTCAAGAAGAAATTTTGGAACAATTTTTAACTGATAAAGTAATTATTTCTACTAAAGAAGAATTACAAAATTACTTAGAAAAAATTTTTAAATATATTAGCGATAATAAAGCTATTTACTCTAAATTATTAAAAAGTGATGAAGCTGTTTTATTTATGAGACGATTTGAAAGAAAAATATATAATCTTTTAACAGAAGTTTTACCAAATAAAACTAATAAAGATTTAGATATTTCTTTTTTTACAGTAGGTACAATAACTTTAATTATTAAATATTTTAAAGGCGAAATAAATAAGAGTCTAGATGATATCAAAAATTATAGTATTGAATTAGCTGAATATTTATTTTTAAAGCAATAAAAAGGATAAAGAATTATTTTTCTTTATCCTTTAATACTTCTTCATATACTTCTTTTAATTGTTTTCCTATTTTTTTAATATCACGTTCTATAGCAACTTTATAGCTTTCTTCTTTTAAGGAAGGAAGTTTTCCTTCTAAGATTTTTTTAGTTTTATCTTCAAATTCATCTATATTTTTAGCTTTATATACATTAACACCATCTTTTAGCCAATCATCAAATACTGGTATATCACGTATTAAAATATTTTGTTTCATGGCACAAGCTTCTATAGCAGGAATTCCTTCTGTTTCTTCTAGAGTTGGGAATAAATATAAATTAGCATCTTTTAAGGCAGAGCGAATCATATCTTGTTCTACATATCCTGCGAAAGTTAAGTTATCAAGTTTTGTTTTAACAGCAGTTCTAACTTCTTCTGTTGTCGCAGATAAAGGACTATATCCAAACCAAATAAATTTATATTGTGGTAGACGTTTCGCAAGTTCAACAAAATCTATAATTCCTTTTCTTTCGATATAAAGACCAATTCCTACTACGACTTTATCGTCTTTAGAAAAGCCATAAGTCTTTCTAAAATCACAAGGAGCTTTTTCATATGGTTTAAAATATTCTAATTCTATACCATTAGAAATAGCATATATTTTTTTATGTTCTAACCCTTCATAACCTTCAAGTAATTTTTTAGAATAAGGGGTTGGAGTTACAATAACATCTCCTAAGGAATAACACTTAATTAACCATTTTTTGAAAAGCTGAGAAGTTTGATCAGACCAAATAAATCCATTTTTGAAGTCTTCTTCAGTAGAATGAGCATGATATACAATTTTCTTACCTTTCTTCTTAGCATTTTTCGCAAGAATATAAGATTTTAAATAATAGGTATTAATATGTAAAATATCATAATCATCATTAGGATTTAAAGTGTACTCTATATGTTCACTTTTTAGAGCTTTCATTTGGTGTTCAATAGCTTTACCAAGACCACTCTTCCTAATTATATTTTGTCCTTCTGTATATAATAATACTTTCATTATGCACCTCTTAAATTATTTATTTTCTTGGTTATTATTAAGTGGAACTACTTTAACCTGATCTGTTACAGGTATTACTTGGGGTTGTGATTGAGTTTGAGGCTGTTGAGTAACTGTATTTTGATTAATTTGTGTTTCTGTTGGTGGTACAATTTTAATTCCACCTGTAAGTTGATTATTATCTTGAACTGGTGTAACAGTAGGTTGTGGAACTTCTTGTGGTGTTGGTACTACTGTTGGTTGTTGTACAGGATTACTACTAACCTCTTTATTTTCTCCTAATTTAGAATTTAATAAATCTTTTCTCAATTCTTTTCCTGAAGTAAGTTCAGCAGCTGAAAATAATTCAAGGTCTTGTTGTTCTACTTTGTTATCTTCTTTTATCTTCTTCGCAGCACATTTTATTTTTAATTTAATAAATAAAATGATAACAATGGCTAATATAGGTAAAGAAAATACTAATAACCATTCATGTTCAATATAACTTAAATATGTACCTATATAAGGTATTCTTAAAAGATATACTCCTTCTATATCATCAGAGAAAAGTCTAGCCTCATCAACTTTTTTATTTTTGTTAGCTTTAGTGTTATATTCAGCAGGTTTAGTAGTTGTCTCACCTTTTTCAGGTGGTTCTGGCTTGAATAATACTCTATATATTTTCTTAGTTTGATATTCATCTTTCTTTTGACTATAAGTGATAATTGTACCAGTATTTAGTTGGGTATAATCTTCTTGTTCTTTGATAATTAGTAAATCACCTTTATCTAAATCACCTTTCATGGCATTATCATGGATAATAACAGGTTTAAAACCAAAGAAAGTTGGAATATGATTTTCATTGATATTTAGATTTACTAAATTACTATATACAAGTACAACACTTATTATAAAATAAGGAATTAAAACTAATAAAAATATTGTAGAAAAAAAGCTACCTATTTTTTTTATAAAACTTCTCTTCTCTTTCATAGCTTCACCCTCTTTATTACACTTTTTATTTTATCATGTTCTAAAGAAAAGTACAATTAGTTTAAGTTTTTTCACATAATTTATATGTATAATACTTTTAATTTATAATTTAAAAATTAAGACTTTGTGTTACAATTAGAATAGGAGGAACATATATGAAAAGAAATGATGATATAGAGCCATCTTTTGAAAATTTTAAAGCGGCTTTAATGTTTATTGTTCTCGCTATTGCGACTTATTATATTACAAAATATCAGGTACCTGATTTATTAAATAGTTGTCTTAGTAATGATATAGTTTGTAAAGTTCTTAGTTTTATCGCAGATATTTTACCTACTTTATTCTGTACTTTCGCTATATTCTTTATAGAGTTATGTTTGGTAACTGATATCTTTAGATTAAAGGGAACTTTAAGATCAATACTTTATTTTATTATTTTAATTTCTCTACCACTTGTATATATAATAATAGATCCGATTATAAATAATTTAAATTTATTTGGATAAAAAAAAGGAATTTAAATTCCTTTTTATTTTGTTTTCTTTTTAGTGCTTTTCTTAGGTTTTGATCCTTCTACTAAGGAATCTTTATAACTAACATAATTTAGAGTAGCACCTAGGAAATAACCACAAGCAATTACTAGAACTATTGCTGATGTAATTAAACCTCCAACACTAGCATCCGCTATCATATACATATAGACAATAGTTAAGATTAAAATAAATCCTAAAATCATTAAGATTGGGCTGTATTTTGGCTTATGACTAAAGATAACTGCACACATACCAGCAACAATATCAATTCCGTATACTACGTATAAGCGAAGTAATCCAAATAAAGCAACTTTACCATCAGCTTCATTAAATGCTTTAACGTCTCCTCTCTTTAGTAAAAGGATAATCATTATAACGGAAAGAATACCAATCATTACTTCTAAGATTCCTGTTATTGTTAGTATTTTTTTACCTCTTGCTTCCACACTATCACCACCTTTATCGTTATATTAAATTTATCACAGTTATAAAAAAAAGTAAATAGTCTTCCTAAATAAATCATATTTTCTAAAATTTCACATACGCTCTATTAAGGAGATAATTTATGGAAACCAAGAAAACAAGATTAGTACTAAAAAAAAGTGTTAAAAATTTTATCAGTCGTACATTAATAACAATAATTCTACTACTTATTACTCTAATAGCGATTAAAGATAATGAAGATATGAAAAAGCTGATTAAAACAAATGTGTTTGAGGAAAGTTTAAAATTTTCTAAAGCTAAAAAATTATATCAAAAATATTTTGGTAAATTTCTATCAATAGATAAGATTATTAAGGAAGATGAACCGGTATTTTCGGAAAAGCTACAATATGAAAAGGCTAATATATATAAAGATGGTGTTAAGTTAAGGGTATCTAAAAATTATATGGTTCCTTATCTTGAAAGTGGTATTGTGGTATTTATGGGTGAAAAGGAAGGCTATGGTAATACGGTTATTGTTGAACAAGTAAATGGGATTGCGGTATGGTACTCTAATGTAAATAGTACCAATGTTAAAATGTATGATTATGTGGAAAAAGGAAGTCTTCTTGGTGAAGTTAAGGATACAACTCTTTATTTAGTATTTCAAAAAGAAGACAAGTATTTAGATTATTCTAAATATATTTAAATATGTATACCTTAGTCCTTTTGTCATCTTTTTTGCCATTGTGGCAATCTTTGTTGGAGCTTTTATGCCTTTTACAATTATTATGTTATTACTTTTTATTCATGAATTAGGTCATTTTTTAAGTGCCTATTTTTTAGGTATAGAGGTTAAAAAAATATCTATATACCCTTATGGAGGAATTGCCAACTTTAATATAGAATTTAATGAAAGTATTTTTAAAGAGTTTATCATTTTAATTATGGGACCCATCTTTCAATTTATAGGTTTCTTTATTTTAATGAATTGTTCTTTTTTTGATAATTATACTCAAGTAATTAAAGTGTATCACTACTCTATTTTAATATTTAATCTTTTACCTATTTATCCTCTAGATGGTGGTAAACTATTAAATCTTTTTCTTAATCTTAATTTTTCTTTTAAAAGAAGTTTAACTATTTCTTTATATTTCTCTTATTTTATTATTTTAATTATGGCTATAATCTTTTTTCCTGATCTTATGAAGATTAATATTCTTTTAATTATTATTTTACTTTTATATAAAGTATTTGAAGAATATAAGAAAAGAAATTATTATTTTGAAAAGTTTTTATTAGAAAGATATTTAAATAATTATAATTTTAAGAAATTAAAAGAAGTTAATACTGTTAATGATTTTAAGAAAGAATATAAACATATTATTAAAGATAATAATAATTATTATACAGAAAAAGAGATTCTAAGAAAAAAATTTAAACATTATTAAAAGATATCAAATTGATATCTTTTTACTTTTTTTGAAAATGACTAGCATCTACTCCACACATAGGACATTTAAAGTCTTTAGGAAGTGGTCCTTTATGTACATAACCACATATATCACAAACCCATACTTCTTCATCTTCTTTAGTTTCTTCTTCAATATAGGTTGGAGCTTTTTTTGGTGCCTGTCCTTTTATTACTTCATGATAATATTTATAAGTCATGGCTGGTATTTCTGTTAATTTTTTAGTATCTTTTACTTTGGCAATAATAACATCATGAGTATCAACATCTATTATATTTATCACTTCACATATTAAATATCCACAAACTTCATCAGTGATAACGGGTAAATCATCTACTATATCATAGTTTACTTCAGCAAATTTATCAGTATCTTTTGATGAAGAAAAACCAAATTTAGCAATTGTATTAGGATTTGTTTTCTCTGATAATAGAGAAACTGCAAATCTTTTTGTTTTCTTAATTACTTCATTTGTATAATTTTCTTTATTAAGACTTATAGCTATGACAGGATTTTCACTAGTAATTTGTACTAAAGTATTAATAACACATCCAACATTTTTATTATCTTTACTACTAACAATATACATTCCATAGTTAATATCTCTAAATATCTTTTTATCCATAATTTCCTCCTTTATTTATAATATGGATTATTAAACTCTTCTAAAATATTAAAAGCTGTTTTTATACCTTCTCCATTTTTTAACATCTTTCTAAATTCATCTATACTAACCCATTTAACATCTTGAACTTCTTCTTTATCAATATTTATTTCTTCAAGAGGAATATTTTTCTGACATATCCATACTTCTACATAATCAAAATCTCTTCTAGTAGAACCAATAAATTCAAGTTCATCTGGTGTTAAGGTTATACCTAATTCTTCTTTAGCTTCTCTTATAATTCCTTCTAAGGAACTCTCACCTGTTCTAACACCTCCAGCTGTTGCGCCCCACATATTGGGAAATTTATTGGTAGTGCTTAATCTTTGTTGAATTAAAAGTTCATCTTGATCATTGATAATCCAAATGAAAGCTGATAATCTATATTCACCTTTATCTAATTCTTTTCGTTTTTTTTGGTAACCTAAAGGTTCGTGTCTACCATTATAAACATCTACTAACTCCATAATATAACCTCTTCTATCTAATCTTGTTACACTGATATTATAACATATATGGCTTTAGATGCGAAAAAAGTTTAAAAAATTAGAAAAAAATGCAAAATTTCAAGTAGAAACTGGAATTTTTAACAAAAAAGTGTAAAGTAATGCTATAATTAAGTTACTTGAGTTA
>CANRDQ010000017.1 GCA_947629395.1 uncultured Bacilli bacterium
TTTAGAAAATTTAATAAAATTGCAACTTTTTTAATAAATTTACAAAAAACACTTGTAAAAACTTAGAAAGTCACAAAACAAAGAAACTCTAAACAAAATGTTTAAAGTTTCTTTCTGTATCATTTATAATTTTAGTTATTATACCCTTTTTAGGCATTAGATTGTACTGGCTCTGCTGGTTCTGATTTTTCTTTATTTCTCTTTATGAAACCAGTTACAGTCACGAATAATCCTATAATTAGGAATAGTGCTCCTACTACCAACATAACAAATTCTGAATCTCCGGGAATAAAGGCATTACTAGGATTAGCTGGGTCATACTTTATAGTAGTTGTTGATCCCATAGTTGGTTGAACAGAACTTCCAGTAGCTGATTCATATCTATAAGCTACATTATTAACTTTGTATTCATAGATAGGTCTATACGTAATATCAGTTTCATATATTTCTAAATCACTATTATAAATGGTATCTTCTTTCCTATCAACATCTACTACTGTCCCAACTGCTTCTTTGTAAGTTGCGGCTTTTTTACTTTGATCAAAATAAATATTCATTCCTACTCCTAGTAAAGCAACTCCTATAATAGTAACAATTAATCCTACTACTATTGATCCAGTTGATCCCATTTGAACTCGATTATAACCTCTACGATAACGATAATTACCTATTGAAAAATTTGTATTCATTAATAATCACTCCTACTCTATATTAAATTTATCACATCAAGTATGAGTATTCAAGATATTAACAAATAACTTGTCGGCTAGTTGTCAAAAAATTTAATAATTATTTTTATATTCTGTTAAAAATAATTCCATTGCTTTGTGTTGATATGGTAATTTTAAAGAAGCTAGAACTTCATTTATATCTATTAAAATTAGTTCTGATTCAGATTCTAAGGGCTTTTCTATAATAGAGTCTATATCTACTATAAAAAAGTGCGCCAGAGATTCCATATGATAACCTGTTCTTGTAATCCAAAAACAATCTATTGTACAAAACTCTTTAATACTTTTTAGCTTACAGCCACTTTCTTCTAAAAACTCTCTACTTAAACATTCTAAATCTGTCTCGTTTTTCTCTTTTCCGCCACCTATTAAAGATATATCATTATCTTTTTTAGTTAAATAGGCTTTATTATCTTTTACATAAATACCAAAACAAGTTTCACGAAAACCATATTCCATATTTTTCTCTTTAGTCCCTATTTGTATTGTCTTCATTATTACTCCTTTCTAGCAAAAAAACTACTAATTAATAGTAGTTTATTTAATAAGATATTTTCTAAATAATTCTAGTCTTTCTTTCATTTTATATTTTCCTAGAATTTTTAAAATAGCATATAAATCTGGCGATTTAGTTCTACCTGTTACCATAACACGAATAGCTTCACATACATCCCCAACGTGCCCTTTATATTTATCAGGCTCTTTTTTATATTCTTTTACATTACCACTATAACCCTCACTAATAGAGAATTCTTTAACTCTGTCAAACCATTCATCTTTGTCATCATCAGGATTATAAGCTTCAATATATCTTTCTAACATATCTAAATCATATTCTTTAGTAGAATCTAATTTAGCATAATTTTCTTCTTTAAACATTGAATCTATAGCATAAGAGAATTCTTCTTTTACATCACTATATTTTGCGATATCTTTTCTAGGACGAGGTCCATCTTTTTCTATACTTAAGAAAGCAATCATTAACTCTTTATTTGCTTTTAAAAGTTCAGCATATTCTTTATCAAATTTTTCAGCATAAGTTAAAGTTTCTTCGTATACTTCTTCTCCACTTTTACGAGAAAAATAAGTTTTACAAATATTAGTAAGTTTTGCTTCATCAAAAGAAGTTCCACCTATTGCTTGTTTATCAAAACTAAAAGTAAAGTCTTCAATACTTTTATCTTGATTATTTAAATACCATTCTTCAAAGTTAGTATTAGCAATAGTTGCCAAATAAAGATGAAGTGCTTCTATAGGTATACCACTTTCTTCATAAAATTTAACTCCAGCCCATGGATCTTTTCTTTTTGATAATTTACGAATTGTTCCTGTTTCACTATCTTTGATAGTAATTGGTGCAATATGGGCATATTCTGGTCTCTTAAAGCCTAAAACTTCAAATAATTGAACATGAAGTGGTAAACTTGATACCCATTCATCTCCTCTTATTACATGAGTTGTATGCATTAAATGATCATCAACAGCATGAGCAAAATGATATGTAGGAGTTCCATCTTTTTTAAGTAAGATAGTATCCATGTTATGTTCTGGAAATTTTATTTTTCCTTTTATACAATCAACTATTTCAATTTGTTTTTCAGGATTACCAGGTGATTTTAATCTAATTACATATTCTTCACCATTATCTATTTTTTCTTTTATTTCCTCATAAGATAAATCACGATCAGCCGCATAATGACCATAAATACCTATTTTTATTTTTAATATTTCTTGTTCTTCTCTAATTTGACTTATTTCTTCTTCTGTTAAAAAGCAAGGATAAGCAAGTCCACGTCTAATTAAATCTTTTACATAAGTTTGATATATTTCTGTACGTTCACTTTGTTTGTAAGGTCCATAATTACCTCCATAACTATATCCTTCAGTAGGATTAATGGAAAAACCTTTTAAAACACTAGTAATATTTTCAATTCCACCTTCAACAGCTCTTTTTTGATCAGTATCTTCAATTCTTAAATAGAATTCTCCACCACTTTGTCTTGCATAAATCATATCACAAAAAGCTGAAAATAAATTACCTAGATGAACACTACCAGTAGGACTAGGACCATAACGAGTAATCATTTCCTTACCTGTAAGATTTCTTTCTGGATATTTATTCTCATAATAATCTGGTGTTTTATCAATATTTGGGAATAAAAGATCAGCTATTTTTTCATTCATAGTTATCACTCCTTAATAACGTTTAAACCTGCTTTAATATAACATTTTTATCCTTAAAAATCAATAGTTTCAGTATTAAAAAAGAAAACCCTTATAAGGGTTTATTTCTATTTTGGTTGCCCTAGTTAGATTCGAACTAACGCATAATGCGGTCAGAGCGCACTGCCTTACCGCTTGGCTATAGGGCAATCACATATTCATTTTATAATAATTTTTTTCGATTTGCAATAACTTATTCATAAAGTGGAAATTTTTTAGTAATATCTAATACTTGTTCTTTTAATTTAGACAATACTTCTTCATTATCTTTATTTCTTAAGGCTTCAGCAATAATATGACCAATCTCTTTAAAGTCTTCTTCTTTTAAGCCACGAGTTGTCATAGCGGCACTTCCAAGACGTACTCCACTAGTTAAAGCTGGACTTTCTTGATCAAATGGAATGGTATTTTTATTAGCTGTAATATTAATTTTATCTAATACAGTTTCAGCATCTTTACCAGTAATTCCAAGAGAAGATTTAACATCAAGTAAAAGTAAATGATTTTCAGTTGTTCCTGATACAATTCTAAAGTTTTCAGCCACTAAAGAATCTGCTAGGGCTTTCGCATTTTTAATAACTTGTTTTTGATACTCTACAAATTCAGGTTGAAGAGCTTCGTAAAAGCATTGTGCTTTAGCTCCAATAACGTGCATTGATGGTCCACCTTGAAGTCCTGGGAAAACAGTTTTATCTATTTTCTTAGCTATTTCTTCATCATTAGTAAGAATTAATCCTCCTCTTGGTCCTCTTAATGTTTTTTGAGTAGTTGATGTTACTACATGAGCATAAGGAACTGGAGATGGATGAAGTCCTGCGGCAATAAGTCCGGCAATATGAGCCATATCTACAAGTAAGTAAGCTCCAACTTCATCAGCAATTTCACGGAATTTTTTAAAATCAATGATTCTTGGATAAGCACTATATCCCGCAATAATTAACTTTGGTTTTTCTCTTTTGGCAACTTCTAATACTTCATCATAATTAAGTACTTCTGTATCTTTATCTACACCATAAGCTACAATATGATATTCTTTACCACTAAAACTCATTGGATGTCCATGTGTTAAATGTCCTCCATGACTAAGTTCAAGACCCATAACTGTATCTCCCGGTTGTAAAAGAGCTTTATAAACTGCCATATTAGCACTACTTCCTGAATGAGGTTGCACATTAGCAAACTTACATTTAAATAACTTTTTAGCATTCTCTCTAGCTAAATCTTCAACCATATCAATGTATTCGCATCCACCATAATATCTTTTACCAGGGTATCCTTCAGCATACTTATTAGTTAAAATACTTCCTTGAAGTTGTAAAACAGCTTTAGATACAAAATTTTCTGATGCGATAAGCTCAATATGATTTCTTTGTCTTTCTAATTCTTTTTCTACATATTCTTTTAATTCTTCTTGCATTCTTTAATCCTCCATCTTTAAATTACTTTCTATTTCTTCTAAAAATAACATCTTATCAAAGCTTCCTTCGGCTTTTCTCAATTTAGAAACTTCCTTTAATAGATCATTACCACTATCATATTTAATAATAGACGCTAAAAGTTCTACTAAATCACTAGCTACTCTTATTTTATCTTCATCACTAAAGGAATTAATAAACTCCATATAAGTATTAGATAATGCTTTATATAATTGCTCTTTATGATTTTTTTCTAATATAATCTGAGCTTTAGGATTCTCTTTATTAGTTGCTAAAATACCAGGTATTTTATCTCTTACTAATTTATTATAAGTTTTAGATGTTTTAAATCCACCTCTTGGACCTCTAATACTATCTACAATATCTTCAATAATTTTATTATTAGTATAAGCCTCTTTATATTTAGTAGATAAATCATCATAAAAGTTCTTCTTTATAGTTGTTAAACTAACTTTAGGATTAAGTGAATATATATAAAAATCTTCATATACTTTTCTTTCTTTTAGATATTTAGAATAATCATTTTCTCCCTTACATATATTAATTATTTTTCCTTCAGTTCTTAAACTTTTAAAAATATGTTGTTTATAAACTTCTAATTCTTTATTAGATATCTCTAATATGTTATGTTTTTCTTTCAATACTATTAGAAGATTAATAATTAAATCTTCATAATTTACTTTTATCATACTGTGTACTCCATCCTATGGCTGTTATAATTTATTTATACAATTTACTTTAAAAGGAAACTGTGTATTATTTAATAATATTTTCATATACTGCTATTCAAATATCTTAATTATGCCATAAGTAAATTATACCTTTTATTATAGAGAGTTGTAAAGATTATTTTATTAAAAAGAGATTCTTTTTTAAGAATCTCCTTAGATTTTTTTCTTAATCTTTATACCTTTTCTCTTTTTAGCCTTTTCATTTTTACAAATTAAGTAAAGAAGTATAAATATAAGTATTACTATAAGTCCAATAACACAGGCTATTTTTAAGTTCTTTTCTTTGTCTTCATCTTCCTCATCTAGATTATCACTTGTTGAATAATCTTCTTCCTCATCTTCCTCTTCTTCATCATTTAATTTATATTGTGGTTCTGTATTTTCTTTATCTTCTTCACTTTTAGTTTCTTGATTGTTAGTAGTATAAAACATTAAACTTTCATTAATAATTTGATACGGAACACTACTACTTTCCTTATTAGAAGAAGTATTAGGTGTTGGTTTAGGAGTATTAACTTTAGGTGCTTGATAAGTTATTTTCTTTTCTCTATTAATCGTAACTTCTAATTCATATCTTTCGTTATTAGAATCTCCTAAAAATACTAAAGTTAGTTTATTTGCTCCTTCTACTAAAATAGAATCTTCTTTAAATGCCCAACCTTGAGGAAGAGTTATATCACCAGAAGTATAAGTGTTAGAATCAACTGTTAATTCTGTAAATGGTATTTCTTCAGGATTAGGTTTTATTTTTTTCTTAATATTAAAATTCTTCTCTAATTCATTTTCATATATACCTATACCTTGTATTTTAGCCGTCGCAACCCCAGCATTAATATTATTAGTATATTCGACACTATAATCTATATCTATAGATAAAAGATGATTATCACTATCTTTAACTATAACATTAGGTTTCTGTTCTATACCTGTATAATAAATATTTTCATCATCTAATTCTACTATACAATTATCAATAGCTACTTTACCTAAAGCTTCATTTATTAAGGTAATAACAATATTTTTTTCAAATACTTTATCATCATGATTTACTTTTATGACTAAATGATAAGTACCTTGTTTATTCCAATTAAAATCACTATCTAAATTAAATTGTACACTATCACTATTATTATCTATTACTAAAGCCTGTTCATCCGTAATAGTAATTAAGGATTTAAAATAATCTAAATCTTTAGCATCAACCGAACTAATATCAAAAGTAAACTTCGCTAAATCATCTTTATTGTATTCAGTTTGAGCAATCGCAATATTAACATTACTTTCAGTATTCATAATAGTTTCTACTTCACTATCACGATAAAGTTTAGAATCTTTAAATACCGCATAATCTAATGATTCTGTTAAAACAGATAATTTTAAATACTTATAGTCATCAACTTTCAAATCTATTTTTTCTTTATCACTAGTAATATCACATTCTTTTAAACTAGTATAATCGATACCATTATCCGATCCTGAAATTACAAATTTAACAGGATTACCTTCATTATTTAAAACCTCTAAAGAAGTAGAAAACATATTATAGTTAAAATCACTAATATTATAGATAATATCATTATTACCTTTTACAATTATACTTTTAGAAAAATCTTCATTAAAGTCATCTCTTGAAACATCCTCTAAAGAATTTATATCTTTAGTAATATTATTCTCATCAGTAACACTATCCCATGTTAAATCTGATAAATAGGTAAAATTATCATTAGAAGAAGACACAAATAAAGATGCTGTAGTCGAAGATACTAATTCATATATTGATCTGATATTAACTAAGACTACTAGTGTCATAAAAATAATTAATAAAGTTAATATTAATTTTGAACTCTTACTCCTTAACATATTATTACCAACTTTCACTAGCTTCATTTTACCGTTTAAACTACTTATATATTACCATTTATCAAGAAAAATAACAATATTTATGTAACTACTTCCCTCAATTTTATAAACTTTGGACAAAGTAATTAAATAACTTAGTACTGTATTTATCATCTTTAATTAATTCTGGATGCCATTGTACTCCCATAAAGAATTTTTTACTCTTATCTTCAATGGCTTCAATTAAATTACTTTCACTTTTGGCTACACAATCTAAATTAGTGCACGTAACACAATCTTGATGTTTACTATTAACTTTTATTTTAGTCTCCCCTAAAATTTCAAATAATTTACTATCTTCATTAATAGTAACAAGATGAGCATATTTATCACTATTGTCATGTATTTGGGAAGCTCCACCTGACTGAACTTCTCCTTCAAAACATTTACCCATTATCTGCATACCTAAACAAATTCCTAAAGTTGGCTTATCTACTTCATGAAGATATCTCATAATCTCACAATCAATTTTATTAATACCAATACCACCAGGAAAAATAACCCCATCACAAAAATCTAAAGTATTTTTAATTTTACTAAATTCATCTTCATTATTAAAGTCAACTGGAATACATAATATATTAACATTATATTGTTTTAAAAAACTAACTATATCATGATTAATTCCATATAAAGGTATATCTCTAAAGTTTGATTCAAATTCTCTTAAAATTATACCTACTGTTTTTACTTCCATTCTAACCACTCCTAAACTAAAAGAACTATGTAACTCCTACATAGTTCTTTGTATTTAATAATCACTATTGTAGGACGCCATAAACACCTGTCTCTACAATAGAGGCAAGCATATTATTCTGACTTACTACAACAATATTCAGTAATTAATTTTAGGTACATAATAATCATCCCTTTTTCTATCAATATTATAGTAATTTCTAGTTTTAAAGTCAAATACTATAAATTAACCTACATAAGTAATTGTAAAATCTTCTAATTCACATTTATTATTTTTACAATATTTACCTACGATTTTGATACTATCTTTAACATTATCTTTAGTAAGATTTTGAGTACTTTTATCATATAATACAGTAGTTTTGTCTAATCCCATCCTATATTGAGTTCTTTCAAATTCTGTTTTAGTTTTAGGTTGTAAATCTAAAGGTTCTATATCAGTATCAGTATTACCATACACAACACTACCATCAATATATCCAACAACATCAAATTTCGCATCACTTTCGACATTATCTTTAGTTTTAAAACCACCTATATATAACAACATTTCTTTATCATTATCTTTAAAGACACCTGTTTGAAAATAAAAATGTTCAGATTCTCCTACAAATTTATAATCACTATTTTCACTAACTTTCTCTTCTGTATCATCAACAAATTCTATACCACTGTTGTTTCTAGATGTAAAAAATAAAACTCCCCCTAACAATGCTAGAACTACTACTAATACTATCACTATTATTATTATCTTTTTTTTCATATATATCTCTCTTCCTTCTTTTAAAATTTTATTACTTTAGGCTCTTCTGTAAATGAAGAAATAGTTGCGGTTGCCTTCTTAAAATATAAAACTTCAGTATTATCATCTTCTTCATTATACATAGCTCTTAAATTAGGATAATGATCTAATAAATGCTTTTTAGCTTCTACTCTCTCATCTCTTACTAGAGTACCTTCTAATCGAAGCCATTTACTACCATCTTTATTTAAAGCACAAAGTTCAACTTGGGGATTTTTTTCTATTTGTTTAGAAACATTCTTTATTTTACCAGTTTGAATATATAACTTATCTTCAAATAAATCAATAGTACCAAAAGGTCTAACTCGTGGTTGATTATTTTCAGTAGTAGCTAAAAAATAAGTACCACACTCTTTTATAAAATCATAAACTTCCTTCATATATCCTCCATTATTTAATATATCATATTTATTAATATTTTAATAGAGTTTTACTCCTCTAATTTAGCTAATTTAGGTTTCTTTTTCTTCGTTAGAAAAGCTTCCACAAATTTAAATTTTTCTTTATTAATTATATATAGGAAACCAAATAAACTATATATTGTTGCTCCGACAAAATTTACAAATAAATCTTCCATAGTATCAATAAGACCTATATCTAAATAACCATCTGTATGAGCTAAGACACTTCCATTTTTAGATAATAGTATTGTTTTATTAATATCTTTTATATTAGCAACTTGATTTTCTTTTTTAGACTTAGTCTCAATATCAACACTATTTAAATTATAAATAATTGTATCTCGTTGCATATCTGTTTTAAAGAAAGTATCCATTCCAAATTCAAAGAACTCCCATACTACTCCAATCATCATAGAAAAACAGAAAGCAACTAAAGCCACAAACACAGGAGATAAGTTAAAAGACTCTATATTTTCATTTAATAAATAAACTAATGAAAATCCTATCGCTGCACATAAGAAACCATTTATAGTATGTAAAATAGTATCAAAATTACTAAACAGTTGATAAAAATTATTTATTTCTCCTAATATTTCGGATGCAAAAATAAATAATAAAATCATTATTTCTAAAGTACTAGGCATATCAATTTGAAACTTCTTTTGAATTACTATAGGTAGTAAAAATAATAACAAGGAAAAAATACATAATAAAGCATTTTCAATATTACCTTGAAATATCTGTCTAATCATAATAATAACTATAATCATTCTTAAAATTACATAAACAGCCAAAGTCATTTTACCATACTCTTTGTATAATCCTAAAAAGTTCTTTATCTTTTTTCTCATATACTACACCTCTACTACCATACCTTACATATATAATATCATATTCTTAACTTTTTTGTTACATAATTTCCTAAATATTTTTATTTATAAAAAAAAAGAACTTAATAGTTCTATTCCCCTTATTTAAAAGTAATATGTAAATATAACTTTTTATCAATATAATCTAAATTCAAATTAATAAAAAAATAAGATTTCTATAATAAATAGTGCTAATGATTTTCACTTACCAACACTATTTTACATTGAACCTTACTTTTTTAATAATCTTCTTTGAATTATTTTACCTGTTTTTATATCTAAATCTATATCAGAATTTAAGTATTCATTATATTTTCGATTATGGGAAATACTTATAATTGTTCCCGTATAGCTACTAACAAGTTCATATATTAAATCAAGTGCTTCTTTATCTAAATGATTTGTTACTTCATCTAAAATTAATACATTAATATTATTTATAGCAAGTTTAGCCAAATTAACTCTAGTTCTTTCCCCTGGAGATAAAGATAAATAAGATTTGTCTTTATCATCATAATCTATGCCTAATTTATCTAATAATGTAAATATTTTTGCCTTATCTATATTTTCTATATCTTTAGTTAAATAACTATAAATGCTTTCATCTAAATCACTATCTAAAGTGTTCTGAGAAATATATCCAATTCTTACGCCACTTCCTATATTAACATAACCTTTTATTGGAGAAACCTCATTTAAAATGGTTTTAAGAAGGGTTGTTTTACCTGTCCCATTGCCACCTATTATATTAACTCTTATTCCATAAGGAATTAATAAATTAATTTCTGCAGTTTTGAAAGTTTCATAACCACACACTAAATGATTTAATTCTATTTCTTTGTTTCCTTTAACTTCACCAAGATTAAAAAAGACATTTATTGGTTTCTTCTCTTCAAAATCTGGAATTTCAATATTTTTCAATTCTTTTGTCAATTTAGAAATATTGGAAGTATTAGTTTTTTCTTTAGCATAATTATTGGCAAGTTTATCATTATCATTATGAGCTTTTTTATTCATTCCTTTATTTGCCCACTCTTTTGCTTTCTGTACTTGATGTTTCAATTTATCTTTTTGGTCTTGAGCTTTTAAATATCTTTCTTTTAGTTCTTTATATTCTAACTCTTTTTGGTTTAAATATCCTTGATAAGATAGATTGTATACATTAATTTTGCCATTTTCTAATTCATAAATTTTATTTACTATATTATTTAAAAATACTTCATCATGCGAAACAATTATCATTTTTTTATTTGCTGATTTTAAATTTTTCTCAAGATATTCAATGGCTTCCATATCTAAATTGTTAGTTGGTTCATCTAACAACAAAATATCAGAATTTTGCAGTAAGACAACAACAAGTAGTACTTTTATCTTTTCACCACCTGATAAAGTTTTAATTTTATTATTAATATTTTCTTTAAAATTAAGTCCTAATAAAATTGATTTTAAGTTATCTTCAAATGAATAACCATCTAAAGCTAGATATTGGTCTAAAACACTTCCATATTCTTCCATTACTTCTTCTGTCAGATTATTTTCAAGTTCATGTAATCTAGTTTCTAACCTATCTAGTTTTAACTCTTGCTTTACGTATTCCACTATAGTTAAATCATTATAAATATAAGGTATTTCTTGTTTTAAATAAGTAATAGTTTCCTCATTTAATCTTACTTTACCTTTATCAAAATTCATTTCTTTAGCTAAAATTTTTAATAAAGTTGATTTACCTGCTCCATTTACCCCTACTAATCCAACTTTATCATTATTATCAAGAGTAAAAGAAACATCTTGCAATATATTTTTATTTCCTATTTGTTTATTTAAATTACTTACTATCATTGCACACACCACAATCTTCTTTTCTACCCATTTTATTATTTTTAATTTTCTTAAAATACCTATTTTATTGTAATGAACGTTTATTTCTGTTTTAATAGTATAATTTTTCATATTTTCTCTTAATTTCTAAATTAATTTTATCATAAATTAGAGCATTATAAAACTCAAACTATAAAGTTTGAGTTAATATCATAATGGTAGCGACGGAGGGGATCGAACCCCCGACCTTTCGGGTATGAACCGAACGCTCTAGCCAGCTGAGCTACATCGCCAAATCAAACAAGCAAGTTAATTATATCAGACTTACTTGTTTTTGACAAGATAATTTTTACATTTTATTTCTTTTTAACCAAACTCTTGCCTTTTTTGACTATTTCATAGTTCTTATTATCCTCTATTGTTTCAGCAGTTAAATGAATTTCTTCTATCTCATTAAAATTACTACTTACATCTGAAAAAACTTGCCATACAGAGTTTTTAACTATTCCTTTTAACCCTCTAGCTCCTAGTCCTCTTTCTTTGGCTAGTTCACTAGCTTTATCAAGATAAGATTCATCTACTACTAATTTAATACCAAGTTTATCAAAAATCTTTTCTTGAGTCTTTAAAGGACTAATATCACTTTCTAAAAGAATTCTCTTAAAATCTTCTTGGGTCAAATCATTAAGATGGATAATAGTAGCGAATCTTCCCATAAATTCTTTAGTCATGTTTCCATAAGTAAGAAAATCTTCATCTGTAACTTTATGTACTTCTCTTTGTCCTAAGAAACCAATTGGATTCTTTACTCTTTCTTGGTAAACATTACTAAAACTTCCTCCACCAATAACTAACATATTATCAGTTTTTATATTTACTCCATCTCTCATAGTATAAGTAGTACCATCTAAGAATTTTAGCATTGAATCAAGTACACCTTTTCCTGCAACATCACTATCAGATTTTAAACCTTTTTTATCTATTTCATCAAAGAAAATAATAGCGTTTTCTAATCTATGTTTATCACCATTAACACTTGTATAACATTTATTAAGGGCATCTTCAATAGAAGTTCCTTTATAACCATTAATAACAAGTTGTGATGAATCTATAATACAAACATCTCTATCTAATAAGTCCGCAATTGTTGTTATTAATAATGTTTTACCTACTCCTGTTGAACCTGTTAAAAGAATACCTGTTTTTTCTCTTGGATCATCTAGTAAGAAAGTTTGATTCATTTCAGCTACTAATCTTACTACCGCATCATCCTGAGAAATAATAGTTTCTTTTATTTTATCAATCATTTGATTAGAATTCTTAATATTATTTAAAGTTATAAAGGTTCTTTCAAGTTCTTTTTGTTCTTTTTTACGAATATCATTAGTATCTTTTCCATATAAGGTTTTATATTCAATACCATTTATATAACTACTAATATTATCAAGATTATTCTTAGTTGCGGTTACATATAAAGGTAATTCTTCTTCGGTAATAATCCCCATTTTTAAACCATAAGCTAATTGTTTAACACTTTTACAGTTTTTAAATTCTTCTTCATAAGCTATAAATAAATCAGGGTTTTCCATTCTACATTTTAAATAAGTAAGTAAAAGACTTTTTTCATGATATTGTTGTAAAGCTTTTTCTTTTAATTCCATTAAACGATCATAATCACTAATTCTATTATAATCTCTTAAGTTAGTAACTAAAAGTTCTTTAATATTAGAAACATCTTCCTCTTCCCCGATAACATCAAGAAAGTTTACTGCCCCAAAAACATCACTATTTTCATCATCTATATCTTTGGATAATTCTTTTTTTACATCTGGAATTAATAAATCATCCATAATTACTTTTTTATTTTTAGAATCAAGTTCAGCTACATAAGTTGTTTCACAAACAATATTAGCGTATTCAGGTAATAATTCAGCTAAAGATTCTAACTTTTTACCAGTTGCCTTTTTAACTATTTTCTTAATAGTATCAAGATTATCTGCCTTTATAAAAAATAAATCATCATTATTTAAATGATTTTCATAAATAGATACATCAGGATAACTTACTCCAGCCTCATCTACAAAGACCTGTTTTTCTTTATCATAATGTCCTGTTATAGTTCTATTAAAAACATATAACATTTTATTACTAGTTAGTTGATTCTTTTTGGCGATAATCGCTATTTTTGATTCGTTATTCATTATACATTCCCCCAATCCTATGATAACAATAACCATTATACCAGTAATAAAAATATTTTACAACTTAAAAAAAGCATAAATTTTTAAGAAAATATAACTAAAAAAAGGACAAGAAATTTTCTTTTTCGGAACTGAAGCTTCTATTTCTTTTAAAATTTTAGTTGTTAATTTATCTATATTACTACTCTCAATTAAGGAAAAGAAATTTCTTTGTATTTTATTGATACTATTAATATCTTTAGAAAAAAGACTATCTTTATATAAATATTTTTCTTTATTATCAATCATTACTTGATTGAATCCTGTTTTATAAGCACCTGGCTCTATTAAGGTTATAGTAATATTACTTTTTAAATATTTTAACTCTTCTCTAATAGTATTAGTTAAAACCGCAATAGAGGCTTTACTAGATGTATAACAACCTAAAAAAGGAAGAGGAATTAAAGCTGCTTGAGAACCCATCACAAAAATCTTTCCTCTTTGATTATCATTTTTCCATTTTTGATATACTTCTTTTATTAATTCAAAAGATGAAAAAACATTTACTTCATAATTTCTTCTTAAAACATCAGTATCCATTTCTAATAAAGAGCCACCATAACCTACTCCCGCATGGCTTATAAAAACATCAAAGCTTATTCTTTTAATGATTTTCCTATCTTCTTTATTAGTAATATCTAATTTAAAAACTAACATATCTAAATTATCATCTTTTAATTTTTTCTTTAAAGTTTGAGCTTCTTTTTTAGTATGTGTTGTCAAATAAACTAAATGTCCTCTTTTTACTAATTTACTAGCTAAATTATACATAATACCACTAGTACCACCAGTTATTAAAATTCTCATTACTATCACCTAGTACTAGTATTTACCAAAATATTATTTCTAATTCTCTAAACTTTTCCTACTTACTTCATCTATTAGTTCATCATCAACCATAAAAATAACACTACCAACATCATAATTATCAAAAACAGAATACGCTACTGAATTTTTTACTTCTTCTTGAATTTTTTTATCTTTATCCATTAATAAATTATTAAAGTTTAAAAACATAACATTTTCTTTTTCTTCAAAAGATGAAAGTTTAGCTTTACTATTTAAAAAACTCATTAAATTAGGTTCATAAATATAACTAGTAGTTAATTCATCTATAATAATATTAATTTTATCTCTATCATCATTAACGTACTTAGTAACAGGTACATAATATAAATTATCGTCTATATCTTCTAAATAATAAACAACTACTTTATTTATATTATGTCTTGATTTTAAATCAGATCTTTCATTTATACCAATATCTTTAGTAAGTATTTCTTTTAGAGGTTCTTTACTATTAGGATACTCCTCCAATCTTTGACCATCTACTAATATTTTTACTCCCTCTATATCTTTTAAATCCATAATACTATATACAATAGAAGTAATCATATTTTTTTCTTCTTCTTTTGAAACCGCTAAAATCTCTTTTGAAAAATCGACTATCATGATTTTATCTTCATATAAAATATTATTTACATGTACATTAGCAGGAATAGTCGCATATAAACCACTTAGAAAATTAGCTGTATCTTTTATAATTAAATTATCAAGTAAACATCTTACTTGTTCTATTTTATCTGTACTATCTAAAAATATTTTAGTTTTAACTAAATAATTATCTTCCTTTAATAAATAAATGGTATTAGTTCCTAAACCAGTTAAATATTCTACTTCTAAACTAGTATTAAGAGTTTCTTCATTAAATTTAGTTGGAAATACTGAAATAACCATTATTATAAAAGCAGTTAAGGTTGTGATAAATATTTTCTTTAGAGCTTTTCTTCGTAACATATCATCACCTAATCAAGTATATGAAAAGTCGTACTAAAAAAGTACGACTTTATAGGCTTATTTCTTTTAATTTTAATAATTCTACTACAGCACTAGCACGTCCTTTTACTCCTAACTTTTGCATTGCATTAGAAATATGATTTCTTACTGTCTTTTCACTAATATTTAAAATATTAGAAATATCTTTAGTTGTTTTATTATTAACTAATAGTTCAAAAACTTGCCTTTCTCTTTTTGTAAGTATTCCTTTTGCCATACAATATTCTCCTTTTTTCTATTTACCTAGAATATCGTATGAGGTTACTTAAAAATGTTGTGGGCATTATTGAAACTTAACAGTTATGTACATTTTATCTTTATATTCCTCTTGAATAGTTCGCATGATATTATTTGCGAGTGTATTATCATGTTTTTTAGATACCGCAACTACTTCTATTTCATTATTATCTATCTTTACAAAACTACTAATGTTAAAATTCTTTTTTATTTTCTTTTCTAAATTTTCTTCTTTTCCTTCAAGTTCATTTAAATATTTTAATTGTTCATAAGCATTATTCTTCTCTTCGGCAGTCATTTCTTCATCTGTTAATTGTTTTTGTAAATCGGCCATCACTTCTTCTCTTTCTTCCTCTAAACTTACTCTCATCGCTGTTAAAGAATCAGTCTGTTCAATTGTCTCTTTAGTAGTTTCAGTTTTAGAAGTACTATCCTTTTTATTTTTGCTTATTTTAGTATTTACCTTATTATTAACAGTATCCAAAAGTAAATCATTAGGCATAGTTATATAATAAACACTAAGTACCAAGATTAAACTAAACAACGTTAGAAACCATAAATTTTGTTTTTTTATCATACGAGACCTCCTCTGTCTTAATATACTATATGAGGATTTTTTTAAAGTATGAAAAAAAGATGTTTTAAATATTTAAAACATCTTAATCATTAAATGGTCCATCGTTAAATAATCCTATACAGTTATTAGAGAAAGCGTTTTGTAGTGATGGGTTACCACAGGCGCCAAATGTTCCTGGATTTCCCGCTTGGTCATATACTCTAATAACAATAGCCCAGTCCATACAGTGCTGGACGTGTCGGTTGGCAAAGTTTTGCGTATTGAAAGTTAAATTATTACTATCCGACAATTTTTGAATAGCTAAGTTATAGGATGGTTCCGATAAATCTTGTACTTTACAATATATATATTGTTGTTCCGCCATATCAAATTGTGGACAAGTTACTCTCGGTTTAACAGGTTGATAGAAACGAACTTTCCAATTCATATCATTTTGATTTGGATTTTCGATTGGATTAACGTGGAAGATTGGTGCTTCCTCTATTTGATAATAGGAAATACCACTTCCCGCTGTACCATCAGATGCACTTATATCTCTAAAATCTAGGGTAAAGTTAAAGCTTGGATTAACTTGATCATTAACAACTTTAGGACAATAAGTACTTGATGATCTGGCAACAGTATATCGAGCCGTAATCTTTGGTGATTCAGTATCTAATTTGATATTAGGTACTTGGCATTTTCTTTGGCAATTACCATCTTTACAAAGTGTATAGTAAGTACCACGTTGTCCATATTCTCCATCTTGATTATAGTTTATAGTAACTCTATCACTAGTAATTTTTATTCCACTAGAAGTTCTAGTAGCACCAGCAGTAGAAACTGTTCCTTCCCCTTCAGGCCAAAGGACATAATCCCAATCATTACTAGATGATTTCGCAATTGTAAAGGATATTGGATAGTCAGCTCCATTTGGACCTTTACCATTAGTCCAGAATCCTTCTTGAGCATTTTCTAACCAAAGTGTTCCAGTAGAAGCACTAGGACATGACGGTATATCTGCCGCTTTAGTTGGTGTTTCTGGACAAAGAGTTGAAAGTCCTGATTCATCATAAATTCTTACTTGTCCATTTTCTTGATCACCATCGAAGAAATGAATAATTTCATCTTCAACACATCCTGAACCTGTATCTTTACAAAGACCTGTAGTAGTACCTTGTTTTTTATATTTAGTATTGACAGGATCATTTGGATTTTCTTCTACATAGTCATAAGTTGTACTAAAGTTAACACATTGTGGTGGAGTACTGTCTTTATATTTATTAGCTTGACAGTGAGCAGTATTTCCGGCTTTATCAGATACATCAAATTGACTATATTTTCCTTCAGAATTATCTGTATATTTAGTTTGTTTACAACCACTTACAGAATCTAAACAAGTCATTTCCATATTGTGATTAGCACCCCAAGTAGTATATTCTTGTTTAAATTGACATGATGGTTTTTCTCTATCTATTCTCTTCGTAACACGACAAGTAGTTTGATTCCCGGCTAAATCTTCAATAACAATATCTGAATATTCTCCATCTTCACGATCGACAATATGACTTTCTTTACATTCAGAGCCATTATCATCACAATCTACAGAAACAAAAGCACTTTTACTATTTGTCCAAGTTTTATTTTCAACTTTATTAGTACATTGTGGTGCGGTATTATCTGCATAATAATCTCCTAAAGAACAAACTTCTTCATCGCCCACACTATTATAAATTCTAATACGGGCTTCATTCTTTTCCGTTAATTTAGCAAATGTTTCACTACCTTGTCCATAGAAAGTTTTACTCTTATTACTACCATATTCAATATTAAAATGATCAACATGATATTTATCTTTATCATTAGTAGTAACATTAATAATTAAATCTCCACTAAAATAAGTATTCGCTACTTTATTAACTTGATAAGAAATTCCCTCACAAGATGGATAATCTTCTTGAATCACATATCCACCTAATTTCTTACCTGAATCTCCTGAACCAGAGCCAGACTCACAATAATCTTCTCCAGTACAATAACTTTCTTTAATAGTATTTCCACTTCTACCACGTATTTTATAAATTCCACTACCTTGATCTAAATCTATATTAATACAATTACTAGAAGTTTTAATATTTCCTTTTCTATTTTTTATAACTTTATACTGTTCGGAAGAACTTCCTTTTTTTAATAATTCATAAGTATAATCTTTTCTCCCATTTACACACATTTGAACAGTTATATTTTTCTTATCTCCATTAGATGAAAAGGTAATATCAGGATTCAAGTTACCTTGATTAGCTCCTTCCTCTACCTCTTTCATCTTTGGATCAGGACAAGAGAGATTTAAATAATATTCATACTTATTAGCTGATTCTTTAAAGACGGTAACAGTAGAATTCTTGATATCACAAGCATCCCCATTAGCATCTTTAACATCCTCTATATACTCTTCTGACTCTAATGTTTCAAGAGTTACACTCTCACTATCATCTACTTCTACTGGTAGTAGTTTTTTATTGTTAGTAAAGTATTCTTTTGCAGATGAGATAATCATAGAGCGTAATCCATTATAATATTTCTCTCTTCCAGTACCTAGTAATTTTTGAACACCTGCGATAGCAATAGTGGCAATAATTCCTATAATTACTAGTGTTACTAATAATTCAACCAGTGTGAACCCTCTTTGTTTATCTCTTCTTTTCATATATCTCCACCTTATCCTATACAAACAATTATATCATACAATTTGGGGATATAAAATAAAAATCCATAAAAAAAGAAACTTTTATTTAGTTTCTTTTTCATCATGATCATAATCTGTTTTTTCTTCTGCACTTAAGTTTTCACCACATTTAGGACAGAATTTATCATTAGAACTTAAGACAGCGCCGCATTTAGGACATTTAACTGATGAAACAATTTCTATTTTTTTACCAGCAAAGATACTGTTATCTCCAAGAATGAGATCATTTAATGGTTTTGGACCTTCATAATCGCTTTTACCAAAACCTAACATTGGATAAAAGATTGGCCCTAAAAGAAACATACCAATACCAAAAGCTTCTGTCTTACCATAACTTCTAGCTAAACTTAAAGCCAAGATGATAGAAAAATATAATTGAGCAATATAAGCAAGGAACGCTAGAGGTCCTAAAAACGATGAACAAAATCCTATAACTATACTAATTAATACCCAATATGTATTTATTCCAGATATTTGACACTCTAAATATGTATTGTAAATTGGAATAAAAGCTTTCCATCCTTTTATGTTAGCTTTTTTAAATAGTTTGTAACGTCCAAAAGATTTCAAAAGATAAGCAAGCAAACAAACAATGAATAAGAATAAAATGATTACCAAAACTATTCCAAGTAATTCCTCAATACCACTAGTTGAACTTTCTCCTAAACGCATAATATCTTCTACATTTGACACTCTTCCAAAATCAATTCCTGCATTTGAAATATCATCCATACTTCATACCTCCTATAAACAAGTATACTATATAATAAAAATATTTAATAAATATTTTTTTATCTTTGACATTTCTTAACAAAAAAAGAGTGTAATAAATTACGCTCTAGAAACATATTTTCCATCTTTTGTAGAAATTACTATTTCTTCCCCTTCTCCTACGAATAGAGGAACTTTTAAAACATAACCTGTTTCTACTTCAGCATCTTTTAAAGCACCACTTGTAGTGTTACCTTTTACAGCTTCTTCAGATCTAACTATTTTCATAGTAACTTTATCAGGTAAGTTTAATCCTAATAGTTCTCCTTCAAAGAAAACTACTTCTACATCAAGATTTTCTTTTAAGAATTTAACACTATCTTCAATCATTGAACGATCTAATTCAACTTGTTCATAAGTAGTCATATCCATAAAATAATAAGTATTATTCATAGAATATAAAAATTGCATACTCTTTTTATCAATATGAGCAGTACCAACTTTAACTCCTGCATTAAAAGTCTTATCAATTGTTGCACCTGTTCTTAAGTTTTTAAGTTTAGTTCTAACAAAAGCAGGACCTTTACCAGGTTTAACATGTTGGAATTCTAAGATAGTATAAATATTGTTATCTACTTCAATAGTCATTCCATTTTTAAAATCATTTGTACTAATCATTTCTATCTCTCCTAAACTTTAACCTAAACTATTTCTTTTCTTTATGTACTGTATGTTTTTTACATCTAGGACAATATTTATTTAATTCTAAACGGCCAGTAGTATTTTTTACATTCTTTTCATTACGATAATTTTCTTCGCCACATTCACTACATTTCCATGTTTTATTTTGTCTGTTTTCAGCTTTTGCCATAGTATCCCTCCTTACGTCTTACAATATTATACCAAAAAAGCCCTAAATATCAAAGCATTTTTTTCATTTTGGTAAAAGCAACCAAAAAGATATAACTATTAACTAAATAGTTATATCTAGAAAATAACTACTTATATACTTAACATTCTAATGTTTCACCTGGATCTTGGTACATTATGAGTTCACCTCTTTTTTTGAATTCACATCATAATATTAACATTATTTTCCAAATTAATCAATCAAATTATAAATTTTTAAATTGGATACATTTCAAAGTATTTATCTGTTATGGCTTTAGTTATCCTTTTAGTTACCATACTAGCAAAGGTACTAGAACCATTTGGTCTTGAAGAATCTGGTGAAGTTACGACAATGGATATTTTAGGATTATCGCTAGGAGCATAACCAACAAAGGCAGTAGAAATAGTTTCCGTATCAATGACACCATCACCATCTCTATCTAAGAAACTTTGGGAAGTTCCTGTTTTTCCGGCTCCACGATATTTAGGGTCTATATAACCACGTCCATATCCACCAGCACTATTAACAACCGCATAAAAACCTTCTTTGACACGTGCCATATATTCAGGTTTCGTCTCAATAGTATTTAAAGTTTTAGGTTCAAACTTATAAATTACTTCTCCTAATTCTTCAGTATCGGTAGCCTTATGAACTTCTTTTAAAAGATGTGGTTGTAATCTCTTACCGTTATTAGCAATCGTAGTTGCATATTGGGATAACTGCATAGTTGTATAAGTTTCATATTGTCCCATAACAAAGTCTAATAAGTTACCAGCTTGTGTATCTTTACTAGAATAACCTAAACTTTCAATTGGTAAATCTATTTCCGTTTTAACTCCAAGTCCAAAGGAATGATACATTGCTCGATAAGTATCAAAAGCTTTTTGATTAAATGGTAAAGTCGCTCCATAATGATAATTAATTCCGGCAAGTCGCATCGCTATTTTAAATTGATAAACGTTACTACTTTTTGCTAAAGCATCTATATCATTTATTCTACCTAAAGTTTGTGATGAACATTTTTCTGGTGTTCCGGCAACTTTGATACATTCATCTAACATATACTCTCCAATATGAACATTACCTGTATTATAACCTACTAACATAGATGCACCTTTAACTACCGAACCTGGAGTTAATGGTGAGGTTAAAATTGCTGGTGTAAAATCTTTTATATCATAACCTCCAGAACTATTTTTTACTGCTTGTTTTCCAGCCATAGCTAAAATCTCTCCGGTATTAGGTTCTTGAATAACTGCAAAACTATGATTGTAATAATCAGTATTAGCTTCACTTTTAGTTTGTAAAACTTGAGCTGCTAAAATAGACTCTAATTGCTTTTGTAATTCTATATCAATAGTTAAAACAATATCATTACCACGAGTTCCCTCTTTTAATAGTTTTAACTCATATTTATTTAATCTTTCATATTCAGCTTTTTCACCCTTTAAATAGTTTTCATATTGTTTCTCTATATAACTAGTACCTACTCTATCATTTAAAGAATAACCTTTATTTAAATATTCATCTTTTTCTTCCGCAGGAATTCCAGCCGTTGGAGAAGAAACATTACCTAACATTAAATTAAAAGTATCTCCATAAGGATAATATCTCTCCCAATCAAGTTTAGTATTAAAACCTTTAAGTTCACTATTATGTTCAGCAATATAAGCATACTCTTCATCAGTAACATCATGGTCTTTAATTACTTTTTCATCATAAGTATAACCTTTATTCATCAAATAAAATAAATAAGCAGCTTTATTATCTTCTTCGGTAAATTTATTTAATTCTTCCTCACTAATACGTGATATTTTTAAATTTTCAATATCTCCCCCAGTTAGTTTTCTTTCTTCTTCTTTCTTCCATTCTTTTTTACTTATTAAATCATGAGCTTTTTCAGGATATTTTACAAGCCAAAATTCTTTTTTATTACGAACAGAAAGTTTAGAAGTATCTAAATTAAGATGGGAACTAACATTATAAGCAAGTTCTACTTCTTCTTTTAAAGATATAGATTTATTTTTTTGAAAAACTATAGTTTTAACAGCTTTATTATCTACTATAACTTTATTATTACGATCTAAAATTCTACCACGAGGAGAACTACTTCCTTTTACTATATAATGTGTTAATTCTTCTAATTCTTTATCATAATGTTGTTCATTAATTAACATAATATAATAAAGTTTAAATACTAACACCGCAAATACAACACTAATTATTACCATAAAAAAAGTTAATCTATGTTGTTCACTAAGACGAGTATTATTTTTTCTTTTACGAGTTGTCTTGTTTATAGGCTTTTTCTTATGTCTCATGAAGTATCCCTCTTTCTAATTATAGTTTATCACATATTTTAAAAGTTATTTCATATATTTTTATGGAGGTACTAAAATGTATGAAATATTACTAAAAAATTATGTTAGTAAATTAACAATAGATGATGTTAAAAGATATGCATCTAATCAAAATATTATCGCAACCGAAGAAGAAATGCAAATAGTTTATGAGTTTATTAAAAAATATTATTATAAAGTGTTTTCAAATGATGATTTAGTATTCATTGAGAAAAACTTAAAACCTAAATTAAGTCCTAATTTATATCAATATCTTTTAAATTTATACAAAGAACAAAAAGCAAAGTATTTATAGTTATACTTCGCTTATAATCTTCTCTTTTAAGTCTTTATCAAACTTTTTGTTTTTAATCATTTCTATTTCTTGTTTGTATGGTGGATATTGTCTATCAATATAAGGTGTTTCTAAAATTTTAGGAATATCTTTTAATTTGTCATGATAAATTATTTTACATAAAGTATCAAACCCAATAGTACCAAAACCTATATTTTCATGACGATCTTTATGGGCACCTTTTGGATTCTTACTATCATTAACATGAATACATTTTAAATAATTTATACCTACGATTTTATCAAAATCTTCTAACAATTTATCAAAATCTTCTAAGTCATATCCCGCATCATTCATGTGGCAAGTATCCATACATACTCCAATATGGCTTTTATCATCTAGTAAATTTATTATTTGACTAATTTCTTCAAAACTAGATCCTACTTCTGTACCTTTTCCTGCCATTGTTTCTAATAAAATAGTTACTTTACTATCTTTTAAAACTTCATTTAAAGCATTAGCAATGTTTTTAATTCCTTCTTCAATACCACAACCTACATGACTACCAGGATGTAATACTAAATAATTCATTTCTAATTCTTCGCATCTTTTTATTTCTTGTTTTAAAAAGTTAATCGCAAAATTATATTTATCTTCATCTTTACGATTAGCTAAATTTATTATATAAGGAGCATGAACTATTATTTTTGAAAAAGGTAAGTTTCTTTTAGCCATTTCTTCTTTTACAGCTTTTACTTTTTCGATATCTATTTTACTTCTTCTCGTATTTTGAGGTGCTCCTGTATAAAACATAAATGTTGTTTCATTATATGATAAAGCTTCTTCCATACTGCCATAAATTTGGGAGTCTTTACCAAAAGAAACATGACTACCAATTAATAACATATCTATTCCTCCTAACATAAATATAATATCACGATAACTTTTTTTTGAAAATAAAAAACTTAGAATAATCTAAGTTTTTAACTACATGTAAGTGATCCATCAGCAATTGTTTTAGAACTATCTTGTTTAACTTCTTTTCTTTTAAGATTTTGTTCTTGAACGTTAAATACACCCCATTTTTTACTAGAATCTTGAATTGTAGCATAATAAGTATATGTATAAGTTGGATTTCCTGCAAAGTCTGTCTCTTCTGCAGCAGTTATAGTAACATAACCTTTTAAATCTCCTCCAAATGGTGATTTTCCAGCATTATCTACTTGAATAGAACTAATTGGAATAGTTGCAGATTTACCAATTGAGCAACCTGAAGTTCCTGAAAGTTCATCATTTAAATACATATATCTAGCTCCGTCAATGTAGGCTTTAACTGTACTAACAAAAGAATCTCTTCTTGCTTGTTCAATGTATTTAGTAACCATAGGAATCGCAACAATCATTAATACACCCAAAATAACGATTACAGCTAATAATTCGATTAGGGTAAATCCTTTCTCATTTTTTAATACTTTTCTCACAGCGTGCCGCCTCCTTATCTTATACATTGATAATACCATAAAAAGACAATTTTAGTCAATATTGTTTGAATCTATTTTTATTATTTTAATCATATTTACATATACGTCCCGCTAAGCTTTGGGGATTAGTATTCCAATCTTCATCTTCTATCTCCACTGTACTAGCATCTAACTTAGTAGAATCAATTAAATAAATACCTCTAGTTACCGTTTGTTGAGCTTTAGTAACCTTTTCTACTAATTGAACTTTATAAACATATTTTCCTGCTGCATAAGTGATAACTACATAAGATGTATCATTATCATATTCTCCTCCCTCAGGTGGATCAGATAAATCTCCTGTTTCTAGTTCGTTAAGATAATAAATAATACCACAACCATTAGTAGGCTTTTCTCTGTTTCTTTCAGAACGCATTTTATATTCAGCTAAACTAACTAACTTTTTAGCGTCTTGAATATAAGTATTTTTCTTATTTCTTTCAACTGTTCCCAGTACATTAGGTACAGCAATTAACATAATAATACCTAATATTGTAAGGGTCGCTAATAACTCTATTAAAGTAAAACCCTTTTTGTTATCCATCATTTTACTCACCTCATTATCTTAATTATAAAACAATTTATTATTTTAATCTATAATTTTCTTCAGGTTTTCGATTTCACTTAACACATGACTTGTCTGATTACTTTTATTAAACATATAATCATAACGAAATATCGCAAATCCTCCATAATGTTTTAAGTTACGTCCAATTACAATTTGTTTCTTTAATATATCATCATTTTCTATCCATTCCATTTTCCCTGTTTTAGCGTATTCATCAACATTACCTGATTTATATAGCGCTAAAGCAGGAATTAACTTGACACTATTTAAAGTAATTAATCGACTCCATTCCTTGACAGTTTCTACATAAGGTTTAGTTTCATTATAAAAGCCATAATATATTTGGGGCATAATAAAATCTATATAGCCCTCTGTACTAGTCCACCCTTTTACATCAGCTCCATGAGTTATATAATTATTATCGATATTTCCATCAGGACTAATTCCAAATTGAACATCACTTTTTAAAGCTTTAATTTCTTTATAAATACTACTTACCAAATTATTAACATTCATGATATGAAAATCTCTTAAACTTACTTGCGGATTATTCTTTAAATAAGCTGTATATTCTTCTTGATCTATAGTTGTATCTGGATAAAAATAATCATCAAAGCAAACACCATTTACTTGATAGTTTTTAACTATTTCTAAAACTCCCTTTTTTATTAAAGTTTGAACTTCACTAGTGGCTGGATTATAATAAATACCTTTTCCAGGAACTATTTTAACATGATTAGTATTCAACAAATGATAAGCAGGATTACTTTGATCTATTTTAGTAATATCGGTATTAGTACTAATACGATAAGGATTTACCCAAGCATAAATTAAAATATCTTTTTGATGGGCTTTTTTAATAAAATAATCTAAAACATCAAAACTACATTTTACATCACTAGGTTTAGGAAAAATCTCTGATTCATATAAAGCATCAGAAAAAGATCTTACTTGTAAAATTATTAAATTAAATTTATTCTTTTCAACATTATTAATCATAGAATCTATCTCTTTTTTAGCGACATCATCATTTATAAATTTATTTTTATAATCTATATAAGATATAAAAACACCTCTTACTTCTTTATTCTTTATTTCTCTATTATCACTATTCTTCATAGTACCAGTTTTAAAAAACATTAAGACAAATAAAAAGAAAATGATTAAACCTATAGAATATTTCATTATATTATCACCTACTCTATATTAACATTTATCATTTTCAAAAATTGTCATTTTATATTCTGATTACGAATTAAATATAAAGAATTTTTTCGATAAAAAGCATAGAAAACATCATCTAATTTAACATTTTCTTTTTTTAACATTCCATCTAACCAAGTTTGATTTTTATTTAATTGTTTTAAAGTATCTGTCTGGACTTCTCCATCTAATATTACTGGTAATGGTAAAGGTCCACTCTGCATATTTACTTTAGGAAATACTGATAATTTACCACTAGTTTCTAATA
>CANRDQ010000018.1 GCA_947629395.1 uncultured Bacilli bacterium
GTATGGCTTATATTTATAAAAAAGATAATACTTTAGAAGAGGTAAGAGTTAGTGATTCTAAAAAAGTTGTTCCAACTGTTTGTTTACCTAAATATTTAATTTTTGGTGGAACTGGTTCAATTGAAGACCCTTTTGTGATAGAGTAATATATAAATGAGATATAAAAGAATCTGAGAAAGGAGAGCAATATGGAATATAATATAGGAGTATTTGATTCTGGAAAAGGTGGACTTAGTGTTCTTGAAGAATTAAAAAAACAAATACCAAATGAAAGTTATATTTATTATGGAGATAAGATTCATAATCCTTATGGAGAAAAAAGTGATGAAGAACTTTTAAAAATAACTACTTGGATAGTAGAAAATTTAAAATCAAGAAATTGTAAAGTTATTGTTATTGCCTGTAATACGGCAACTACTAGATGTATGAAAAAATTAAGAAGTTTATTTCCTGATTTAATATTTATTGGTACAGTTCCTGCTATAAAAGTAGCTAGTGATAACAATTATAAAAATACTTTGGTTATGTCTACGGCTTCAACTACTACTTCTAATAGAATAAGTGAATTGATAAGAGACTTTAAAAGAGATGATCAAAACATTTATTTAGTTCCTTGTCCAGGACTTGCAGATGCGATTGAAAATGATAATGAAGAACAGACAGATACAATTTTGAAAAATATTTATGAACAATATAAAGATAAACATATTGATTCTATTGTTTTAGGTTGTACACATTATGCTTTGATTAAAGATAAGATAAATTCTTATTTTAAAGATGTTATATTATTAGATGGAGCAGTGGGAGTAGCAAAAGAAGTAAAAAGACAATTGCAGATTCATAATTTAAATAGTAATTTAAAAGAAGAAAAGGTTACTATTTTAGATTCTTTAAATTAAAACTTACAGACCAATTTTTAGGTCTGTATTTATTTTCAGTGAGAAATATGATATAATCTTGTTGCGAAAGAGAGGTGTAGTCTTGATGGAAAATATCATTATTCCTAGTAGTAATAATATTGATGATTATTTAAAGTATAGTAAAAACTTTATATTTCCTTTACAAGGATATAGTGTAGACTATAAAAAAGACTACACTTTAAAAGAAATTCTAGATATAAGAGAAAAAAACGCTGATATTAATATTTATTTAATTATGAATAAACCAATATTTAATAAAGATTTAGCGGAATTAAAGAATATTTTAAAAGAAATAGATAATTATAATTTTCAAGGTATTCTTTTTTATGATCTTTGTTTTATAAAGTTAAAGAAAGATTTAAATTTAAAGATAGATTTAGTTTGGAATAATACTCATATGGTTACTAATTATCAGACTTGTAATTATTATTTTTCTAAAGGTGTTAAATATGGGGTAGTTAGTAATGAAATTACAGTTGATGAAATTATTGAATTAAAGAATAATACTAAAATGAAGATGTGGATGATGATTATTGGTTATCCTATTATGGCTTTTTCAAGAAGAAAGTTGTTAACTAATCATTTTAAACATCATCAAGAAGAAGTAACTAAAAATTTGAAAATTACTGAACATGTTTCTAAGACACCATATTTGGTATTTGAAAATGAATATGGGACTAGTTTTAGGAAAGAAGAGATTTTAAATGGTAGTAGAGTTTTAAATGATATTAATGTAGATGGTATTATCTTTAAAGAAGAAGATATTCCTAAAGAAGTATTTATCCATATTCTAGATTTATTTTATAGATATCAGAATGGAGAAATTGTTTATGAAGAGTTTGTCTCAGACGTTACTAGTTTAATTGGTAATGATACCAACTTTCTCTTTGAAAAAACAATTTATCAGGTGAAAAGATGAAAAGAATAGAATTATTATCTCCAGCAGGAGATTTGGAAAGATTAAAAGTAACTTTACTTTATGGTGCGGATGCAGTGTATATTGGTGGTAAAAAATATAGTCTGAGAGCCAATGCGACTAACTTTAGTCTGGAAGAGATTAAAGAAGGATGTGAGTTTGCCCATAAGTATGGTAAAAAAGTATATTTAACACTTAATGTAGTGTGTCATAATGAAGATTTAGAAGAACTTGATAATTATATAGAGTCTGTTATTGATTGTGGAATAGATGCGTTTATAGTTAGTGATCCTTATATTATGTCTAGAATAAAAGCTAAATCTTCTAAAGTAGAAGTGCATGTATCTACGCAAAGTTCACTTACTAATTTAGAAGCTGTTAAGTTTTATAAAGAAGAAGGAGTTACTAGAGTTGTGTTAGCTAGGGAACTTTCTAAAGAAGAAATAAAACAAATAATAGATGAAGTAGGGATAGAAGTAGAAGTGTTTATTCATGGTGCAATGTGTACCTGTCTTTCTGGTAGGTGTACTTTATCTAATTATTTAACTAAAAGAGATGCGAATAGAGGGGGATGCGCACAAGTTTGTAGATTCTCTTTCGATACTAAGACTTGTCCTTTTACAATGGCAACTAAAGATTTAAATATGGCTAATTATATTGAAGATTTAATTGAGATAGGAGTTTCTTCTTTAAAAGTAGAAGGAAGAATGCGTTCTCTTTATTATTTAGCTACAGTTATTGGAACATATCGTAAAATAATTGATGATATTTATGATAAGTGTTTAACTAAAGAAAAACTAGAGGAGTATGAAAAGACTTTAAGTAGAGTTGCGAATAGGGAAGTAAGTAATCATTATTTCTTGAAAGAAGCAGATGAAAATGATCAATATTATACAGGAAGATGTGAAGTATCTAATCAAGATTATTTAGGTTTAATAGTAGGTTATGACAAAGATAATAAGCAATTAATATTTTTGGAGAGAAATTATTTTGAAGTAGGAGATAAAGTAGAAATATTTACTCCTGATAAAAAATCATTCATAATAACAATAGAAAAACTATATGATGAAGAAGGTAAGGAAATAACAGTTGGAAGACATCCTGGAGAGATTTTAAAAATTCCTTTTGATGAAGAATTAGTTGAGTATTCTATGATACGGTTAGTGGAAAAAGGAGGATTAAAATGAATAATTTAGATAAGGCTAAGTTTAACTTTTTAATTAAAGAAAGTACTTTATCTGAATATGCTTCTTTATCAGCTGATGCTATTAGATTAAAGGAAATAGATGAAGATATGAGACCAGCATATTTCAGAGATATAGATAGAATAATACATGCTTATAGTTACACTAGGTATTTAGATAAGACACAGGTGTTCTCTTTTAAGCATAATGATCATATTTCTAAAAGAATAGTTCATGTCCAACTGGTTAGTAAGATTGCTAGAACTATAGGTAGAGCATTGCGACTTAATGAGGATTTAATTGAAGCAATTGCTTTAGGTCATGATATAGGACATACACCTTTAGGACATACTGGTGAAAAAATATTGAATGATATTTCAAAGCGAGAATTAAATATGAGTTTTGCTCATAATATTCAAGGTGTTAGATATTACATGAGTGTAGAAAATAGAGGAGAAGGTATTAATCTTACTATTCAAACACTTGATGGTATTATGTGCCATAATGGGGAAATGGTTTGTGCTAAATATGAACCCCAAAAGAAAACTAAAGAAGAGTTTTTAAAAGAATATGAAGAAAGTTATACAAATTTAACAAAAACTAATAAATGTCGTCCTATGACTTTAGAAGGATGCGTTGTTAGAATATCAGATATAATTGGATATATAGGAAGAGATATAGAAGATGCGATAAATCTTGGACGCTTTAAAAGAGAAGAATTACCAACAGAAATAGTAGAAGTACTTGGTAATACTAATACAGATATTGTAAATACGATAATTTTAGATATTATTGAACAAAGTATGGATAAGCCATATATTAAAATGAGTGATAGAGTATTTGAGGCTTTAAATAAATTAATAAAATTTAATACTCAAAATATTTATATGAAATCACTTACAGATGAAGAATATAAATATTATGAAGAGGGCATGAATAAATTATTTTATACTTATTTAGAAGACTTAAAAAATAGAAATGAAGATAGTATTATCTATAAAATATTTTTAAATACTCAAAGTGATAATTATTTAGAGAGTACACCTTTAAAAAGACAAGTAATTGATTTTATTGGTGGTATGACTGATGAATTTTTCTTACAGGAAATCAGAAAATATAAGAATTAATTTGTTGACAAAGCGTTGTTTTTATGATATCATCTATATCATTGCATAGAGGTGAGTGAAAAATGAAGAAAGAAAATACAGTATACTTAACTCAAGAAGGACTTGAAGAGTTACAAAAAGAGTTAGATAATTTAATACAAGTAAAAAGACCTGAAAATATTCAGGCAATTAAGGAAGCTAGAGCTTTAGGTGATTTATCTGAAAATGCTGATTATGATGCAGCTAGAGATGAACAAGCTCAAATAGAAGGTAGAATTAAAACTATTGAAAAAATGTTAGAGAATGCTACTGTTATTAAAGAAGTTTCTAAAGATAAAGTAGGAATTGGAACAACAGTTACTATTCGTTACATGGATGATGATGAAGACGAATTAGAAGAATATAAAATTGTTGGTAGCCAAGAGGCTGATCCATTTGAAAGTAAAATTTCAAATGAATCACCAATTGCTCAAGCTTTAATGAATCATAAAGTTGGGGATGTTGTTACAGTTAATAGCCCTAACGGTAATTATGATGTAGAA
Organism: uncultured Bacilli bacterium; assembly: GCA_947629395.1. The sequence continues at coordinate 4,669 of CANRDQ010000018.1, forward strand.
ATTAAAGAGATAAACTAAAGAAGTGGAGAACTTCTTTTTTTTATTTTATATTAAAAAAATGCTATGAAAAAGTAGAAAAATGTTTTATAATTGAATAAGAATAGATAAAAAGGATGATGTGGTTATGATTGTAAGAAAGCCCTATGCTTTTTTAATTAAGAACTTTCGTAAAATTCATATAGGATTATTAATAGCAGCAATCTTTATTTTTATGAAGAATTCACAAGGAATTTCATTTTTAAATGAATTCTCTGAGACTGGTGCTTATAATGCTTTTTTGGAACCAGTTAGTCGCTATTTTGGGTTTTTTACACTTCTTATTCTTGCAGCTATGATTGCGATAATAGGATTTTTTGGATATTTACTTAGACAAAGAGGTAAGCCTTGGAAAACATATTTGTTTTTATTTATCATTTATATTGCAGCTTTCCTTGTTTTTATGTATGTAAATGTATATTTTGGAGGATATTCTAGTTCTGATTTTAATAAATCATCAGCTAGACTTCTTCATGATTTAGTTTTGATTGTAAGTGTTCCACAGTATTTATCATTTGTTTTATTACTAATTCGTATTACAGGTATAGACTTACAAAAATTTGATTTTGCGAGCGATTATGAAGCTTTAGAAATTACAGAACATGATAAAGAAGAAGTAGAGATAAGTTTTGATTTTGATAAACATGTAGTTAATAGATTGTTAGAAAAATTAAAAAGAAATATTGAGTATTTCTACCTGGAACATAAATTTATTATGAATATATGTATTGTAGTAGTTACAGTGTTAGTAGTTGGAAATATTTATTATTATTTTGGAGTTGTGCATAGAAGTTATGGTCAAGGTAGTACTTTGAAGATATCAGGATATGAAATGACTGTTAATAAAAGTTATTATACAACTAAAGATTATTTAGGTAATACCATAGAAAAAGGAAAAGCTTTTGTGGTATTAGATATGACAATAAAAAATAATAATAAATCTGAAGTTTTTAAAATGGATAATTTCCATTTGATGAATTGGGCTGATGATTATTCATATACAGTTCTTTATAATAATTCGTTTAATGATTTGGGTAAACCTTACAGTAATGATAAATGGCAACCTAATAAAACATATCATTTTATATTAGTGTTTAAAGTAAAGAAAAAGAATGCTTTTAGTAATTATGTTCTTTATTATCAGGAATATCATAATAGAATTTCTACATATTTAAGAAAAATGAAGTTAAAAGTTCAGAATTTAAGTGAAGTTAAAGAAAAGGCTAACGTTAAATTAAATAAAGAAATTACTTTTGAAGATATGAAAGGTAATAAAAAATCAGTGATCTTTACAAAAGGTGAGGTTGCTAAAGAGTTTGGCTACAACATATATAGATGTGATATTGATTCATGCCATGTAAGAGAAGAAAAATTAAAAGCTAGTAAGAGCTATAAAATACTTAAATTAACCTTTGAATCTGCTGATTTTGAGGGAAAAGATTTTGTTGACTTTTCTACAAAATATGGTAAAATTAGTTATGTAGATAGTAAAGGTAAAGATAGGACTACAGATATGGTAGATTACATCGATAATGAGTATCAAGGAAGATATTTATACTTGAAAGTTCCGAATAATCTTAATCCTGAAAAGAAAATCGAATTAACTTATGTTATTCGAAATAAAAAATATGTCTATAAGATAAAGTGAGGGGTGCATTATGCAAAAGAAGAAAAAAGATAAGAATATGCGATACGTAAAGACTATTATTATTTGCGCTATCGTAGCAGTGGCGGTTTGGTTTCTAGTTTATCCTCTATTGAAATTTAGAGAAAACAAAAATCAAATGTTATCTGGGGCAGAAAGTTATATTGAACGTAATGAAAGTATGCTTCCTAAAGAAGGTGAGGTAAGAACTATAGGATTATCTACCTTATATCGACAAAAATATGTTGATACTTTATATATACCTTATACTCGTAAGTTTTGTTCTACTGAAGATAGTTGGGTAAAAATTACAAATGTAGATGGTGAATATAAATATCATACATATTTAAAATGTGGAGTATATTCATCAATGGTTGACCACAAAGGACCAGAAATCACTTTAAATGGTAATAGTGAAATTACTATAAATAGAGGTGATAAATATAAAGATGCTGGTGTTAAGAGTGTTAACGATAACGAAGATGGAAAAATTGATGTAGCGAAGGTTAAAATCGAAAATAAAGTTGATACATCAAAAGTTGGAACATACAAAGTTAAATATACTGTTAAAGATAGTTTAGAAAATGAAAGTGTAAAAGAAAGAACTGTTAAAGTAATTCAAAAATTAAGTGAAACAGTAAAAGATGATACTGATAACAGTGGAGTTTATACTGGAAGTATGAATAACAATTATATTATGTTCTCAGGAATATTATTTAGAATTGTTAAAGTAAATGATGATGATACGGTTAGAATTATTAGTGCTGATCCATTAGCGTATGTTGATTACAATAGTGCAGATGAATGGTTAAATAAATATTTCTATGATCATTTAAATGATAAATCTAAACAGTATATTGCAGAAGGTAGTTTCTGTTCAGATAAAGCAAGTAGTTCAAATACTAAAAAATGTAAGAACTATAACAAAGCAAAAGTTGGATTGCTTTCATTAGATGAATTTAATAATTCATACGATAATGGTTCATATCTAACAAGTAGTGCAATAGTTTGGTTAAGTAATCCAAATGGTAAAGATAAAGCTTGGACAACAAAAGACTCTTTTGAAAATGGATTATTTAAATCTTATTCTAAGAATGATAGTAATGGAATTAAACCTGTTGTTAATTTAATAAAAACTACTGAAATAAAAAGTGGAAATGGTTCTATAGAAAATCCTTATATGATTGGTGATTATAAAGCAGCTAGAAAAACTACTAAAGTTAATAAATTAACAGTTGGTGAGTATATAGAATATGGTGGTTATACTTGGAGATTTATTGAAAAGAACAATGATGGAAGTTCTAAAATTATCATGGCTTCAACATTACTTCATAATCAACTTCCTATCAATAGAACTTATGAAAAGAAGGAAAATAGAGTTTATAATCCAAAAGAAGCTGGAAATATTGGATATATTATTAATCAAGGTTTAGGAGACTATATTAGTACTAAAGACTTTGTTAATCAAAAAATACAAGTTCCAATTTATTCAAATAAAGCTACTTATACAGGTAAGAAAGATGTAAAAGAATATAAAGTAAGATTGGCTGCTCCTGATATGCATGAATTATTCAGTGGAAGAGAAACAGGATTTAGTTATTGGTTAAGAAACTCTTCTAAAAATGCAGATAGAATTTATGCAGTATCTGATACAGGTTCTGTTTATAATACTATCTATTATGATAGAAATGAATTTGGTATAAAAATAGTAGCTCACTTAAAGAAAAGTGCTACTGTAGCAGATGGTAGTGGTACAAGAAGCGATCCTTATACAATAAATAAATAGAGGTAGATAGGATGCAAAAGAAAGTAAAACAGCGTAGAAAAAATGAAAAAATACAAAAAAAATATAAAATTTTACAAATTTGTGCTATAATATGTGCTGTATTATTGTTAACTGTCTCTGGCGTGTTACTTTATAGAGTGGTTCAACCATTCTATAAAGTAGACACTAGAGTTAAGAATGTTACAGAAGAAGATAAGAAAAGAAGTGAAAAAGTTCTAGGCTGGATAAGGGTTCAAGGAACTAATATTGATTATCCAATTATTTATAGTCAAGCTAAGAATACAGATATAAATGATTTTGTGAATTTTGATTTTGCTTGGACTAATGTTGATAGTAAGAAACTAACTAATAGACCTATTATTTTAGGTCATAATATTAAAAATGTTTCTAGTCACCCTATAGTTGGTGATAAAAAGCATACACGCTTTGAACAACTTGCTGCTTTTATATATTCTGATTTTGTAAAAGATAACAAATACATTCAATATACTATTGGAGGAAAGGATTATCTTTATAAGATATTTTCAATTTCCTTTGTTAGAACTCATTCAAGTGATTATGGAATGAATTCTTATACTAAGGATGAAATGAAAGAGTATATTGAGGAGTCTAAGAAAGACAGCTATTTTGATTTTGATGTCGATGTAGACTCAAATGATGGAATTATAACTCTAATTACTTGTACTAGATTTTTTGGTGCAGGTTGGGGGTATGATTTTAAGATAGATGCTAGATTAGTTCGAAAAGGTGAAAGGATAGAGAACTATAGCTTTAAGGAAAAAGAAAGTTACAAGAGTATTAAAAAAATATTAAAAGGAGATGAAGCAAATGAAAAAGCGTAATATAGGGTTGGCAATTTTCGCTATTGCTTTGTTTTGTACAGCTGGTGTAATTACATATAAAGCTAATTTTGATGGTTCAGGTGTGGTAAAAGCCGAAACCATGAAAGCAACTAGTGGACATGAATGTAAAAGCGTATCTACCGGTGTAACAGTTGATGATCTTGCGTTTGATAGTGGCAAAGAAGTTGTAGAGATGTATAATAGTTCATCTTATACATTCAATGTTACTATTACTTATACTAGTGATTCTGGTGCTGTTTCTAAGGAAGAAATGAAATTAACTCCAGCACAAAACAAATCTAATTCACTAAAAGTTAATTATGGTTCTAAATTACCAAGCGGTGGACAAATTGTTATCAGGGTAGAACTTCCTGATCCTAACAATCCACCTAAAAAGACTTGGGAATGTTGGAACGAATATACAATTGATGTAGCTAATAAAAATTCTGCAGCATTTGATAACACTAACAAAGAAATGTGTAATAATTGGTTATCATTAAATAAACTTTATTCTAACAGCTTGATTGAAGCAGTTGCAGGTTATAGTGATGCCCAAAAAGCTGATTTACAAAAATTTATGAGAACTAACTTACCTTATTGTACTAAGGATAAAGTTGAATATAATTATCAACCAGATGATTTAAAAGAGACAATGACTAACCTTGAAAGAATTTATTATACTAATAATTCTCAATCTAGTAGTAGTGGTAATGATAGTGAATTCCCAGAAGACAAGAGTCTTTATCAAGAAGTTGAAGATACACAAAATTTACCATTATTACAATGTAAGGTTAACTCTGATTATTTAACACCAAACGAATTAGAAAATCCAGCTATAGATCAACAAGCATTAAATGTTGGTGATAATGCTAATAAACCTGGATCACCTAACTTATATTTATATAAACATACAGATGAGGGAGATCCTGTATCTTATACTGATACTGATGGTAATAGCCATGAGGTATGTAAGGTAACTTGTACAGAATATGTAAAAGTTAACTTTGATCCACCTCAAGAAGTAAAAGCAGGATTATGTTTCTCTTATGCAGTTCAAGTAATTGCTAAGACTGAATGTAATGCTACTTATAATGATAGTGCAATTCCACAATTAAAGGAATCATGTACACCATATCCTCACTGTAATAATGTTGCAGGACATGAAGATTCTGCAGGTCCAGATGAGGCTTATGATGAATGTATCGAAAAATGTGATGGTGGTAAATATTCACAAGCTTGTGCTGATAAATGTTATACTGAAGTATATGAAAAAGGAAATACTGATGTAGAAGATATGTCATTAGATATTTATGCTACTAGTGTTCTTGCTACACAAATGGCTAAGGAAACAGGAGAATGTCCACCTGACAAAGGAACTTCTTGGCAACAACTTTATGATTATTTCCATACTTATTATACAGGTAAATTTACTGCTAGTAATGGTAGAATAATTTATCAACCAGTAAATCTTGGAACTTGTTATTGGAATGGTTATGCACCATATTACTTTAGTACTCCAGCTTTAGCACAGAAAACATGGAGCACAGACGTTCATAATGGTGGAAATTACAGAGCTACTAGAGATGGTGATTATCAATCATATGGATTTAGAAAAAATAATGGTGGATGTTCAAATAACTGTGTATGGTTAGGATGTAGTGCTTCTGCAGCAGCAGTTGATCCTGATAAAGCAATGGAAGATTATAACACTAACCTAGAACGTTATAATGCTGCTAAAGTTCAATGTGAAGCTAGTGCTCAATGTGAAAGTACAGATGTAACAACTTCAACATTTACTATTGGTGTAGATAATGATGAAGATAGATGGAAAGAAACAAATGATACAGGTGGACAAAAACATCCAACTGATGAAAACAGTACTTGTGATTATGGAACTCCTGATAGTGATAAAATAATTCAAGGTAGAGATTCTGATGATTCTACTATTGAACAAGGTACTGGTGGAGCTTGCTACTGTGGAAATAAAGATTATACAGACTGGCATCATTATACAAGATGGACATTCCCAGGAAGTTGGTATGATGTTAAAACTGGTGAAGTAACTTTAACACCTCCATCTGAAGGTCAAAAAGATTACTATAACGGTGGATATAACAGATATTGTGTTCCTCGTACTAATAAAGAAGTTAACATGGGATGGATGTCTGAATACTATACAAACGGTAAAGATCGTAAGAAATCAACAGTTCCACCTGATGAATGGAATATTCATGCTATGACTCAAAACTTTGGTACTTACAACTGGAAGATTAAGATGGATTGTTTCTATTCTGTAAGTAATCAAGAAGATGTTTATGAAGATGGAACTCCTGATGATGATGATGATACTAATGAATCAACATCAGATAAGAATGTCAGAATCAAAGCTGCTGATACGGGTAATTTATTACCTGGTACTACTGGAGAAGAAAAAGTATCATATAACTGGACTGATAGTGCTACTAAGTTAGATATCGAAAATTATGAAATCACTCCAGGAGCTTATAAAGAAGCAGTAGAAAGTCTTGGAGATAACGTATTTACTGATAAATACTTAGATTATGAATTTACTATCTCTGGTTCTGATATGGCTGAAATTGCAAGAAAAGGTGACGATTACGGGGTATATGACGGTGATACTGTACCAATCGTTGGAGTAGAAGAGGAAAAAGCTAACTCACTATATGCTTATAAGAGTAATTTAATCAGAAGCATAAATAGTAGTAGTAAATACCCTAAAGATGAAGCTTTAGTATGTAACAACATTGAAAACTATAAATCAACAGTTTGTGCACAATTCCGTAATCCAACAGTTACTACTATGTATCAAACATACTTAGAAAGAAAAAACTCTTAATAAAAAAATAAAATTGTAAATAAAAAGGAGGAATAACTTGTGAATAAAGCCATGTTAACAGTTGGTATTATCCTACTAAGTTTGGTAGCTTTGTTTGTCATCAATGTCATTCAAAGCTACGCAACTGGTAGCGAATTAGATTATTATTTATTAAAAGAAACAACAGAATCTTCTATGGTTGATGCTGTTGACGAATCTTTCTTTAGAACTACCGGTCAGGTAAGAATGGATAAAGAAAAATTTGTTGAGAGTTTTATGAGACGTTTTTCTCAAACTGTAGAAAGATCAAGAGATTACAAAATTGGTTTTTATGATTTAAACGAAACTCCACCAAAAGTTTCAGTTAAAATCGAATCTGGTACTATGTATAAATTCCCTGGAAGTGATACTAGTAATGAAGATGCCAAAGCTTTAGATATTAATACTAAAATAACTATGATTCTTGCTACTAACAATTCGAAAGATGATGTTGTAACTACATGGAATCAAGAATGTGCCTTTAAAACTGGTCTTAACTCATCTTGTTTTAATGGGCAAACACCATCATAATAGAAAAGGGGTAGAATAATGGGTAACTTAACTATAGGTTTAAAGAAATTTTTAGCAAATAAAAATACAGTTACAGTAGTTTGTGTAGTCGCTGCAATTCTAGTGTTATACTTCGGGTATAACGCTAGAGTTAACAATGCGATTAACCCTGTTGAAGTTCCTTATGCTAAAGAAACCATCAATCCTGGTACTCAAATTACTGAAGATATGGTTGGAATCAAAAGAGTTCCACCTGCTATGCTTGAAGAAGATGAAATCGTTAGTTCTGCAGAAGTAATTGATAAATATTCAGCTTCTGATAGTATTATTCCTGAAGGTAGTTTATTTCATCGTCGTAGTGTAGTTGAAAAAGAACAATTACCAGATGCTATTATTAAAGATTATCCAGAAGGATATACTTTATATAATTTACCAGTTAATACAGAGTCCACTTATGGTAATTCTATTTATCCTAATAACTATGTAGATATCTACGTTAGAATTACTAAAAAAGTTGCTGATGGTCAACAAGCTAAAGATGATCAAATTATGTATGGTAGATTAATAGAAAATGTTAAAGTTTTAGCAGTAAAAGATTCTGATGGTAAATCTGTTTTTGCTAATACTGAGGAAAATGCTAAACCTGCATTAATTATATTTGCTTTACCACAAGAATACTATGTATTACTTAAAAAGGCAGATTATTTAGGAACTTACGATAGTGAAATTGTTGTAGTTCCAACTGCAGAAGGAATGAAAACAACACCTGGTGATGTAAAAATTGCTAATAAAGAAATTCAAGACTTTATAAATTCTGTTACTGTATGGACAGAAGATAAATAAAAAATAATAAAAAGAATATAAAAAAATAAAAGGGATGTGGTTTAGATGAACGAAAATATTTTTGATAAGTTGGACTTTGGTCCTCTTAAACCATTACTTGATAATGATGATATAACGGATATCTCTTTCTGTAATGGAGGACAAATTTGGGTTCGTTCACTAAACCAGGGTTCCCTTAGAGTTGAAGTACCTGGAGCAAGTGCCGAGTTTCTCGAGAAACTTGCTTTTCAGTGTTCTAATGTAATGGGAACTACCTTTAATAATGCTAAACCTTTCCTTGATGCTGAAAGTGCAGAGTTACGTCTTAACTTTGTACATCAATCTATAGCAACGAATGGTATAGCATGTGTTATTCGTAAAACACCAGCTAAAATACGTCTGGAGAAAGAAAAACTTTTAAAAGAAGATTACTTTACTGCAGACATTCATGATATATTAATAAAATGTGTACAAGGTCATTGTAATATTATGGTTGCTGGAGAAACTGGTTCAGGTAAAACAGAGTTTGTTAAATACTTAGCCAGTCATACTAATGTCAGTGAAAAGATTATTACAATAGAGGATACTCTAGAACTTCACTTGGATAAAATTTTCCCACAAAGGGATATTGTTGCTATGAAGACTAACAACGTTGCTTCATATTCAGATGTTCTTGTTACCTGCATGAGACAAAATCCAAAATGGATATTACTTTCCGAAGTTCGTAGTGCTGAAGCTGTTACAGCTGTACGTAACTCAATTTCATCTGGACATAATATTTTATCTACAATTCATGCTGATAAAGCAGCTTCTATTCCATATCGTCTTTACAGTTTGTTAGAGACTGATATTGAAGTTGATCAATTCTTGAATACTATTTATAGATATATTCAACTTGGAGTTCATATAAAAGCTTATTATAGTAAGGAATATGGAAAATTCCATCGTGAAGTTGATGAAGTTACAGAGTTTTATGTAGATGATGATAATAAACCTCAATCTAGAACAATGTACCAAAAAATTCTTGGTAAACCACCTGTTCAAAGAAGACCTAGTGATCATCTAATGGAGTACTTGGCTAATCAAAATATAGATATTGAATCTATTGCTGGACATATGAGTGATAAAGAGATTGAAAAAGATACAGTATTAAAGAGTAGTCAAAATACTACTAATAATAATGCTACTAATAATAATGGTGCTGTAGTTTCTCCAGTTGCACCTGCTGCAAATGTTACACCAGTTAATTCACAAGTGGTTACATCTGCACCAGCAACTGTACAACCAGCAGTAGTTCAACAACCACAAGTACAACCCAAAGTTATGCCAACCGTAAATCAAATACAAACAACTCCACAAGTACCGCCGGTTACAGCACAGCCTAGTGTGCAACCTCAAGTTCAACCCCAGGGTGCTGTACAGCCAATACCGGTTGTAACCAATATACAAGGTAATTAGGAGGAAAAGATATGTATATATTTGAATTAGTAATATTAATTGGAATCGGTGCTTTTTGGTTAGTGTATCGAAATTACCGTGGACAAAATGTATCAAAATATCTTACTGAACAAAGTCAAGTATTGTTCAATAAATTTGCTCCTTATTCATTTCATGTGGTAAGGGAGAAAACAAAACAATTAGGACAAGAATATACATTAAGACAATATACTACTCAAGTTGCCTTGTTTGCAACTTTTGCCGGAATAGTATCTTGGGTATATTTTTATAACTTAATTATATGTGTAATATATATAGTTATTGTAGTAATGTTTATACCATATTTGTCATTTTTAAGATGTAAGAGAATATATAGTGAATTCTTATTTGAACAAGTACAAGTTTATACAACAAATACTATTATGGAATTTGCGACAACACAATCATTTGTAAAAGCTATTGAAGGTGTTAGAAATTCAGGAGTTTTAGAAGATCCTGTAAAAAGGGATGTAAGCCACATGATTGAGCTTGCTTATCAAAATGGTACTATTGATGAATCACTTGAATATATGAATAATTTATATCCATATTATATAGTAAAAAATATGCACCAACTTTTCTTACAAATCACTAATGAAGGTGCAAGAAATACAGCTGATAGTTTGGATAATATGCAAATAGATATAGATATGCTTGTTGAAAGTGTATATCGTGATAGAATTGATAGACAAAGCTTTCATAAACAGTTTTTACAATTTGGGCTCATGCTGTACATATTAATAATGACAGTTCAGTACCTAGTTGGAACTGATACATATATTTCTTTATTAGAAACCTGGTATGTTCAATTACTATTACATGGAACAATATTAGGAAATAGTTATTTTCTTCTTAAAGGAGAAAAATATTATAACGAGAATGTAGGTGCTGAGTAATGGAAATATTTATTTTTGCACTTATCATAATATTCTTACTAGTTTATACTGGGGTTATTGATAAGAAGAAGTTTATATCTGATAATGAAAAATATTTTAATATGTTAAGAGAAGATGATTATGAGTTCTTAGTATACGCTAAATATGGTGAATCAGTTGATGTAGAAATATTATTTAGGCAAAGAATTACTTATGCTATATTATTTGGATTTGGATTCTTATTAATATTTTTAAATAACTTATCACTTCTGAATGTTTGTATTACTTTAGGTGCAGCTTATCTTATATTTAAGTTGCCTTATAGTAATTTAAAATCATTTTATAAACAACATTTGCATGAGATTGATATCATGTTGCCATACTATTTAAAGAGTTTGGAAATTTTAATCCAACACTATACCGTACCTGTGGCAATAGGTAAGTCTTTAGAAGATGCTCCTGATATATTTAAACCAGGATTAAGACAATTAATCGAAAAGATAAATGCAGGAGATTCAACTATTAATCCTTATATGGATTTTGCAAACTTGTATCCAGTTAGAGATTCAATGAGAATGATGAGACTTTTATATCGTCTTGGAATTGGTTCTCAAGAGAGAAAACATGATAATTTAATGATGTTTTCTAGAACAGTTTCTAATCTACAAAATAAAGCACGTGAAATCAAATATAAAGAAAGACTTAATCATATGGAAAATCAGACAATGATTATGTTAGTTATTACAGGTATTGGTGTTATTATTTTAATACTTATTGCGATGTTAGCAATGATGGCTACTTAATTTACATTAAAAAAGATTGAATAAAAAAAGTTATTTTGTTATAATTAAAATGTATAATATGAAAGGAGTGGAGGATAGATGAAAGCAGCAACTGGAGAACTTAACTTAACTGTTATTACTATTGTTGCCGTAGCAGCAATAATCTTGTTCTTCTGGACAATTTGGCCTTCTATTCAAGGTACAATTAATAATCAATGGGATTCATTAACTGCTGGTGCTGAAAACGGTGGTTAATAAAGATAGGGGAAGTATTAAAGAAGAGGTGATTCATAATGCGTGATGCTTTAGGTGGAGTTATTAATATTCAAATGATTTTAGTTTTTATTGCTATAGTTAGTGGATATTTAGCTTTTTCAGTTAATTATACAAAAGCATTTCATGTTAAAAACTATATAATCAATAAGATTGAGGAGTATGAAGGTACTGGTAATAATGATGCTATTGATGCTATCAATCAGTATATGAATAAAGTTGGTTATAGTGGACCACCTAGTAATAGTTCTCCTAGTATTGATTGTTCATCTTCACAAGGAGCTTCAGGGAGAGTTGTTAGCAGTGGCTCTACAAGATATGGTTTGTGTAGATTTGAAGGTAAACCAAAAACTGAAAAAGTTAATGGTAGAGATGTATCTACACCTAGATTTTATTACAAGGTAGTAACATATGTTAATATTGATGTTCCTGTAATAAACCAAATCATGGCTGGGCTTGACTTCTTCCAAGTTTCAGGAGAAACAAAATTAATTGAAGAAACTTAATATGGGTGATTTAGATGAATATAATAGTCGCTAATCAACAACATAATTTAGTAACTGATTTAAATATAGAGATTATTAAAAGTGTTGAAGGTGTGTATTCTGCAGAAGAAATTGCTGATATGTTTAATAATATGTTCTTTAATAAATTAATCATAGATTTAACTGCGATTAAAGATTACCAGAATATAGATAATTTAAAACAAATTCTAGTTCATATTCCTGCAGATAAGATTATTTTGTTTCTTCCAACAACTAAAGAAATTACATCTTCTGCTTATTTATCCAATTTAATATCTATAGGAATTTATAATTTTACTACTAACATAGAAGGAGTAGAATATTTATTAAAAAATCCTAATAGTTATAAAGACGTTGCTCATTTTCAACAATTGAGCAACTTATCGTCTAAAGTAAATAAAAGTGTAGAAGTAGGCACTAAAGTATTTGGAATTAGAAATTTAACTAATCATGCGGGAGCAACTTCTCTTATTTATATGTTAAAAAAAGAATTAGAGGAAACTTTCGGAATGATAGTTTATGCTTTAGAAATAGATAGACAGGATTTTATGATTTATAATGATCCTAAAATGTTGTCTATTGAACAACGGGATTTGTCTAGTACGTTAGATAAACTTACTGATGCTGATGTTATTTTGATAGATATGAATGATACAACAGCTGATGATTTATGTGGTAATGTTTTATATTTGTTAGAGCCTAGTACTATAATGTTGAATAAATTAATTAGAAAAGATAAAAATATTTTTCAAACATTAAGAGGAGCTAGAATTATACTTAATAAAAGTTTATTAAGTAGTAAAGAAATAGCAGAATTAGAATATGAAACAAAGACAAAATTTTTCTTTAATATACCACCACTTGATGACAGAAAAAGAAATAATATTTTAGCTACATTTTTATCAAAAATAGGAATTAATCAAAAAGATGAAAAAGACAAGACAGTTTCTAGTAATAAGATAATTGGTTTGTTTAAAAAATAATTGACAATACTCGAGCATTAATGTATGATAATAGTATAGTAATTATTAAAAATTATTAATGCTATGAAAGTGAGGTTTTTGTATGTATAATACAGATGACGATTGTAGAGGACTAACACCTTTTGTTAGAATTATTAAAAATGGAGTATTTCCATTAATTCAAATTGGTATTCCAATTGTGTTAATCGTTTTAGGAAGTATCGACTTAGGAAAAGCAGTTATTTCTAGCGATGAAAAAGAGGTTAAAGCAGCTCAATCTAGACTAATCAAACGTTGTATTTATGCAGTTCTTATCTTCTTCATAGTTACTTTAGTTACACTTATCATGAACTTAGTAGCTGATGCAGGAGTTGGAGATGCTAATTCTAGTCTTTGGTCTGCATGCTGGAGGAGTGTATAAAATATTGAAATATTAAAATAGCTTTTAGCTATTTTTTTATTGTTTAAGAGTATTGGAGGAAGTAAAGATGAAAAAAAGAGATATTAATATTAGAATAGAAGATTATATTTTCTATGCTAGAGCAGTTGCCATAATTATCAATGGTAATAAAATATTATTTCAAAAAAGAAGAAAAGATGAATTTTGGGCTTTACCAGGGGGAAAGATTGAAGTAGGAGAAACAACAAGTGAAACTTTAAGAAGAGAGTTAGAAGAAGAAATAGGCTTAAAAAACTTTAAAGTAGATAAAGTATGTACAGTTTCAGAATATTTTTTTGAATTTGGTGAAGATAAAATACACCAATATATATTTGGGCATAAAGTATATATAGACGAAGATGAAGAAATATTAAAACAAGATAAATTTAGTGGTATTGAAACTGATGCTGATTTAATATTTGAATGGTTTGATATAGATGAATTAGATAAGAAACCAATAAAACCAGATTTTCTAGTAGAACAATTATCAAAAATAAATGAAAAAGAGTTACAATTTATATCAAGTAGAGAGTAGGATAAGGAATAATTTCTTATCCTTTTTATTTTTATAAAAATCAATTTTTCCTTGACTTTATATATTTTATATATATAATATAAGCTAATTTTGAAAGGAGAATTTGAAAATGGAAGATTTAAAACAAAAAACATTGGTGTTAAAAAGAGATAAACCACGTTTTATTGATGAATTAAGAAATGGACCGGTCAAACAAAAAATCGATTTTAAATATGCTATTGATAAATATAGTGAAGCTTATTTAGATGCTATTAAAGATGCTTGTTTAGAACATAGGCAAGATAGAAGAATTACTGGATATCTTGAAGGAAAAATCACTTATAACGAGTGGGCAGTTCCTCAATATGGTGGATTTCACTTTATAGATAAGTTACCTTGTGCTGATCCACAAGAAATAAAAAGAAGTGAGACTAAACAAAGAACTGACTTTGGTGGCTGTAAGTATTACGTATATAAACTTATGCCTAAATCTGTGTATATGCATCCTGATACAGCATATCCATATGCTGATATAGCTCTAGAATATCAAGATAGTGAATTTGTAAATGGACTAGTAGATGAATTAAAAAGAAGATTATATGATGAAGGGTTTACTAATTTTTCAATAACACCAGTAACGCTTGATAATGTGAAAATTACAGCTACTTATAAGAAAGGAATTTTTGGTAAAAAAATAGGTAAACCAGCTCTTAATACGATGCAATATACACCTTTAAACTTTCATGCAACAAAAGAAGGAAAAATCACTACATTAAAATATGATATTAGATGGTAAAATTAATATAAGTTAAATTAAATTAAATTAATTTTTAAAATGAATAGCAAGTAATTGCTATTTTTTATTTAATATAATTAAATCATGTAATGTGAAACTTGTAGAAAAATATAAGAAAAGATTTTTTTAATATAACCTTTCTGGAGAACAAGATATTAATTATATGAATTATTTTGAATATCCAGTAGAATTTGATGCTATTAAAGAGAAAAAGATATACAATTTTGAAATTTTTAATTTTATGGAAAATGTTTTAAAATACCGTAATTATGGGATTTATAATGCTAGGTTTAGTGTGCAATTTTTTGTTAGTTCTTTGGATAAATATGGGATTTTTTAATTGACAAAATTGACAAAATTTGTTATTATATATCATTATTTGTTAGGGGGAATGTATTATGGATAAAAAATTAGTAAAAACAAGAACTTTATATAGACCACTAGGATTTTTTGATGAATTAAAAAAGCAAAACTTACAACAACAAAAAGACAAGGAGAAAGAATTAAAATCAAAAGCATTACAGTTAAGACAACTTGAAATAAGTAATTATACAACTAAATGTATTAGTGCAATTGAAGAAAGATGTAGACTAAAATTAGAAGAAGATGGTAACAATAGAAGTCATACTATATCTGGATATATAGATAGAGATGGTATGTTTTATGATGAATTACCTATAACAGATCCACAAAAAATAAAAGCTAATGGTTATAAAGATGGACAAAAGGATTGGGTTTATCCAGATTTTAAACCTGATGAGAATAAATTAAGTTGTCATGTTAGTCATCCGTATAGAAAACTAGCATTACCTTATGATGATCAAACTTTTGTTAATGGTCAAATTAACAGTTTAAGCAATGAGATTTCAAAAATGAATCCAGATTTCTTTTCAGTAACACCTATACAAACTGATAATATTCAAATAAATAGAACTGTTGTAAATACACCATTAAACTGGCATAATAGAATGGCTAAATTTTCTACAAAAGTAGATGGAAAATGTACAATGTTAAAAGTTAGTGTAACTTTTTCAGCATAATTAAATTATTTTTTTAAAATGAATAGCAAGTAATTGCTATTTTTTTTTCTATCTGATATAATAAAATCGTATATTGGTAGATTAGGTGAATTTTATGAAAAAACGAGTTTTGTTAACAATTTTTGTTAGTTTTATATTTATATACTTTTTAATACCGGATATTGCTTTTGCGCTTCCAACAGGTACGAACAACCAAACTTGTGTTTGTACTGGAACTAAATATAAAGGTGAATTAAATCTGTCTTCTGATGAACAAGGACATAATCAAGGACTTGAATGGATTTATGGTGATGATGTAGAGGTTGAGTCAGGATGGAAAAATAGACTTTCAAGTGGAAATAGACCTTTTAATAATAAATACAATAGTAATAGTTATCCTAATAATTTTGACTTTGTTGTTACAGGTGCTAACGGAAAAGTTAGTGGTCTTCAATGTCCTGCTCAAGTAATAGTTTCTAAAAATAAAATATATTTATATGGTCAGAATCAAGTTAGTACTAATGAACCAACTAATTTTTACAATACTATGCAAGATACAAGTGATATATATAACTGTGTTGTTGAAACTGAAGAAAATAGTGTAGTTGAAAAAAATAATTCTAGTTCTAATACAAAAAAGTGGGAACAAATCACATCAGGAGCAGGAGAACCTGAAAAAGTTGATCCACCTAATTTTAATCAATCAAAACAAACTTGTGAAAGTGTCTTTGGAAGAGCTGATGATTCAGCTAATCAAAGTATCGCTTGGTTTTTACAAACTTTATTTAATTATATAAGAATACTTGGTGTGCTACTTGCTGTAATATTTAGTGCTTTAGATTTTACTAAGGTTGTTATTTCTAATGATCATGAAGCATGGCGTAAGGCTCAAAAAAAATTAGCCTATCGAATAGGTGGAGTTATTGCTTTAATGTTATTACCAACTCTTATTAATTTCTTATTAGGTTTATTTATATCAGGTACAGTAACAGACTTTACGTGCGGTATTGGATAGATAAAAAGGAGGTATAGTCAAATATGTTATCACAAAGTGAAAATGCTGGTATTTGGCAACAAGGACTTAGAACCATATTCAAATGGATGGACTATTTAGTTTATGGTTTATTAGTTGGTGTATATAATGTATTCTTTAATGTTGCCAATCAAGAGATATTAAATGGTGATGTTGTTTCAGCTTTGATTGGAAGACTTCAATTAATAGTTGGAATAGTTTTCTTGTTTATATTTGCGATTAATATTGTTCAAGGGATTGTTAATCCAGATAATTTTAGTGGTGAATCTGGAACATCTAAAATCATTATTAGAGTTATAATTGCCTTAATATTATTAGCGACTATGATTCCTTTAAATATTCCTAATGCCGAAGATGGAAGTTGGGAAGGTTATTTAAAAAATCAAGGTGTATTATTTGGTGGATTATCATTTTTCCAAAATAGAGTATTAGAAACTAATGTGTTAGGAAAACTTATTTTGGGTAGTACTACAACTGCTTATGGTAACGAAAGTGAAGGACAACAATCAGAACTTGCTAGTGCAGGGGACTATATGGCAACAGAATTGTTGAAAATGTTTATTTTCCCTAATATGGCACCAGAAGCTACTTCAAAATATGAGTTACTGGAAGATGGGCGACCTAATGCTGTTTGTGTTGATGATGAGAACTTCTATGATGCAGAAGAAAATGATGGTCGATATCAATATTATATGGAAGAAACTCAGGCATTAAATATTTTAGGTTATGTTGATAATGAATGTAATTCGGATTTCTTCTCTCAATTCAGTTGGTTTGCTGGAACTGGTCAGTTATGGCAATTTCAGTATTTAGCACTGCAATCAACTGCGGTTGGAATATTTGTAGTAATTATGTTACTCGGATTTACAGTTGATGTGGCTGTTCGTGTATTTAAAATGGTAGTGTTAAGAATTATTGGTCCGATTGCGGCGATAAGTTATGTTATGCCTAACTCTTCTAAAAGTGGAATGTTTAATGCTTGGGTAAAAGCTTTAACATCAACTTATATAGAGATATTCTTAAGATTAGCAATAGTTTACTTTGTTGTATTTGTTGTAGTAGGAATATTAAATGGTGGAACAACAATGAGTAGTGTATGGGATAATGGTACAGTAGTTGGTATGTTCACAATTATATTCTTAATAATCGGTTTATTTATATTTGCAAGACAAGCACCTAAATTTATCAGAAAAGCTTTAGGTATGCCGGAAGATGGTGGCTCTGGAATGTTCAGTGGTTTAGCATCACTTGCTGGAGCTGTTGGTGGAATGGCTGCTTTAGGTACAGCTGCAGCTGGAAGTATTGGTGCTGGAGTAAGAGCTGCTGATAGAAGTGCTTCTTTGGATAAAAATGCTATTGCTGAAGGACGTAAAAATCCACCGACTGGTGTTATGAGTGTTTTAAATAAAGGAAAACATTTTGCTGCTGGTATAGCTGGTGGAATTAGAGGTGGAATTCAAGCAGGACGTGCAGGAATGACTGCTGAAGGAAATAAAGTTGGTGCAACAATGAAGTCTTTAGAAGATTACAATATGCAACAATTTGCACGTGCGGCTAATAATAGTACTTTTAGTGGTAGAGCTAAATCGTTTGGACAAAGATTATTCCAAGGTTATTCTGATGCTCAAATGAATGCTGCTATGATTAAAAAGAATGAAGCACAACAACAAAGATTACAATCAATTCTTGATAGAGCTGCATCAAGGACTAAAGTTTCTGATGCTACTCGTGGTTCTGTTATGGATAATAAAGTTGCAACGTTCACAGATGCTAAAGGTAGAGTATTATCCAATAGTCAATATAAATTTAATTCAAAAGGATTTAATAGTGCTTTAGATACTGCTTTAGCTCTTCAAAAAGACACTGTGGATGTAAAAGCATATAATACTGCTACAGATAAATCAGAGATGGTAAGTTTACCAACATCTTTTGCTGTAGCGCAAAGAGGTCAAGTTGAAGTTAATAATGTTGAAGATATGATTCAAAGAATTCCTGAGACTGACAGTGTTTTAAAAACTTTAATTGATGATGCAAATACTTATGGTGGTTATAGAGATGATCCTGATAATCCAAAAAGTACACAACAAATTGATTCTTCAACTACAAGAACAGATATTTATGGTGGTATTAATATACTTGCAAATGATAATACAAATCTTACTACAAAACAAAAACATGATGAGGCTAATGACCCTTGGTTAAATAGTGATAAATAGAATAAAGGAGTGTGATATAAGTGAATTATTTAATACCTGCCAATACAAAAAAAGGTATGCTTATACTTGGTGTGTTTAAGCCATTTGATTTGATTTTATTTAGTATAGGAGTTGGTATATCTGTAATATTACTTGCCTTTATTCCAATCGCTGATACTATTACAGTAGTACTAATTTTAATACCAGCCTTTATTACAGGATTTCTGGTAGTACCGATTCCTAATTATCATAACTTACTGACTGTAATTGGCGAGTTATATGAATTTTTAACTAGTAGACAAAAATACTATTGGAAAGGTTGGTGTATAAGAGATGGGCTTGATGGACAAAAAGGCGCAAGCAAGTAGATGGACAGAAGATTGGTTACCAGTTGAAGGAATTCAAAATGGTATGATTATTACTTCTGATAAAAAGAGAGTAGCTGGAGTTAAGGTATTCCCTAGAAATATCTTTATTCTAGATCAAAATACTCAAGATAATATTCTTATTAGTTTAAAGAATTTCTATAACATGATTGATTTTGAGTTTTGGTTAATAGTTGCAGATAGACCAGTAGATATTTCAGTTTATCTTTCACAATTACAATTACTTTATAATGATACTACTTCTCCTGCAGTTAAAAAATTAATCATGCAAGATATTCAAAAAGGTCAAACTTTCATTAATAATAATATCGTAGATACAGAATATTATTTGTTGTTTAAAGAAGAAAATGATGATGAAGTAGCTAAAAAAGTACGTTTACTTATGAATGGTCTTGCAAGTTGCGGACTAAATGCTGCACAAGCGAATAATGACGATTTAAGAGTTATTTTAGATAACTTCTTAAATGGTGGAGATACTGCTGAGTTTGGGACGGTGATGCCTGTATGAGTTCATTTAAATCAGAACTTGCACCAAAAGGGTTGCATTTTAATCCAAGTGATTTCTTCATTAGTGATAAATATGCAACTATCTTAACTGTTGTTGCATATCCTAAATATATTTTACCTGGATATTTATCTTCACTTACTAATATGATTTCATTAGTATCTTCGGAAAGATTTATATGCATTCTTATAATCTGTTGTATAATGCAATCTCTCTTTATTTTTGTGCATTAATTCCTCTAGTCCTTCTTCATATATTGGAGATTTACCAGACTTCATTAAATTTATTTT
>CANRDQ010000019.1 GCA_947629395.1 uncultured Bacilli bacterium
TTGATGGTAGTGTTGTTCCAGATGCAAAAAGAATTGTGAATATTCAAAAATGTATTCGTACTAATGATATTGAAAATGTTGGACTTACTAAACGTCATTTAACTTATTTTGAAATGATGGGTAACTTTTCAATTGGTGATTATTTTAAATCTGAAGCTATTGAATTTGCTTTTGAACTTTTAACTAGTAAAGATTATTTTGCTGTACCAAAAGAACGTTTATATGTTACTGTCTTTCCTGATGATAATGATGCGATAAACAAATGGATTGAAGTAGGAATGGATCCTAGCCATATTGTTAAATTAGAAGAAAACTATTGGGAAATAGGTCCAGGTCCTTGTGGTCCAGATAGTGAAATTTTCTTCGATAGGGGAGAGAAGTATGACCCTAAAGGAGATGCTTTAGAAAAATTCAAGAAAGATGAAGATCAAGAAAGATATATTGAAATTTGGAATAATGTCTTTAGTCAATTTAATGCTGAAGAAGGAAAAGAAAGAAAATATTATAAAGAATTACCAAGTAAAAATATTGATACAGGAGCAGGACTTGAAAGATGGTGTGTTGTTTTCCAAGATGCTGATAGTCCTTTTGAAACAGATCTATTCCAACCTATTATTAAAAAGTTAGAAACTATGTGTGGTATTCTTTACAACGGACAAGCTGAATTTAAAATTATTGCCGACCATATTAGAACTATTACTTTTGCTTTAAGTGATGGAGCTAATTTTGAAAATGTTGGACGTGGTTATATTGTTCGTCGTCTCTTAAGACGTGCTGTTCGTGTTGGTAAGAGATTAGGTTTTGATGAACCATTTATGTATAAATTAGTTGATGTCGTAGTTGATATGATGAAACCAGTTTATCCAGAATTAGAAAAGAATAAAAATATCGTTAAAGTTCAAGTTATGGATGAAGAAAAACTATTCTTAAAAACACTTGATACAGGACTTAGACGTCTTAATGAATTAGTAAAAGATAGTAATGATGGTTATATAAGTGGAGAAGATGCTTTTAAGTTATATGATACTTATGGATTCCCATTTGAACTTACAAAAGAATATTTAAATGAACTTGGTTATACTGTTTCTAAAGAAGAATTTGATAAATATATGAATATGCAACGAGAAACTGCTAGAAACAATTCTAAAACAAAAACAGCTATGGCTTCTCAAAAGAAAGTATTACTAGAATTTACTAAACCTTCTGAATTCGTTTATGGTATCTATCGTATGAAAAGTAATGTACTTGCGATTGTATCTAAAGAAAAAATAGAAAAGAAATTAGAGCACGATGGTTATATTATCTTAAAGAGAACTTGTTTTTATGCTGAAAGTGGAGGACAAGTTAGTGATACAGGTATGATTGTTGGTAAAAACTTTAAAGCTCGTGTTTTAGATGTCTTTAAAGGACCAAATGGTCAACATATTCATAAAGTTAAACTTTTAGATGGTGTTATTAGTGAAAATGATGATTGTGAAGTTGTTATTGATAAAGAAAGAAGAAAGATGATTGAAGCTAACCACAGTAGTGTGCATTTACTTCAATATGCTCTTAGAAGTTTAATATCTGATTCTATTCATCAAGCTGGAAGTTATGTTGATAATGATAAACTTCGTTTTGACTTTGCTTATGCTGGTCAAATGACAGATGAAAAAATAATTGCCGTAGAACAAAAAGTTAATGATTTAATCAAAAGAGGTATTATTGTTTCAACAGAAGTTTTACCAATTGAAAAAGCTAAAGAATTAGGAGCACTTGCTTTATTTGATGAAAAATATTCTTCTATTGTTCGTGTAGTTAAAATGGATAAATCAATTGAGTTATGTGGTGGAACTCATATCGCTAATACTAAAGATATTAAGAACTTTGCTATATACTCTTGTGAATCTAAAGGAAGTAATGTTTACCGAATAGAAGCTGCTACTGGTCAAAAAGCAGAAACAACTTTACTTGAAGTTATTAAGCCTTACAATGATGAAAAAGTTAAATTACTTATGAAAGCTAAAACTATTATGGAAGAAGCTAAAAAAGAGAATATTCCATTAAATTTTGATATTGATATTGATCATGATAAACCAATAGGTTATGAAAGTATTATTAAAGAAAGAAATGAACTTGAATATGTTCAAAATGAAGTAAGATCTTTAGAAAAAGAATTCTTTGATAAACGTCAACAAAAAGCCTTAAATAATATTGATAATTATCGTAATAAAATGCAAGAAGCAAATGGTATTAAATATTTAATTATGCCAGTAGAAAAGCAAGATGCTAATTTACTTAAAGCTATTGCTGATAATTTATCTAAAGATGGAAAGAGTTTAATTTTCTTTGCTAATATTAAAGATAATAACAGTCTTAACTTTATTTGTAAGAGTACCTGTGATATTAATGCGGGATTACTTGTTAAGAATGTTTCCATCAAAACAGATGGTAATGGTGGAGGAAGTGCTACTTTTGCTCAAGGTGGAGGAAAAGACGCTAAAGGTTTAACTGAAATTCTTAAATATATTGAGGAAGTAATTAAGGGTTATGAAGAATAATTATCTTATAGAGTCAGAAGATTTTGTTACTATAGATTCTTCAATTAAAAAAATTATTAAAGATACTAATTTTGAAAACGAAGTTATAAATACTTATGATTTAGAAGAAAATCTATTAGAACAAGTTTTAGAGGATTTAGATACTTATTCTTTCTTGTCCCCTAAAAAAGTTATTATTATAAAAAATGCTTTATTTTTAGAGACAAGTAGTAAAATAAAGTTTAAAGATGAAGAGATAGATCATTTACTTAGATATATAGATAATCCTAGTTCTGATGTTTTATTAATTATTTGTTGTAAAAAGCTAGATGTTAGAAAAAAAATAAGTAAAGAATTAAAGAAAAAACTAAATATTATTAAAACAACACTTACACCTCAAGATGTAATAAATGAAGAATTAAAAGACTACAAAATTTCTTTTCAAGCTAAAACTTTATTAATGGATTATACTAATGAAAATATTAGTTTATTACAAAAAGAATGTGAAAAGTTAAAGTTATATAAACTTGAAGAAAAAGAGATAACTTATGATGATGTTAAACAACTAGTTTTTAAGATTAAAAAAGATAATGATAAACTTCTATTTGATTTAATTAATTATATGGTTATTAAAGATAAGAAAAATGCTTTTAAAACTTATCTTACTCTAATAGATGGAGATTTAGAGCCATTATCAATTATTGCTTTATTAGAAAGCCAATTAAGACTTATCTATCAAATTTTACTAGCCAAAGAAGATCATTATTCTACTAAAGAGTTGTCTGATATGTTAAAAGTACATTCCTTTAGAATAGAAAAAAGTATTCCTTTAACTAGACATTTTACTAAAAAAGAATTAGAAAGAATGATTTGCGATTTAGCCAAATTAGATTTACAAATAAAATCAGGAGAAAAAGACTCACATTTAGGATTTAAATTATTCCTAATAAACTTGTAATTTTTCTAATTTTGTGGTATAATTAGCAATCTATAAGGAAGGGATTAAAAAAATTGAAAGATATTGATTGTTATGCAGTTGAAATAAAAATAATGAATGATAAAATTGCAGAGTGTGAAAAGAATATTGAAGGGATAAAAAAGAGATTTGATCCTCAAGTTGAGAAGTGTCATCAGATTACTAAAGAATTAGAGGTTTTAAATATCTTTAAGAATAATCTTGAGAGAGAATGTGAAGATAGAAAACGTATGTTAAAACAGGCTCAAGAACAAGCAGAAAAAGAAGCTCTTCAAAAAGAAATAGCTAGTAAACAACAAACTTTAGATGGAATAATGAAAAGAAAGTTTGAATTACATGCTGAAAAGAAAATGGAAGATATTAAAGCCGTAGAAATAAAATTTGAATTAGATAATAATTATGAATTAATTTCTATGCTTAATGCTGAAAAATGGAAAATATATCAAATTATTCCTGAAAAAGAATTAAATGGTTATGAAATCAAAGAAGAAAAGAAAGGTAGTAAAAAATAGGAAATAAAATGAATAATGGAATACAAGTAATAGATGATAATCAATTTTTATATCATATTATGTCTAAAAAAGTTGTCTATTTTGATAACGAATTACAAAGAGAATTTAGAAAGTTTACTGAAGGTGTACCTGGAAATTTTGTATATAATAATACTATTTGCTTTAAGAGAAATTCTGATAAAGAAGAAGATTATGCTTACTTAAGTACTTCTGTTAATCCTAAAACTAGATATGTTTATTATTATGGTGCTAAAACACCTTTAAATCCTGAACACCATTTAAATGATGAAATTTGGAATAATAGTCTAAAAGATAAAATTGTTCCAAATAAAGAAAATGCTAGTATTGAAGACATTATGCATCTATATCAATATAATTGTCATGTGGCAGCTGAAAATGGACGTTATTTAAGTGAAGTTACTAATACTGTAAAATTAGATAATGGTATGTTTGTTGATTTCAACTTAAATGTATCTGAACAAGATTTTAAAGCAGGAAAGTTTAATCATGAAAATATTGTAATTAGAGTTATGGGAAAAGATGGTCTTTTATATGATTGGTTAGCACCAAATGAATATGTAAGAGAACTAAATATAGGTGGACCTTATATCTATGATTTTAAAAAGTTCTTTAATTATCAGACCAATGTTAAATGTATAGAAGATATGCTTCAAGATGAAGAAAGACTTATGGAACTTAATCAAACTAAAGCTGAAAAAACTAATTATGTAGAAGAGAAAAGAAGTAAGTTATTACCACCTAAACCATTTGTTAGAACTGTTTTAAAAGTACCAGAAGAATGTATTTCTAAAGAAGAAAGAGAACAAGCAGAAAAAGAAGCTTTCAGCCAAATGGGATTAAATCTACGAAAGAGTGTTCAAGAAATGAAAGAACCAGGTTCTACTTCAGTTCCTACTACTAATAAATTAAAAGTACCACAAGAATACTTAATTGAAAGTACTGAATATGGTTATAAGAAGATAAAAGATAAATTTAAAGATTATTTATATAACTTTGATTTATCAGATGTAGATTTTACTAATGTTGATGTTAGAGGAGTTAACTTTAAGAATTGTAATGTTACTCTTTTAAATCCTCAAACAGTATATATGAAGGATTTATCAGGAGCTGATTTTTCTAAAGATGAAGATACTAAACAAAATGTAGTCTTTGGAGTATATGCTGATTTTGAAGGAGTTAATATTAGTGGAGCTAAGTTCTCTGGATTAGAACATGAAAATATCAATTTTGAAGGTTCTATAAAAGATGATAAAACAGTCTTACCTGGAGAAGTTGATGTAATTCATAAAAATAAATAAAATCTATAGTTCGTTTTGAACTATAGATTTTTTATTTGTCTTGTTGTTTTAATTTTTCTATCTTTTCATATATAGTAGCTAGTTTTTCTTCATAACCAGCTGTTTTAGGATGATAATATTTCTTATTTTTAATCTTATCTGGTAAATATTGTTGGATGACATAACTACCAGGATAATTATGAGGGTATTTATAGTCCTCTGAGGTTGTTTTTATATGATTAGGTACATTTCCTACTGAACCATTCTCAATGTCCTCTATAGCCTCATCTAAAGCTATATGAGCGGTATTTGATTTAGGTGATAAAGCCATTTCAGCTACCATAGTGCCAAGAGGAATTCTAGCTTCAGGAAGTCCTACTAATTCACAAGCTTGAATAGTAGCCATAACTTTCGGACCAATAGAAGGATTAGCAAGTCCAATATCTTCATAAGCAATAACAGTCATTCTTCTATAAATAGAATCTAGATCACCTTGAACTATAAGTCTAGCTAAATAGTGTAGGGCAGCATCAACATCACTACCACGAATAGATTTTTGAAAAGCACTAAGTACATCATAATGTCCATCACTATTTTTATCACTAAAGAAAACAGGTTTAGCATTAATAGTTTTAATAACATCAACAGTTATATGTTTATCATTAGTCGCATAAGCAGATAATTCTAATAAATTATAAGCATATCTTAAATCATTACCTGAAAGTTTAGCTATATAAGTAGTAACATCTTTATCAACTTTATAATCTTTAAATAAATCATCTTTTAAAGCTCTTTTTAATCCTGTAATAATATCTTCAGTTTCTAATTCTTTAAGTTCAAATAAATGACAACGACTTCTAATAGCAGGATTAATCGCATGATAAGGATTAGCAGTAGTCATTCCTATTAAAGTAATTGTACCATTTTCTAGTTGAGGTAATAATAAATCTTGTTTATCTTTATTAAGACGATGTATTTCATCCATTATTAAGACTAAACCACCATACATTTTAGCTTCTTCAACTACAATATCAAAATCTTTTTTACTATGAATAGTCGCATTTAAAAAACGATAATGAACATCTAATTCTTTAACAATTGCGTTGGCGATAGATGTTTTCCCAATACCAGGTTTTCCATATAAAATCATCGAAAATACTTTTTTATTTTTAACTAAATTTGATAGTATTTTTCCCTTACCAACTAATTCCTTTTGTCCAATTACTTCTTTTAGACAAGTTGGCGCTAATCTCAATGCTAAAGGTTTATTATCCATAATTAATCACCACTTTAATTTTACCAAATAAATGTTTGTTTGTCTAATTATGATATTTTTGATAAAATATATTTGGTGATAGAAATGAAATTAGATAGTGCTTTAGAAGATTTTATTAATTATTGCTATTTTGAAAAAGGTCTTTCTGATAATACTCGTAGTGCTTATAGAAATGATTTACAAATTTATATTGAATTTCTATTAAAAAAACATATTGATAATATAAAGAATGTTACTATAGAGGATATAGAATCATTTTTAAAAGAAAGAAATAAAATAGGGGATTCAACTACTACTATTGCCCATAAATTAACATCTATTAAAAACTTCCATCGTTATTTATTTAAAGAGGGTGTAGTAAAGAAAGATGTTAGTTTAAGTATTGCTAGACCTAAAAGTAAAAAGAGTATTCCTGATGCTTTAAGTCTTGATGAGGTTGATATACTGTTAGATATCCCTCTTAATACCGTATTTGACTATCGAAATAAAGCTATGTTAGAATTAATGTACGGTTCAGGTCTTAGAGTTTCTGAATTAGTCAGTTTAAAAGTATTTGATATTGATACTATAAACTATGTAATTAGAGTTACAGGAAAAGGTAGTAAAGATCGTTTTATTCCTCTAGGGGAATATAGTATGCACTATTTAAATCTTTATTTAGAAAGAAGAAATGAATTATTAAAGAAAGATGTTACTGATGCTTTATTTTTAAATAATCATGGTAAACCTATTACTAGACAAGGATTCTTTAAAAACTTAAAAAACATCTTAAGACAAAAAGGTTTAAATGAGAATATTCATCCTCATACCTTAAGACATAGTTTTGCCACTCACCTATTAAATAGAGGGGCTGACTTACGTAGTATACAAGAAATGTTAGGACATAGTGATATATCAACTACTAAAATATATACTCATGTAACTACAGAAAAAGTAAGACATGATTATGAAGAATATCATCCTCGTAATCATAAAGTAAGGAGTGAAAAAGATGAAATTTAAAAGAGTTTTTTTAATCGTATTAGATTCTCTTGGAATAGATCAAAATGAAAGTATAAACCAAGAATTAGGAGTTAATCCTTTAGAAAGTATTGTAAAAGAACATGATTTATTTATACCTAACTTAAAAAAGATAGGCTTCCTTAATACTTTAAGTTTAAAAAATGATAATAATGTAGATGCCTATTATACATTTGCGAAACAAAAGAATGCTGGAAAAGATACTATAAATAGTCATTATGAGATGATGGGTATTTCTTCTAATATTCCTTTTAAAACTTTTAATCAAGGCTTTCCAATAGATTTATTAACAGAAATAGGAAAAGTTACAGGAAGAAGAATAATTGGTAATAAATTCTGTGCTGATGATTCTATTTTAAATGAACTAGGAGAACGTCAAATAAATTATGGAGCATTACTTGTTTATACTAAAGCAAACTCTGATTTAAGAATCGCAGCTCATGAAGATATAATTCCGGCTGGTCTTTTATATGAATATTGTGAAAAAATTAGAGCTATTACTATTAGAGAAGACTGGAGAGTAGGGAGAGTAATTGCTCGTCCATTTACAGGTACACCAGGACATTTTAGATTTAATAAAGCTGCTAGAAAAGATTATACTGTAAAACCTCCAGAAACATCTGTTTTAGACATTTTAAATGCGAATAAGTATAATGTTATTGCTATTGGTAAAAGCAATTATATATTTGATGGACAAGGTATTAATAAACAAATTAAATCTAGTAGTAATATGGAAACAATTAATAAACTTACTGATATAATGGATAAATCATTTACAGGACTTTGTATTGCAGATTTATCAGATTTTGATAATGCTTTAGGTCAAAAAAGTGTTGAGAATGTTGTTAAAGGTATTGAAGAACTAGATGTAGAAATACCTATGATGTTAAATAAATTAACTACAGACGATTTACTTATTCTTACTTTTGATTTAGGACATGAAAGTATATCGCAAAGTAGTGAACCTCAAGAAACGGCTCAAGTTATACTTTATAGTAGAAACTTTAAAGAGCCAAAAGCCTTAAAACCATTTGATACTTTAGCAGATATAGGTGCTACTATCGCAGATAACTTTGATGTTCAAAGACCAAATATAGGTACAAGTATTTTAGATAAGTTAAAATAAAAAAAGGGAAGGGGAGACTAGTCCTCTTCCTTTTCATTATCTTCATCTTCTTCATCACAGTTGCACTCTTCTTTATCACAATCAAAGCTTTCACAAACTGTTTGAGAATTTTCTTCTACTTCATCATCCTTACAATCATCTGCACTAGATACTTTAATCTCATCTAATTCACATACTTTATCTTTACTATCTTGATGAACACAAGATTCTACATCACATTTTATTTTAGATTTCTTTTTTGTCATAATATTTCCTCCTAACTCTATTATGGGAAATAATATAACTTTTATACAAAAAAATTTTTGTTTAACTCCCCTATTTTAAATTTAATGAAAATAGAGTGGTAGTAGAGTATTAAATAGATAGATAACTATATATCTATTTAGATAAAGATAATAAATAATAAAGTAATAAATAATTAATTAACACATGATAAGTTAAATTTAATTAATTATATATATTAATATGAATATATAACTATAAGTAATTTACAAATAAAATAAATTAAATAAATATAGATAATAACTAAACATTTAAATAATTTATATTTAAGAGTAGTTTATAATTTAATTTAAAGTTAATAAATTATATTACTTTTTACTATATATGCAACTTCCTATAATTGATATTATGTTAACTTCTATTTAAAAGAAAGAAATCTCTATATTAAAGTATATAGAGATATATTAATTATAATTAAACTTTACGAGATTGAATCTCAGCAATCTTTTCTAAAACTTCTTTAGCATTACTTTCATTTATTTCGGTATAACCTAATTCTTTTAAAGCTTGAACTTTAGCTGTATTTAATTCTTGAGTTCTGCTAAGTTTTTCTTCGTTTTTATGTTCAATATCTTGAACAAATCTTTTATGAGTTTCACTTATTTTAGTTTTAGAAGCACCACCATTATGATATAGAGTCATAGCACTAAACATAATACTTTCAAAAATAAATTGTTTTTCACGATCAAAGACAAACTCCATTGGATCTGTAAATCCTAAAGCTTTAGACATATATCCTAAAATATATTTTAATTCTTCAGTAGTTTCCATTGATTGTAAATAATGGTATAAATACATATAGGTATTATAAGTATTTTTAGTTTTATCTTCTAAAAGCTTTTCTTTTAATACATTAATTAAATCTGTAAGTAATTCTTGTTCTTTTTTATTAAATCCTTTTAGATTAGCAAGAACTTCTTTATTAACAGATTCTTTAACACCTTCATTTAATCTAGATTCTACATTAATGATATAATCTCCATCAACTTTAATATCATTTAATTCACTAGAATCTTTTATATTTAATAAACTTAATAATTTAACAGCTTTCTCTTTTGGCCATTCTTCTAGACTATCAAGAGCTAAATAATTATAAAGCATTTGTCTTGATACACCTAAATATTTTGCTAAACGAACTTTAGATACTCCTAACTCAGTAAGGACTGTATTTAATTTATTCATTTTTATCTACCCTCCTATCTGATTATATCAATAAACTGTCAAGAGTGTCAAGTAAAATCTATGTAAAATAATTGACATTTTTTAAGTAAACTATTTTTCCGTCTTTTTCCAAAAGAAAAGGGCATAGAGAATATTCCCCTACCCTTTATAAAAGATACCAAAGTTTTTCAGAATCATTTCTAACTTCTTTAATGATTCCTCCACCTAAACAAATATCACCATCATACAAAACACAAGCTTGTCCTGGTGTTACAGCTTTAACATGATCGTATTTAACAAGTATATTACCATCTTCTAAATACTCTACTTCTACAGGAATATCAGCTTGACGATAACGGAACTTAGCATTTAATTTTTTAGGTCTTAAATCACAATTAAAATTAAGATCTTCTACAATACAATTATTAGAATATAAATAAGGATTATCTTCTCCTTCAGCTACATATAAGATATTATCTTTTAAGTTTTTACCAACTACAAATAATTTATCTTTAGTACCACCTACATTAAGACCTTTTCTTTGACCAATAGTATAATACATAAGACCTATATGTTTACCTAATACTTCCTTAGTATCGATATTAACAATATCACCCGGAATAGATGGTAAATAGTTCTTTAAGAAGTTTTTAAAGTTTCTCTCACCAATAAAACATATACCAGTAGAATCTTTCTTATTTGAAGTAATTAAATCGTTTTCTGCTGCTATCTTCCTAACTTCTTTCTTTTCAATATCTCCAAGAGGAAATAAAACATGATCAAGTTGTTCTTTTGAAACTTGTGATAAGAAATAAGTTTGATCTTTATTTTGATCGAAAGACTTTTTTAAATAACCATCTTCTAGTTTAGCATAATGACCAGTTGCTATATAATCAGCACCTAACTTTTTAGCGTATTTTACGAAATAATCAAATTTAATATATTTATTACACATAATATCAGGATTAGGTGTTCTTCCTTTTTTTAATTCATCTAAAAAATAAGTAAAGACATTATCCCAATATTCTTTAACAAAATCTACTCTATGAAGTTTGATACCTAATTTTTCACATACTTTTAAAGCATCATTATAATCTTGTTCTTGAGGACATATATTTTCATCTAAAGTGGGATTACCTAAATAATCGTTATTAACTAAAGCATCCCAATTTCTCATAAAAAGTCCTTCTACTTCATAACCTTGTTTCATTAATAAAATAGCCGCAACAGAGGAATCTACTCCCCCGCTCATTCCAACAATAACTTTCTCCATCTTACTTCACCTTCTTTATTATACTAAAAAAATGATAAGTTTAAAAGTAGAGTACTTTAATTTTACTCCCCTTTTCTTCAATGACTGCTATTATATCATTAAATACCCTAAAAGTAAATGAAATATATATTACACTAAACTTATTAATTTTAAAATTTCAGGCATGATAAAGGTTTCTATGACTGCACAAATAATTAAAACTATTTCTAGTATTAATAAAATCTTTAAATATCTTTTAGTATAATTTTTTAAAGCTGTATCTTGTCTATAAAATAAAACTCTTATCAGTCTTTTAGAAAATCTAATCGCAAAGAAAGATAATATTATTAAAGCTATTAAACTAATTACTAAAGGAATGGTATATATAAAAGCTGCTACTAAACCTTTAAATTAATAAAAATATAAAAAAGAAGAAAAAGAAAAACCTACTACAAAACTTTTAAATAATAAAAATAAAATTATAAAAGGAATACCAACAATAGAGATACCAAGTAACCATATAACAAGTCCTGATAATGTATAAGACATAAAACTATTAAAGAACACTTTATAATAATTTAAGTTTTTATTATTTATCTCTTTAAAGAAATTATTAATAGTATCATTTATTAATTGTTTATTAGTTTTAGATAGAATTGTAATATATAAAGTTCCTAATAAAAAAGCAATTATAACTCCAATTAAAAGTTTTATAAATAATTTTTGGGTCTTTAATAATTTAGCTTTATTTTTTAAATGTATCTTGTCCACTTTTATCACCTAATATACTATATTAGGAAATAAATAAAACATTCCTAAAATATTTTACTTTTAATAGAGTTTGTTTTATAATTATATCTAGGAGATGTTATTATGAGTAAAAATTTTATTAAATTAGTCGCTGGTTTTCTTGCTTTCGTTATGATTGTAGGAGCATTAAGCATTGTAATTTATATCATTTAACTAAAAAAAGCAAATAATTTGCTTTCTTTTTTTTATTCATTATTAGATGCAACATAACCTTCTATTTCTGCCTCTAATTCATCTAAACTATCAATATCGACTAAATAATTATATTTATTCGCAATATCATTAATTCTTTTAATATCTTTTCCTAAATAAAGAAGTACTAATCCCGCAATTTTAGAAGCTATATGCAAATCCAATTTTTTTCTATCTTCATAACTTATTTTATATTTATCAAAAATTTCGATAATCGGACCTTCTTTATAAATATAGTTAGTTAAGGCATTACATAAAAGCGCTGTTTGTTTATCTATATGATCTACTTTTACTTTTTTCCATATTTGCATATTATTCCTCCATTCAAGTTATTTATTATACAATATTTTTATTATTTTATAAAGGTATTTAAAGGAAAAAGTTGTATACCTATATAAAATAAGTAAAAAATAATTAATGGAAATTTTTATATAAAATTAAAATGTATTTTATAATCATAATAATAATGTAGTCTAGTTTTTGAAGGAGTGATTTTAAAATGAATTTAAAAAACAAACTACTTATATTATTCTCTTTTCTTTATGTTTTTATTCCTGTAAACGTGCTTGCCTATTCGTCTTATGTTATACCAGGAGGAGAAACTGTCGGTATTGAGGTATCATCTAAAGGAGTTTTAGTTGTTGGTTTCTATAAAATAGATAATGAATTTGTTGGTAAAAATGCTGGTTTTCAAGTTGGAGACAAGATTTTAAAAGTTAATAATACACCTGTTGAAACTATTGATGAAATGATTACAGTAGTAGACAATAAAAAAGAAGATAGTACAAAATTTACTATCTTACGTGATGATAAAGAAATGGAGTTAGATGTTGATTTAAAGAAGAATTCTGAAGGAGTATATAAGACTGGTCTTTATATTAAAGATTCCATCGTCGGAATTGGTACTTTAACTTATATTGATCCCGAAAGTAAAAAATTTGGAGCTTTAGGACATGAGATTATAGAAAAGACAACAGCCGAAAAGTTTGAAATAAAAGATGGAAAGATTTTTGAATCTAATGTTACTAATATAGATAAAAGTTCTAATAATTCAGCTGGTGAAAAGAACGCCACTTACGATAAAGGAAAAGTTTTTGGTACTATAGAAGAAAATGAATCTTCAGGAGTCTTTGGTAATTATAAAGATAATTTACCTAATAAAGAAAAATTAAAAGTAGCAACTCCTAAAGAAATAAAACCAGGAGAAGCTACTATTCAAACAGTCTTAAAAGACAATACTGTAGAATCTTTTAAAATCAATATTTTAAGATTAGATGATAGTAACAATACAAAAAATATATTATTTGAAATAACAGATACTAGACTACTAGAGGAAGCAGGAGGAATTGTTCAAGGAATGAGTGGTTCCCCTATTGTACAGGATAATAAAATAGTAGGTGCCGTTACCCATGTAATAGTTAATGATGTTACTAAAGGTTATGGAATATTTATTACTACTATGTTAGAAGAAGGAGAAAATTAAAAGAGCAATTATTGCTCTTTATTTTTTATATTTTTTATAAATTTTTAAATTGTCTAGCATTTCAGAAGTAGCTTTAACATTATTATTTTTACCAGTACCTAAATGAATATTAGGTTTAACAACTGGACCATGAAAATCACTACCAGCAGTTATTAATAAATCATTTTCAAAAGCTATTTTAGTTAATTTATTAATATCATCTTCTGTATGAATACTGTTATAACACTCTACCCCATCAATTCCTATTTCTTTTAGTTCTTTAATTTTAGCTTCTAATTCTTCATCGCTTAATTTTAAAGTAATAGGATGAGCTATTACAACAATACCACCAGCATCTTTGATTATTTTTATAGCTTGTTCTACAGGAATAACTTTTCTTTTTATTTTCTTAAAATTTGGAGTCTTAATATACTTTTGAAATGCCTCTTCTATATTAGATACATAACCATGTTCAAGTAAGTATCTAGCAAAATGAGGCTTACCTATTACATTTCCAGGTGCATACTTTTTAATATCTTCCATAGTCATATTAATACCTATTTTATTAAATTCTTCAATATAACCTTTATTACGGTTATTTCTATCTTCTTGCATGGCTTTCATTTCTTTTTGGAAACTTTCACTATTATAATCAATATAATAACCTAAAATATGCATTTGTCCTTTAGGTACTTCTACATTAAGTTCAACTCCCGGTATTATCTCTACACCATATTTTTGACCTGCTTTCACGGCTTCTTCTAAACCATCTACCGTATCATGGTCAGTAATAGCAAGAGTATGTATACCTTGTTCTTTCGCAAGTTTTACAATTTCAGTTGGAGTATATTCTCCATCACTAGCAGTTGTATGGCAATGAAAATCTATCATAATAAAACCTCCTTAAATTAGAAATCTATCATATCACAAATATGAGAATAATCATAGTCAAATGTATTATCTTTTTTTCTTCTGGCAATGATATAACCTGCACATTCATCTTGTTCTTCTGTATAATGACTAGAACCAAAACCTATACTTTCTATGCCATTAGTAATAGGTTTTGCTAAACGGGACATTTCTATAACAGCTTCTTTATCATTTTTAAATTCAAAGATACTTGGATCTATGCGATAAGCTTCATCTAAAACATCAGCATAATCAAAAACATAAGGCTTTTTACTATCTAAATAATCACGTATAAAATTAAAACCTAACAAAAAGATAAATGGAAAGATAATAATAACAATAATATAATAAAATATATATTTATGAAGATATAACTTTATTTCGTTCTTCAAGGTTTCCACCTCCTACAATAACATAAAAACTAATATGTGTTTTAACAGAAGTATAAAAATTATCTTTTCTAGTAGAATAAATATGAAAATAATATCTTCCAGCCTCATGGATATATTTATTTAAATTCTTTATATACTTTCCTTTATAAATAGTTTTATTTTTTCTTTTTATTTCAATATTGACTTTAGAATTGGTAACTTTTTTGTAATTAAATTCTTTTCCTCTACACTCTTTACAATAGATATCTGCTCGTAATTTACTAGTCTTATAATAAGCTTCATATTCAGAAATATCTAAAACAATAGAATCTCTTAAGTCTATTTCATTAATTCCGTAGCCGATATCAGTAGAATCTTCTTTCCCAGATCTTAGAAAATAAGCACTATTATATTTTTCTGTATAATAGTATTCCACCTTTTTACCATTTAATTTAACAAAAATAGCATTTTCAGGATAATCTGCAGAATAAGCTGTAAAAAAAGGTATAAGTATTAAAACTTCAATAAATAGTATTATAAAAAGATGTTTTATTGGTTTCCAAGTTTCATTCATTTTCTACTCCTGTGTACTAACAACTACTAAACTTGCGAGTACTATTATCTATTATTAATTTAATTCTAACATAATAATTAACTTTATTAAATATTTATATTAATGTTTCTTATAATAAAAAAGTATTCATTTGAATACTTTTAGTTTTCTTCTTCTACAGAAAAATCAGACATAGTTCCGTCTTCATTTATTAATTTATTTAAAGAATTTTCTGCATTTTTTAATTTTTCATCACATTCTTTGGCTAAAACCATAGCGGCATTAAATTCCTTAACGGCACTATCTAAAGGAATATCACCTGCTTCTAGTTTAGTAACAATTTCTTCTAATTTAGCTAACTTTTCTTCAAAGGTTGCCTCTTTTTCTTTACTCATAATTTCCTCCCTATACTACTTTTGTATTAATACTTCCATCATCAAATTCTATTTCTAGTAAATCATCTTTTTTTAAATCTTTTATAGAAGTAACTATTTTATTTTCTTTCTTTGTAATTGTATAACCTCTTTTTAAAGTTTTAAGAGGACTTAACGTTTCAAGTTTTCCTAATATATTAGTATATTTATTTATTTTAGTATCTATTATTTTACTAGGATCTTTAAAGACATAACTAGCTTTAATTTCTCCTAAGACTTGTTGTTTAGATACTATTAAAGTCTTAATATTATTTTTAAGTCTTTCTAAAGCTACATCAAATTGTTGTTCTTTGGCAAGATATAAATTCAATGGATTTTTAAATATATATCTATTTTTTATTTCATTAAGTTTTTGTTTATTTATTTGTAAAGTGTGTTTAATTACTTTATGACTTCTGATTTTTAAATTATTAACTACGTCTTTAACATCTTCTTTATTAGGTACAGCCAGTTCTGCGGCTCCGGTTGGTGTAGGAGCACGTAAATCTGCGACAAAGTCTGCGATGGTAAAGTCTACTTCATGACCTACAGCACTAATTACAGGTATAGGACAATCAAAAATAGCTCTCGCCACTATTTCTTCATTAAAAGCCCATAAATCTTCAATACTTCCTCCACCACGTCCAACTATTAAAACATCTAAATCATATTCTTCTGCTCTCTCAATTTGTTTAGCAATAGAGTATTTCGCATCTTCTCCTTGTACAAGTGCAGGAAATAAAAAAGTATTTGCTAGAGGCCATCTTCTTTTAATAGTTGATAAAATATCTCTAATGGCCGCTCCTGTAGGAGCAGTTACTATTCCTATATTTTGAGGTATCTTAGGTATTGGTTTTTTATGTATACTAGAAAATAATCCTTCTTTTTCTAATTTTTCTTTTAATTGTTCAAAAGCTATATAAAGGTTACCTACCCCATCTTCTAACATATCTGTAATGTAAATTTGATAAGAACCTTGTACTTCATAAACATTTACTTTACCAGTTACTAAAACTTTCATACCTTCTTTAGGAAAGAATTTTAGTTTCTTAGTATTAGAAGCAAACATAATCGCTGAAATTCGGCTATTTTCATCTTTTAAAGTAAAATAATAATGACCCCTAGAATGAGCCTTAAAATTGGATATTTCACCCTTTAAAAAGACTTCATTTAGGTTAGCGTCATTATCAAATTTATATTTTATATAACGATTTAATTGTGTAATAGTTATATACTTATTATTCATGATGATCCTCACTATGATAAATTTGATCCATTACAGCATTAATCATCTTTACAATAGCTTCATCACTATATTTTTTAGCAAGTTCAATAGCTTCATTAATCGCTACTACACTAGGAGTATCAGTATATACTAATTCATAAATACCAATTGAAAATATAGCTTTATCAACTTTATTAAGTCTATCTATTTCCCAATCTTCTAAATACTTATTCGCAAGTTTATCAATATCTTTTTGATTTTCTCTAACTCCAACTACTATATCTTTTACAAAATCATTTTTTATATCACATTGTTCTTTAATTAAAGCATCAACATCAACTTCTACATTAGCTTTTTCTAATATATAAGTTTGATATAAAATCTTCATAATGATTTCTCTTAATTCACTTCTGTTTTTCATGTACATCACCTCTTAAATTTTATCATATAAAACTTTAAAAGTCATTATATTTTATATATTATCATCTTAAATTTTATTATGA
The DNA here is from genome assembly GCA_947629395.1 of uncultured Bacilli bacterium. The sequence continues at coordinate 17,861 of CANRDQ010000019.1, forward strand.
GTAAGTTTATAATTTAATTCCCATAAAGCATTTTTATTACTATCCCAAGTTAACAGTTCCATAGCGTCTTCATATAATAACCATTTCATAGTTTTATGTTCGGAAGATAACTTTATTTGTTCTTCATTTACTTCTATACCAAAGGAGTGTTCCCATACTAAATAGGTATCTTCTCCCCAAGTAAATTCTCCAGTAATATTTACAACGGGAATAGTAGTAGTTGATTCTAATTCAATAATTTTAGAATCTATTCTAATTCCAGCTTCTTCAAAAGCTTCTCTACGACAGGCATTTTTAAAAGTTTCTTTCTCTTCTACTCCACCGGCTATAGCTTGCCAAACATTTTCTTTATCTGCTCTAGCAAAAATCCCATATAAATAATTTCCTTCTTTATCTTTTTTATAAGGAAAAGCTAAAATTTGATGTGGCTGTCTCATAAATACCTCCATTAAAGCTATTATAACACAATTAAAACTATTATCTAAAAAGAAAAACAAACCATATTTAGTTTGTTTACATATCAGACTCTTCTAGTCTATAAGCGATATTAGATGCCATTTGTGAAACTGCTTGTTTCATATCATTAATCATCTCAGGATTTTTCTTTTTGTACATCATATAACCTGCCACTCCTAAACCAGTAAGAATAGCAAAAGTCATAGTACTAGACATCATTTTTTTCATATTATCACCTCTCACTGTTATTATGAGAGTTTTATTTTAATTTATACCATTAATTAAAAATTCTTTAACAGTAGTACGTCTATTTAAATTAGATTCATTGTTTATAGCGTATTCTAATTGTTTTATATCACCAATTAAAAATAATTTTTTCTTACAACGAGTAACACCTGTATAAATAAGTTTTCTATAAAGCATTTTATGAAAATCTTTAACTAAAGGAATAATAACTACATCAGTTTCACTTCCTTGAGATTTATGAATACTAATAGCATAAGCATGTTTAAAATTAGCAAAGTTAGATGGTGTATATTTAACTAAATTACCATCAAAGTCTATATAAATAACTTTATTTTTACCTGTTTCTATTTTTGTAATAATTCCTATATCTCCATTAAAAACATTATCATCAGGCATATTAGTAAGTTGAATAACTTTATCGTTTTCACGATAGATAACGTCTCCTATTTTTAATTCTTTTTTAGTTTTATTTTTAGGATTAAATAGTTCTTGTAAATTAATATTTAAATTATCTATACCATTAATAGTCTTATACATAGGCGCTAAAACCTGAAAGTTTTTATAAGATAAATCTAAAAAGGCTTCACTAGTTAATAAAACTTGTTCCATCACTTCATCAGAATTACATTTTATGAAGGTTAAATCATCTGTTACGTTAAATATAGATTTATCTAATTTTTTATCTCTTATATCATAGGCTAAATTTAAAATGGAAGAATCTTCATTTTGACGATAAAGTTTATTTAAATGAACAACACTTAAGACATTACTTTCAATAAAATCTTGTAATAATTGTCCTGGTCCAACACTTGGTAGTTGTTCATAATCACCAACAATAATGATCTTACAATCAGCATGTAATCCTTTTAAAAGATTATGAAATAAGAACATATCAATCATACTAGCTTCATCTAGAATCACAACTTCAACATCACTTTTATTATATTCATCTATACCAAAACAATCAGTCTCTTTATTCCATTTTAAAAAGCGATGAATAGTTGAAGCTGGAAAACCTGTAGTTTCACTCATTCTTTTCGCAGCTCTTCCAGTAGGTGCAAGTAAAGCTATTTTTTTTGATAAATCATTATTTCTTATTTTTAGTATTTCTCTATATAATTCAATTATACCTCTTAAAATAGTAGTCTTTCCTGTACCTGGTCCACCAGTAATAATAAGTAATTTTTTTAGATAAGCTTTTTTAATAGCGTCTTCTTGATCTTCATTATAATCAATATCAAAATATTCTTCTAATTGTTTTAGACACTCATCTATATTATCTTTTTTAATATCTTTTTCATGACTTAATAGTCTAAGTCTTTTAGCGATATATTCTTCTGCTTCATAAGATTCAAATAAATATATTCTGTTATCTTTCTTTACTAATTTTAAATCTATTATTAAATCTTCTACAGCTTTATCAAAGCTTTCTTCCGAAATTCTAACTCCCAGTACTCTAGGTAAGTAATAAGCTATTTCTTCTTTTAGAAAATAACTATGTCCTGTAGTATCCATTAAAGTTCTAATTATATAACAAATAGTAGCTTTAATTCTTCTGATATCATCTTTATTATTACCATCTTTTAAAAAGACATAATCAACTCTTTTAAAAGTAATAGAATTAATTCTAGATACTATATCATATATATCATCATCTAAAACACTACTAGTTCTATCTTTATAACAGTTATATATCTTCATACTTTCTTTAGTTGAAAAACCCATTTCTGATAATCTTAAAATAGTTTTATAACTAGCTTCATAATTAACTAATTGTTCGTGCAACAAATTAGCATTCTTTTCGGTAATAGTAGGTATTAATATTAAGTTTTTAGGATTCTCTAAAATAGTAGTTAACGTATCTTTTCCTAAAGCATCAACTATCTTTTTAGCTTTAGTTTTTCCAATGCCTTTAAAAATACTACTACTTAAAAATTCTAAAATCGCATCACTTTCTTCTGGTTTTAATCTTTCATATTTTTCTACTTGAAATTGATCTCCATATTTATTATGAAAAACTAAATTACCATAAAATATATATTTATCTACATCATTAAGTTCATGGAAATATCCTGTAAAAGTAATAGTTCTATTAATATAGTCTTCTAATTCTTCATCATCTGTTTCTAAAACTTTAAAGATACCAATAGTATATCCTGTATCACTTTGAAATATAGCTTTTCTAAAATTACCTTTTATATATGCCATTATTCCACCTCACCAATTACATAAGGATATTCTATTTCTTTTATTTTAACATTAACAAATTCATTAGGTTTTAAACTACCTTTGATTTTAACGTGTAAAAAGTTAGAGGTATGTCCATAACTAAAACCATCTTTTTCTCTTTCAATTAAGACATCTAATTCTTTATTAATAAACTTATTAAAATAAGCTATTTCTAATTCTTTAGATACTTCTATTAGTTTTCTAGCACGTTCTTTTTTTACTCTTTCATCAACTTGATTTTCCATTTCTGCAGCTTTTGTATTTTTTCTTTTAGAGTAAGGGAAAACATGTATTTTGGAAAATTGAAGCTCACGAGATGTCTCAATAGTTTTTTGGAACAGTTCATCTGTTTCTGTTGGGAAACCAACAATTATATCAGTACTAATAGAAATATCAGGTCTAATACTTCTTATTTTCTTGATAATATCTTTATATTCAGCGACATTGTATTTTCTATTCATCGCTTTTAATATTTCATCACTACCTGCTTGAAGAGGTATATGTAAATGATCAACAATAATATTACTTTCTTTTATTACTTTAAGGACTTCATCGGTAATTTCAATTGGCTCAATTGAAGAAATACGAAGTCTCTTTAAACCGTTTATTTTAACTATTTCTTTAAGTAAATCAGCAAAAGTTATATCTAAGTCTACTCCATAATTACCTGTATGAATACCTGTTAAAACTACTTCTTTATAGCCATTTTCTACTAAAGAGGTAATTTCTTCTATAACTTTATCTTTATCTTTACTACGACACTTTCCTCTAACAAAAGGAATAATACAATAACTACAATAATTTTCACAACCATCTTGTATTTTTACAAAAGCACGAGTACGAGAAGAAAAATCATCTATATACATATCTTCAAAATTATATTCATCAGGATTATATAATTTTCTGATTTCGCCTCTGTTTTTAAACCATTCTTCAATTAACTCTACTATTTTAGATTTATCTTTATTTCCAATAACTATATCTAAGCCTTCTTCTTTATAATCATGATTAGCTTCAATAAAACAGCCCATTGCCACAACACAAGCATCAGGATTTTTTCTTATAGCTCTATGAATCATCTTACGAGATTTAGTATCACTAGTATTAGTAACAGTACAAGTATTAATAATATAAACATCACAAAAATCTGAAAAATCACCTATTTCATTACCAGCTTGTTTTAATAAATTAATTACATATTCACTTTCATATAGATTTACTTTACAACCTAATGTTAATACTCCTACTTTCATAATACTATACCTCCAAACTTCATAAATTATAACATAAAAAAACGACTTTTAAAAGACTTATAGAAAATTTGTTTCATAAAAAAAGAGCCAGTATTAAATTACTAACTCTTCTTAACTAAATTATCTTTCTTTTTTAATCTACTTAAATATTTTTTATCAAAGTTTTCAACAGTTTGTTTACCTTTATTTATATATTCATCTTTCATATTAGTAAAGATCATCGTTTCTTGTTCTTTCATAATCTTTATATTAGATTTTATAAGTTTTTTAATCATACTAGTAACGACTTTTTTATCTTTAGAAGATATCTCACTATACTTTTTTAATATTTTAGGAATACTATCTTTCCAATTAGTAGACATCTCTCCAAAGGTATTGGCATCAGTTGATTCAAATAATTCAAATATAGTATCTATAAATATTTCTCTTTGTTTAGGATTAGTTAGTGCTAACCAATCTGTTAAAGTTTTATCTATATTCTCACTAGTATTAGTATTTTTTTCTGATTTTATTAAATCATTTCGACATACTTGCCAAGAATAAATATCATGTTGATAAATATTTTTTTCAAGACTATAAGTAATAGTTATTTTTTCTTGATGATTTAAAATTCGCCCAATAATAGATTCCTGTGGTATATAAGTTTCTATTTTCTTGATAATATCTTCATTACTATATTGATCTATAATATCTTGACTAAAACCAGGACCATCATAATTATAGATTTTTATAATTCTTTTTTGAATGGTCTTAGGGTTAGTTATAGCGGAATAAATAGCTACATTACCGCCTTTAGAGTGTCCCCCTACTCTAATAGTTTTGCTTTTGTATTTTGTTGCTATGGCATGCAAATAATCTTTACCTGATATTTGACAAGGAACATTATCCATAAAGGCCATATTTAAGTCTTCTTTCCAACCATTAATCGTACTATCAGTACCCATATAAGATATATACATTTCATCATTTGGTAAATGAATAGTTACTGCCCCAAATTGTTTTTCTTTTTCTTTATCATTGATTTTAACATAATCAGTAACAACTAAATCTTTAAAACGTTTACTCTCACCTAAATTAGTAATTAATTCTTTATCTCCATTATATAAGAAATCATCATTAGGAAAATCTTTCATTTTCTGAGATATTGACTCTACAGATTCTACATCTTGTAAATCTATTTTATCAAATAATAAATAAGAAAATCTGGATAAAATCATACTATCTATTTCATTAAATGAAAATAATGAACTAAACGGAATATCTCCTCTCCATAATAAATAATCGTTTATATTAGCCATATTATGCCTCCTAGTATATATTATTAAATTAAATCTTTCATGTCTATTATATCATAATCAAGTCTTTCTTTAAATAAAAGGACAACACTTCAAGTATTGTCTTAAATATCTTTTTTAAAAACAAATTTAACACGAGCAGTTTTAATCTTATCTTCATAATAATTAACATACTCTTTTTTTATTTCATCTATTTTATACGTAATAAAACCATATACTGCATTTTGTTTAGAAGATAATTCTTCAAACTCATACTTATTATTATTTCTAATATCTTCTATAGAATTAAAATCATATACTTGAATCATTAAAGAATAATTATATTCTAATTTTTTATATAATTTATAAGCTCTATATCCAGTTTCTAATTCTATATGTTTTATTTTCAACTCTTTACATTTCTTTTCAAAAAGTTTAATCAAAGTTGTCGCTAAACCTTCTCTTCTTTTATCTTTCGTAACAGCAAGCATCCCTATAGAAATACTTTTCGATTTTTTATTAAGGTTCTTCCCAGTAAGACCCGCAATTATATTACCATCTTCTTCAATATACATCAAAAAGTTATTATCTATTTTAAATTGTTTTTTCATCTCTACAAAACGTTCTGACATTATAAAATAAGGTTCTTTGTTTTCTATCGCATCATCATAAAAAGTCTCTGTTAAAAAGTTAAATAATCTTTTTAAATCATCACCATTTACTACTGTTTTAATTGAATACATCTTTATCACCACTTTTAATGAATATATATTAAAATTAAATTTTAGTCAATAGTTAATACCAAACAAAAAGTTAGTACTTTTATGTACTAACGGTTCAATGTCAAGTAGTGTTGGTGGAACCAAAAACTATGATAAATGAATGGTGTAGAGGACTAAGAAATTAGTTCT
>CANRDQ010000020.1 GCA_947629395.1 uncultured Bacilli bacterium
GGTTATGATTTTTTACCTAAAGAACAAAAAATTAGAAATTATATAAACAATATTTTAAGAGAAACTTTTGAAGAATATGGCTATAATTCTATAGAGACATCTATTCTTTGTTATTACGATATGTTAAGTGATAAATATGATGAAGAAAATGATATTTTAAAAGAAATATATAAACTTAAAGACCAAGGAAATAGAAGTTTAGGACTTCGTTATGATTTAACTGTTCCTTTTGCTAAATTTATAGTGTTAAATAAAAATAATATTAAAATGCCTTTTAAAAGATATGAAATAGCCAAAGTATTTAGAGATGGTCCTGTTAAAACTGGAAGAGATAGGGAATTTACACAATGTGATGTTGATGTAGTAGGTATATCTTCCCAAATGATAGAAGCAGAATTAATAATGCTTTTTGTCAAAGCTTTTAAAAAGTTAGATATAGATGTTACTATAAAATATAATAGTAGAAATTTAATGACAGGTATTATTCTAGAAAGTAAAGTAGATGAGTCTTTAGTATCAGTAGTAACGACTATTATTGATAAAAAAGAAAAACTTACTAAACAAGAGTTTATTGATAATTTACTTAAAATAGGTTTAAAAAAAGAACAAGTGGATTTACTACTTTCTTCATTTAATCTAACTTTAGAAGAGTTAAATAATAAATTTAAAGATACTACTAATGAAAAGATAATTTTAGGTTTAAAAGAATTAAATGAATTATTAAATTATCTAAAAGAACTAGGTATTGATAAATATTGTAGTTTTACTTCGTCTTTAGCTAGAGGACAAAACTATTATACTGGTAATGTTTTTGAAGTATATGAAAATGGTGGTCTTTTAAATTGTAGTATTGGTGGGGGAGGTAGATATGATTCCATGATTACCGAATTTATTAATGATGGTAATGTGTACCCAACTGTAGGTATTAGTTTTGGTCTTTCTTGTATATATGAAATAATAAAAGATAGAGATATCTTTGATACTAGTTCTAATCTAGATATTTATATTATTCCTATCGATACTAATGTTGAGAGTTTGAAATTAGGAACCACCCTTAGAGATATGGGGTATAAAGTAGAAATTGATATGGAAAACCGAAAATTAAAAAAGAGTCTAGATTATGCCAATAAAGAAAATATTCCTTATGTAATCATATTAGGAGAAGATGAAATTAAATCTCGTAAAGTTATTGTTAAAGATATGAAAAATAAAGATAATATTACTTTAGATTTAGATAACATTCCAAGGGAAATCAAAGGCATTTAATTGTCAAAAACTTTAAATAGTGTTAATATGTTAATAAGTAGTATAGATAGGAGATATTAACATGAAAGAAAAAATAATTGATATTCCTAAGATAGTTTTACATCTACATTTAGATGGTTCTATTAATCTTGATTTAGCTTATAAATGGTTACTTGAAGATGGATATAATTATACTAAAGAAGAAGCTTATCAAAAATTGCAAGTAAATCCTAATTGTAAGAGTTTAGTCGAATATTTAGAAAAGTTTGATTTACCATGTAAACTTTTAAATAGTAAAGAAAGACTTCTAGAATGTACTAAAAGACTTTTCTTAGATTTAAATAAAAGTAATGTTTTATATGCTGAAGTTCGTTTCGCACCTGTTAAACATCTAAGTAAAGATTTATCTTTAGATGAAGTCGTAACTGCTGTTATAGAGGGGATGAATTTAGCTAAAAAAGAATGTAATATTCGTGGAGGAATTATCTTATGTTGTATGAGAGATAGTTCTAAAGAAGATAATTTAAGAACTGTTGATATAGCTAAAAAATATTTAAATAAAGGAGTATGTGGGATTGATTTAGCGGGAGCTGAGAGTTTGTTTCCAACAGAAAATTTTCAAGATGTTTTTGAATATGCTAGAAAGTTAAATATTCCGTTTACTATTCATGCAGGGGAAGCTGATGGTATTAAGAGTATAGAAAAAGCTTTATCTTTTGGAACTAAACGTTTAGGACATGGTATTAGATGTATAGATAGTTTAGATATGGTTGAAAAAATCAAAAAAGAAAATGTTTTACTAGAAGTTTGTTATACCAGTAATTATCAAACAGAAGCTGTAAAAGGTATTCATCCTTTAGAAGAATTATATAATAGAAAAGTAAAAATATCTTTAAATACAGATAATGATACAGTATCTCATATTGATATTGTTAGTGAATATGAAAAGATATTAAATGAGACTAATTTAACAATAGAAGATATTATTAATTGTAATTATAATTCAATAGATTTTATTTTTGTAGAAGAAGATAAAGATTATTTAAAAGATAAATTAAATAAATATAGGGGAAGATAGTATATGAATGAGATAATGACAGAATATGAATATGATGATTTAAATGAAGCTTTATATGAAGAAACAACTGATATTTATAAAAGTGATTTATTTGAAACTCTTGATGAGGTAAAAAAATTGGCTCAAATAATTTTGGTTTCAACACCATTTATGCGAGGTGAAAAAGGATATCCAACTGTAGATTTAAATGATTCCATTAGAGATGTAAAAGATTTCTTCTATGATTTTGATTATGACTATGGACAAAGATTTGAAAATCTTTTAAGGGCAGAAGATGAGTTTGATGGTCAAAAAAGACCTATCATGAATTTTTATCGAGTATTAGATTCAACTCAGGAGCGTGTTTATCCTGAACAGTCTAAATATAAAAATTCTGGAGTTCGTAATGATGGTTATTTAAAAATAGATTATGATAATACTTTAGAAGATGAGTTTGCGATAGCTCATGAAGTTACTCATGAATTTTCTCAACAATATAGGTATAATAGTTTATTGAAAAATTATCTAGGAGAAACTACTTCTATTACTATGGAAATGTTATTAGAAGATTATTTAGTAGAACATAACAAATTTCCTGAAGAAGAAGTTTTAAAAAATAGAAAAAATAGATTTATTAATACTTATAATGGGGCTTGTACAATCTTAATTGAATGTGCTTTAATTGATTTATATAAAAAGAATGGTTATATTAATGAAGAAATATATAAAAATTATCTTAATTCTTTAGAAGATAGTTCTGTAATGAAAAAAGTGTTAGTAGCTGTAGGACAAGAACACTTAAAACAAATTGCTAGAACAGAAAGATTACAATTTCCAGTAATTCAAAACTATGTTATAGGTACAGTGTTAGCCTGTGATTTACATCATCAAATTACTCAAATGCCTGAAAAGAAAGAGACCTTAAAAACATTAATTGATGTATTAGGAAATAGTGATTTTGAAACTAAAGAGGATCTGGAAGTTTTAGAAAATATGGATATTCCAGTTATTAAAGATGGAAAGTTTAGTATGGATGTGATGTCTTTAAGACGTTTACATTTGAATTATATAGACGAAGTTAATACTTTGAATAAAGTAAAAAAGAAAAGTAATCACTTATAAAATAAAAAATACGCTCAAGACGTATTTTTTTGTTTAAGATAATTACATAATTCTTGTTTTTAAAATTCTTTCCGTATTAATAAAATTAACTTTCGCAATTTCATCTAATTTTTCAGGACCATATTTTTCAACAACTTCTTCACCGATTTTATCAACATCACGAGAAGCTCCTTTAATTAAAGGAATATGAATCTCATCACAGATTTTATCAAATTCTTTTAAGAAAATATAACGACTAATAATAGAAGCACTAGCTACAGCTAAATTTTTATCTTCAGCTTTAGTCATAAAAGTAATACCTTTTTGAATTTCAGGACATTCTTGAATATAACCATAATATCTGTTTTCTTTGGCAAACTCATCTACAATAATATAATCATATTTAGGATTTTCTTCATGAATTAATTGATATAAAGCTTTATTATGTAAAATAGCTTTAATCTTGTTCATATTTAATAGAGAACTATGATTTTCATTATATTCTTTATTACTTAAAATAATACTACGATAAGTTATCTTTTTTGCTATTTGAGGGGCTATCTTTTTAATTTTTTCATCATTTAACTTTTTAGAATCAGCAACTCCTAATTCTTGTAAAAAAGGAATATCTTCTTTTTTTACGTAAGCTGCGGTAACAACGATAGGACCAAAATAATCTCCGGTACCAACCTCATCACTACCTACAGAAGAGCAGTTATAATATTTACTAGCCATTTTATCTTCTTCTTTTTTTTCTTTCTTTTGTTCAATCATTCCCCACATACTAGCATCTACATCAGCACTTACACCTTGAAACATAACTTTTCCAGATTCATACATAGTAATAACTGTATCTTCATCTTCTGCTTGAAAAACTACATAAGGAATAACCTTATCTCTTTTTTTATCTTTATAGTACTCAATCATCTTTTTCTTTGTTTCATCATCAACTTTAATTACAACGTTCACGTTTACACCTCTTCTCTATGTTATTATAGCATAAATTTTCTAAATAAGTTATAATAACTCTAGGAAGGTGATAAAATATGAATATAATAGATGTAATTATTATATTATTAATGGGAATATCTATAGTCGCAGGTTTTCGTAAGGGAATTTTACAACAAGCGGTGATGTTCGCAGGAACTATTTTAGTTTATGTAATCGCATTTTTCTTAAAAAATCCTGTTGCTGATTTATTTTTTAAATATGCGCCATTTTTTAAATTCGCAGGAGATATAAAAGGAATAGTAGTGTTAAATGTAATAATTTATCAACTTATCGCATTTATTTTAGTCGCAGGTATATTATTTAGTATATTTGGTATTGTTGTGAAAACAACTGGTATTTTACAAAAGGCAGTTGATATGACAGTTATTTTAACTATTCCATCTAAAATAGGTGGGGCTATAGTCGGTTTTTTTGAAGGATATATTATTTTATTCTTACTGCTAACTGTACTTATTATTCCGCTTTCAAGTATTGGACTTGGAGAATCTGTTTTAGCTAATAAAATTATTTATGAAAGTCCACTGCTTACTAAATCATTAGGAGGAATAGGGGACGCTATTCACGATATCTTTACTTTAGTAGGAGAAGGATATGATGAGGAAATAGCTGTAAACCAAATGAATCTTGATACTATGGATACTTTATTAAAATATAATGTTATCAAACCTGAATCAGCTCAATTATTAATTGATAATAATAAGTTAGAATCTGTACAGGGTATTCAAGAAATAGTTAATAAATATAAAGGAGAATAATATGATTAAACAACTAACAAATGAAAATTTTGAAGAAGAAGTAAAAAGTGGTAAAGTATTAGTCGATTTTTATGCAACTTGGTGTGGCCCATGTAAAATGTTGGCTCCTGTTTTAGAAGAAGTATCAAAAGATCATGAAGATTTAAAAATCATTGAAGTAGATATTGATGAACATGAAGAACTTGCTAGAAAGTTTGGTATTATGGCAGTACCAACATTACAAGTTTATAAAGATGGAGAGTTAATTAATAAACAATCTGGATATGTTACTAAAGATATTATAGAAAGCTGGTATAAGTAAGTAATACTAAAACACATATATTTATCTATACATAATGTAGTTAGATAGGTGGTATGTGTTTTTTGTTTGAAATAATATTAGTATTTCATTAAGAAACTTGTGATATAATTGTAATAAAAGGAGAACTTTCTATGGCAATTAGTAAAAAAGAATTAGAACAAGAAAAAAAGTATTTACTAACTGTAAAAACTGTTGTTAAAAAATTGATAGACGAAATAACAAAATATGTAGATTACAAAAAGAAAAATTTAAATGATTTAAAAAAATTTATGTGGGATCAAATACACGATTATACAGACGGTGAACGTGCTATGACTATGTATGAGATGGATAAAAGTGTTAATTTAACTAACCATCGAATTGATTCCATTAGAAAGTATAAACAAACTATTAATTCTCCTTATTTTGCCAAACTATTATTTAAAGAAACTTTAGATGATGAAGAGATTCCTATATATATTGGGATTACAACTGTTCAAGATAATTCTCAATTCTATGTTTTTGATTGGAGAGCTCCTATATCTAGTATGTTTTATAATTATGAAATAGGTAAAGCTCAATATGAATCACCAAACAGAAAAGTAGAAGGAGAAATTATTTCAAAGATGCAATTTAAAATCGTAAATGGTGAAATTGTAAGATGCTTTAGAAGTGATATTAATATTGATGATGAGTATTTGCAGGAAATATTGGCTACTGCTTCTTCTGACAAAATGACTAATATTGTAAGCACTATTCAAAGGGAACAAAATGAAATAATTAGAAATGATAAAGATAAATATTTAATTGTACAAGGAATTGCTGGTAGTGGTAAAACATCAGTAGCTTTGCATAGAATAGCTTATTTGTTGTATAGAGATAAGAGTTTGAATTCTAATGATATTTTGATTTTTTCTCCTAATAATGTGTTTTCTGATTATATATCAGATGTTTTACCAGAGTTGGGAGAAGATAATGTTATGAAGTCTACATTTAGTGAATTTGCTTCTTCATTTTTAAAGTCATGTAAAAATATAGAGAACTATGCTCAATTTTTGGAAAGAGCCTATAATAAAGGTCAAGATAAAGAAATTATTGATTATAAAATGTCAGATCAATTTAAGAATGATATAGATTTATTTTTAAATGATTATGAAAATAATATTGTTCTTGGTAATGGTTTAGCCTATAGTAATATCATATTATCTAGATCAGAAATACTAGATATGTTAAATATAAAATATAAGAAGTTTCCAATGAAAGAAAGATTAGAATTAATTAGTGAAAGCATTTGCGATACATTAAGAATACCAAGAAAAACAGGAACTAAGGTTGTTTTTAATAGTTTATTAGATAATTCTAATATAGAACTTGATTATATAAAATTATATAAAAAGTTTTTAAATTCTGATTTTTGTAGAGTAAAAAATATAAATGCTTTTTCTCCTAAAAAGATTTCTTACGAAGACATAACTGGATTATTGTATATCAACTTTAAAATTAATGATTATCCAAGTTATACTAATATTAAGCAAATTGTCATTGATGAAGTTCAAGATTATACAAAGTTTCAAATAGAATTATTGAGAAATATATTTAAAAGTGCTTCTTTTACAGTACTTGGAGATATTAATCAATCTATAAATCCTAATTACTCTTATGATAAACTAGCTGTGTTAACTGAATTATTTAAAGATTCACGTTATATAGAGCTTAATAAATCTTATAGATCAAGTGAAGAAATTATTAATTATTCAAACAAAATATTAGGTATTAATCATCTATGTTCTGTTAGAAAATCTAACAATATACCGCTAGAGATTAAGTCTGTTGATTTGAACAATATAGCTGATATATTAAAGAATGATATTATAGAGATGCAGCAAAATAACAATATTAAAAAAATAGCTATTATAACTAAAAATATTAAGCAATCAAAGAAGTTATATAGTAACATTGATTCGATTAAAGATATATTTAATATAGAGTTAATTTGTTCTGCTGATGATAGAGTACATAGTAAAATAATAGTTATACCTGCATATTTGGCAAAAGGTCTAGAATTTGATGGTGTAATTATGTACAATAATCCTTTAGATAGTTATACAGAAACTGAAAATAGGTTATATTATGTAGTTTGTACTAGAGCGCAACATCAACTTAAAATTTATAATGAACCACTAGAAATATTTAAAAACAAAGTAGATTGATATTATTATAGTGATATAAGTTGGATAAAGAATATATTATAGAAAGCTGGTATAAATAGCTTTCTTTTATTGTTTTTTCTAATTGATTATTATATAATAAAATCGCTATAAAAAAGGAGGGATAGATATGGCACTTAAAAGAGGAACTGTAGAACTTGCTGATTACAGTACAGAATGGACACAAGAATATGAACAAGAAGCAAAACTATTAAGAGAAGTTTTGGCAGGAAAATTTATGGAGATTAATCATGTAGGAAGTACCTCAATTCCAGGTTTAAAAGCTAAACCAATTATTGATATGCAAATAGTAGTTGAAAGTTTAGATATTGTACCTGAAATAGATGAAATTCTAAAAAAGTATGATTATACAAATCGTGGAGGTCAAGGGCTTACAGATAGTATTTTATTTGTAAAAGGTCCAGAAGATGCTAGAACTCACTATGTACATACTGAAGTATATAAAAGTGATAGCTATTATAATCATCTTTATTTTAAGAAATATTTATTAGAACATCCTGAGTATATAGAAGAATATTGTAAGTTAAAAGAAGAACTTGCTTTAAAATATCCAAATGAAAGACCTAAATATACACAAGGTAAAAATGAATTTATATCTAGTGTTATAAAGATGGCTAAAGAAGAATATGATAAACCTAAGGTTTTAACAAAATAATTGATATTAAATAAGTAAAATATTATTCCAAAAAAGATAGGAAACCTTTGCGGTCTCTATCTTTTTTTGGTACAATAAATAACGTACAGTTTAACTCAAGATGGGTGGGGTAGTAATGAAAAGAGCAGAAGTTGATCGTAGTAAAATTAGTCCTATGATGTTACAATACTTAGAAATAAAAGATAAATATGAAGATAGTATTATCTTTTTTAGACTAGGCGATTTTTATGAAATGTTTTTTGAAGATGCTGTAATCTGTAGTAGAGTTTTGGAATTAACTTTAACAGGAAAACAAGCTGGTCTTAGTGAAAGAGTTCCTATGTGTGGAGTTCCTCATCATGCTGTAACATCATATATAGATACTTTAATTGATCAAGGTTATAAAGTTGCCATCTGTGAACAATTAGAAGATCCTTCTAAAACTAAAAAAATGGTTAAGAGAGATGTTATTCAAATTGTTACTAAAGGAACAAGAATTGATGATCGTATAGATTCACGTGATAATAACTTTTTAGCGAGTATTTATGATTTTGGTTATTGTTATGGTTTAAGCTATTCAGATATTTCAACAGGAGAATTTTATGTTAGTTTAATAGATAAAAAAGAAGAAAATTTAATTAGAGAAGTAACTAAACATAACTTTAAAGAAGTAATCGTTAATGATGATATGGATAGAGGTATCATTAATACTTTAAGAAGTAATTATCAAATATTAGTTACTATTCAAAAAAACACTTTAGAAAATGATGAATATTCTTACATTTATAAAGATTTAGAAGATGTTAGATTAGTAACAGTAATTAAACATTTATTATTTTATATATTAGATACTAAAAAAGGAGAACTAAAACATTTACAAAAAGCTATTTTCGTAAAGAATAATGAACACTTAATCTTTGATAATAATACAAAGAAAAATCTAGAATTAGTTGAGACAATTAGAAATCGTGAAAGAACTTATAGCCTATTATGGTTACTTGATAAAACTAAAACAGCTATGGGAAGTCGTTGTTTAAAAAACAATATAGAAAGTCCTTTAACTAACGAAGAAGAAATTAATCGTCGTTATGATATGATTGAAGTTTTACAAACAGAGTTTATTTTAAGAGATGAACTTATTAAAAATTTAGATGGTGTATATGACTTGGAAAGATTAGTTAGTCGTATTAGTTATGGTAATTTAAATGCTAGAGATATGCTTCAGTTAAAGAATTCTCTAAAACATTTACCAGTTATTAAAGAAATTTTAGAGAAACTAAAATATGATAAAAAGATAAATACTTTAGATGAAGTTTATGATTTATTAGAAAAATCTATTTATGAAGAAGCACCTCTTACTTTAAGAGAGGGTTCTTTAATTAAAGAGGGATATTCTAAAGAACTTGATGAGATTAAAGCTATTGCTAGTGGTTCTAAAGAATTTATTTTAAATCTAGAACAAGAAGAAAGAAAAAGAACAGGTATTAAGAATTTAAAAGTTGGATTTAATAAAGTTTTTGGTTATTATATAGAAGTAAGTAATGGTTCTAAAAATATGATTAAGGATGAATTCTGTTATGAAAGAAAACAAACTTTATCTAATTGTGAAAGATATATAACTCCTTTATTAAAAGAAAAAGAAAATATTATCCTATCGGCTGAAGAGAAAATTATTAATTTAGAATATAAATTATTTATGGGTATTCGTGAAGTTGTAAAAAGATATATCCAAGATATTCAAGAAGTAGCTAAAATTATTAGTGAAGTAGATATGCTTCAATCCTTTTCGGTAGTATCTGAAATGGGTGGTTATGTTAGACCTACTATTACTAAAGATAAAGTTATTATGATGAAAGATTGTCGTCATCCTGTCGTTGAGAAAGTAATGAAAGATAAATATGTATCTAATAATGTTGATATGGGTGAAAATACAGATATCTTACTTATTACAGGGCCTAATATGGCTGGTAAAAGTACTTATATGAGACAGACAGCGATAACAATTATTATGGCTCAAATAGGGTGCTTTGTACCATGTTCTGCTTGTACAATTCCTATCTTTGATAAAATATTTACTAGAATCGGAGCTAGTGATGATCTTGTAAGTGGAGAATCTACTTTTATGGTTGAGATGAAAGAAGCTAATTTTGCTTTAAGTGAAGCCACTGAACATAGTTTAATTCTTTTTGATGAATTAGGACGTGGTACAGCTACTTATGATGGTATGAGTTTAGCTCAAGCTATTTTAGAATATATTCATGATAAGATTAAAGCTAAAACTATGTTTTCAACTCATTATCATGAATTAACTGTCCTAGAACAAGATTTAAGTCGCCTTAAAAATGTTCATGTAGCAGCTAGTGAAGAAGATGGTAAAGTTACTTTCTTACATAAAATTAAGCCTGGAGCTATTGATAAGAGTTATGGTATCCATGTCGCCGGAATTGCTAATTTACCAAAATCATTAGTAGATAGAGCTTTAGATATTTTAGATGTTTATGAAAAGAAAAAAGTTAGAAAAGAAACCTTTACTCAAACTAGTTTATTTGATAATATTGAAGAGGAACAAAAAGAAGAAAATCCAGTTATAGATAAAATAAAAAATATATCTCCACTAGAGATGACACCTATGGAGGCTCTAAGTTTTGTTTATGAAATTCATAAAGAAGTAACAGATAATAAATAGAATAGAGGAGGTTATTAATATGGATATTGATTTATCTGCATTATATAGTAAAACAGTAGATAAGATAGAAGTAGATACTAATATTTCTTTTTCTAAAGAAGAACTAGAAAATACTAAAATAAAAAAGTTAGATAATATTAGTATTAAGGGTTATATTTATATTGATACAAATGATTCATTAAAAGCAGATCTCGATTTTGCAGGAGTCATGGTTTTAGAGGATGATATATCTTTAGAGGACGTAGAGTACCCATTTTCAGGTAAAATTACCGAAATTTCTGAAGAAAATTCAAAAAGTTTTGAAAATATACTTGATTTAAAAGAAATTTTGTGGGAAAATATTGTACTGGAGATTCCCTTGAAGTTTACTAAAGTTGAAAATTTAGAAGAATTTAATGGGGATGGATGGAAATTAGTTAGTGAAAATGAACTAAGCAAAAATAATAATCCATTTCAGGATTTGTTAAAAGATTTTAAAGAGGAGTGATATCATGTTAGAATTAAACATTCAAATGTTTGCTGTTCCAGCTCGTAAAGTTTCTAAAACTAGACAAAGAACTAGAAGAGCTCATAGTGCTATGGAAGAACCAACAGTTACTAAATGTAAAAACTGTGGTGCTCCAATAAAACCACATCGTGTATGTAAAGAGTGTGGAAGCTATAAAGGAAAAACAGTAGTAGCTAAAGATGCAGAATAATGCATCTTTTTTTGTTTGATAATTTATAATAAAAAGTACAGCACAAAAAAAAGAAGAATTAAGATTCTTCTTTTAATTCATCTAGGAAACTAACTACTTTAGCTAAAATATTTAAAGATATTTGTTCTGTTTTTCTTTCAGGATCTTTAGTTGGATTAAACTCCACTAAATCGAAAGAAGTTAAACTTCTAGCATGAGCTAATATACTATCAATAAGTTCCATAGTTGTTTTCTCATCGATACCGTTATCTTCAGGAACAGAAACACCGATAGCAACACTAGGGTCAATTAAATCTAAATTAAATACAACATGGAATTTACTTGCTTTAGCACTTGCTGCCTTAAAGGCTTTATCAACAATATCTTTAGCACCATTACTTTTGATATCATCAGTAGAGAATACATTAATATTTGCATATTGAATATTATCATTTTCTCTAGAATCTATATTTCTAGCACCTACGATTGATACACTAGTAGGATTAACTAAAGTTCCATTTTCATGAAAAGGCATCAATTCATTTTGATTTTGTCCTGTTACAGTTGCTAGAACCATACCATGAACATTTCCTGTTGGAGTAGTATCATAAGTGTTGTATGAAGGATGTGCCCCAAACCAAATTACACCGATGTTACCATTATTCTTAACACTAGCTAATATAGTAGCAATCGAAATAGATTGATCTCCACCAATAGTAACAGGAAATAATTGATTTTCAAACTTTTCACTAACAGTCTTATATAAAACCTTATTAAAAGAATTTATTTCTTCTTCATTTTTTCTTTTTTCCGCTAAGTTTCTATTTTTTATTATAGCGGTATTTTGGGTAATAGAAATAATTTCTCCCTTATAAAAACTACTTAAATCTCTAATTAATTGAATGGGTCCTGATGAAGCTCCATTGATTTGAACTCCTAAGTCAGAGCCTGCGCCTATAACAACCGTCTTCATATTCTTCACCTATACTAATTTTATCGTAAAAAATTGTATAATTCAATAAAAATAATTCCAAAAAAGTTTAGTTTACTATATACTATACATTAGGAGGGTGGTAAATATGAAAAAACTGAATGAATTATACGACAATGTTCCTTACGAAACTGAAATTAAAGGTATTAAAATAAATTCTAAAGAAATAGAACCAGGAGATTTATTTGTTTGTACTAAGGGTGTTACTGTTGACCGTCATGATTTTATTGATGAGGCAATTAGTAGAGGTGCCAGTGCTTTAGTAGTTAGTAGAAAAGACTTAAAATATGATATTCCAATGGTTTATGTAGAAGATACAAATAAAGAGTTACCTTATCTATGTTCAGCATTTAATGATTATCCTGAAGAGAAAATGAAAATGATAGGTGTTACTGGAACTGATGGAAAGACAACAGTATCAACTGTTATTCATACTTTAATTGGTGATGATATATGTGGTTATTTAGGAAGTAATGGAAGAGATTGCGCTAAATTTAGTAGAGATACAGTAAACAGTACTCCAGATGCCGATAAATTATATTTGTATTTTAAAGAGTTTTTAGATGCAGGATGTAAATACGTTTCTTTTGAAGCTAGTAGTGAAGGCTTTTATCGTGGACGTTTAGCGGCTATTAATTTTGATGTAAGTGTCCTAACTAATATTACGGAAGATCACTTAAATATTCATAAAACAATGGATAATTATATAGATTGTAAGTGTAGACTATTTTCACAAACAAAAGCTGATGGATTTTGTATTTTAAATAAAGATGATACTTATTATGAAAGAGTTAAAAGACATTGTAATGGTACAGTTTTAACTTATGGAAAAGATGCAGATTGTGATTTACAAATAGTTGATTATACTTTAAAACCTAAGTTTACCAAAATAAAAATAAAATATAAAAATAAAGAATATGATGTAGAAAGTTCTTTACTTGGGGAATTTAATGTTTATAACCTTGCCGCAGCTTTACTAGCTACTTTAGCGTTAGGCTTTCCAATGAAAGAACTATTAAAGAGAACATCTAAATTAGAAGTAGATGGAAGATTAAAAGTATTAAATACTAATACTCCATATACAGTAATGGTTGATTATGCTCATACTACGAATGCTGTTAAAAGTGTTTTGGATTTTGTACATACACTTGATGTTAACCGTTCTATTGTAGTAATTGGTTCGGCTGGACGTCGTGAAAAGGAAAAACGTCCTATTATGGGTAAAGTAGTAGCGGATAATGCTACTTATGCTATATTCACTGCTGATGATCCAAGAGATGAAGATCCAAAACAAATTGCTTTAGAAATGGCTTCACAGATTGAGGATTATGATAATTACGAAATTGAAGTAGATAGAAAATTAGCTGTTCAAAAAGCAATTGATATGGCTAAACCTAAAGATATTGTTTTATTACTTGGTAAAGGTTGTGAAACTGAACAAAAATTAAAAGATGGTCCTATTTATTATTCAGATAGTGATTCAGCTTATGAAGCAGTAGCCTTAAGAGAAGCTAGAGAAGAACAAGAAAACAACTAAAATATTAAGAGATTTTCCATAAAATCTCTTTTTGTTTGATATTTAATAGAAAATGTGCTATAATGTGGGCGTAAATATTTATGAGAGGGGGATTATCATGAAAGATACTGAAAAAGAAGAGAAAAGAAGAAAAAGAGAGAAGAAAATCGATAACCTAGTAGTTAACTTTGAAAAATTTTATGAAAAGGGAAGACTTGTTCTTTTAGCAATCGGTGCAATAACAGGATTAGGTTATATAGCAACACACGGTGATGAAATAAAGGAATATCAACGTGAAATTTCAAACAGAAATAGAGAACAATATGAAGATTCTATTGATTATAATCCAAATGAACAAAGCTTTGATATGACTACAAAAGATGGTCAAAAGATTAATGTGTTAAGATAATCTTCAAAGTGGATTTATTCCACTTTTTCTATGAGTTTATAGGGGGGTAACTTATGAAAAAAGAAAAGAAAGATAGAATAGTTAGATTTAGTTTTAATATCGATCAATTTCAAAGAACTATTAAAAAAGGTTTAGCTTTTACTTTAGTTGGTGCGACTATGGTTGGAGGAATCATCGTAGGTGGAGATGTTTTTCTAGAAAGAGAAGAAAAACATTTACAAGCTATGAAAGAACAAGATGAAAGATGGGAACAAGAATATGAAGAAGGACAAAATTCTATTCCTGATAGTATTGTTTTAGAAGATGGTAAAGTTTATAAAGTAGAAAGACCTAAAGACAAAATTTATACACGTTAAAAGTGAAGAAATTCACTTTTTTTATTTTGATAAATATAAAAGATATGAACTTTATTTAAAAGTTTTGTTTATTCGATTATAAGAAGACATAATTCGACATATAATTACTTAGGTGATAAGATGTTTTTAGAATTAATAGAGCTTTTAAAGAATTTTATAGGGTTAACGGCGTCATATTCTAATCAAGTGTTTAAAGAACCTTTATCTAGTGAAGAAGAACAAAAATGTATAGAGAAGACTTTATTAGGTGATAAAGAAGCTAGGAATAAATTAATAGAACATAATCTCCGTTTAGTAGCTCATATCGTTAAAAAGTATGAAAGTAAATACGTTGATCAAGATGATTTAATTAGTATTGGTACTATTGGTTTAATTAAGGGAATAGATTCTTTTTCTAATAAAAAAGGTACAAAACTGACTACTTATTGTGCTAGATGTATCGAAAATGAGATCCTTATGTATTTTCGTAGTAATAACAAATTTAATAAGAATATTTCTATTAATGAATCTATTGGTTTTGATAAAGATGGTAATGAAATCTCTATTTTAGATATTTTAAAAGTACCATCTGTTGATTTTATAGAAAATATTACTTTAAAAGATAACGTAAATTTGTTAAAAAAATATATTAAGATACTTACGCCTAGAGAAAAAGAAATTTTAATTAGAAGGTATGGCTTAAACAATCAAGATGAACAGACCCAAAAGGTAATTGCTAAAGAGTTGAAAATATCTAGAAGTTATGTTTCAAGAATTGAGAAAAGAGCTTTAACTAAGATTTTAAGAGAATTTATAAAAAATAATAATTATGAATCTGAATAAGGTTCTTTTTTTGTTGACAAATAAGACAATTTATCTCGATAATAATGTTCTAAATCTTTACATTATAAAGAAAAAAAAGTATAATAGGACTAGTTAGTGAGGAATAGATATGGAAGGTAAAGATCTTGATTTTTTAGAAGATGAAGATGATTTAGATATAAAATTGAGATCATCTCACAATATAAAAATTAAAAAGAGAATTAAAGAAGAAAAGTTTACTAAATTCTTATTAAGTGGTACAGTAGTTGTTTGTATGCTTTTAATTTCTTGCCTAGTTATTTATTTTTTAATGCCTAAAATAACTTTAAAAGGAAAAAAAGAAATGGTAATCTCTTGTGATGATAAGTATAAAGAACAAGGATATAAAGCATCTTATTTTTCAAAGAATCTTACTAAAAAAGTTAAGGTTAAAGGAAAAGTTAATCCTCAAAAATTAGGAAAATATAAATTAACTTATTATGTAAGTAATGGTATCTTTACTAAAAAAGTTATTAGAACTGTTATAGTTACAGATACTACCAAGCCTGTTATAGAATTAACAGGGGGTAAATTAACTTATGTTTGTCCTAATGATGAGTATGTTGAACCTGGCTATAAAGCTAATGATAATTATGATGGAGACCTTACAAAAAAAGTTTTAGTGAAAAATCAATCTAACAAAATAGTTTATGAAGTAAGAGATAAATCTAAAAATTATACTAAAGTAGTTAGAAAGATTGAATATAAAGATGTAGAAGGTCCTACTATTAAACTTATTGGTGGAGATATTATGTCTGTTTTTGTAGGTGAAAGCTATACAGACCCAGGATATGAAGTTAATGATAATTGTGATAAAAGCATCAAAGATAAAGTAGAAGTTACAGGTACAGTTAATACTGCCGTCGCAGGAACTTATACTATTACTTATAAAGTAGCTGATAAAGCAGGAAATAGTACTGAAGTAAAAAGAACTGTAATCGTTGCTAAGCACGGTCAAAAAGGAACTATTTATTTAACATTTGATGATGGACCACAAAATGGTACTACTAATGTTATTTTAGATATTTTAAAACAGAATAACGTTAAAGCTACTTTCTTTGTAACTAGTAAAGGACCAGATGATTTAATAAAAAGAGAATTTGATGAAGGCCATACAGTAGCGCTTCATACTGGAAGTCATAATTATTCTTATTTATATTCATCTAAAGAAGCTTATTTTGAAGATTTACAAGCTGTCAAATCTAGAGTTGATAGAATTACAGGTCAAGATAGTAAAATCATCCGTTTTCCTGGAGGATCTAGTAATACTGTAAGTCGTAAGTATACACCAGGATTAATGTCTTACTTAACCGATGAAGTCTTAAAAAGGGGTTTCCGTTACTATGATTGGAATATCGAAAGTGGTGATGCTGGTAGCTTGAGAGATTCTACAGCAATATATAAAAATGTAATTGGAAAACTTAGAAAAGATAGAGTTAACATGATATTAATGCATGATATTAAATCATATACTAGAGATGCTTTAGATAGAATTATTAAATATGGAAAAGAAAATGGTTATGTTTTTGATAAAATAACTAATGAAACCGAGATGGTTAGACAAAGAGTAAATAACTAGGAGGTCAATATGTTAATACCTGATATGTATAAGCAATCAATATTTGATATTAATTATCCCTTATTAAAGGAAAAAGGTATTCGTTGCTTAATATTCGATTTGGATAATACTTTAGCACTTTATGATGATAAAGAATGTCCAGAAAAAGTTATACAGTTAGTAGAAGAACTAAAAAAAGATTTTAAAGTGTTGATTATTTCTAATAATGTTAAAAAAAGAATTGAACCTTATGAGAAAGCATTAGGAGTTGATTCAATTAGTTTTGCTTTAAAGCCACTAACTAAAGGGCTTAGACAAGTAATTAAAAAGCACAAGTTAAAAAAAGAAGAAATGGTAATGATAGGAGATCAAATACCAACAGATATTCTTTCTGGTAAAAGGTTTAAGATAATGACTATATTAGTTGAACCTCTTGCTAAGAAAGATTTGAAAATAACAAGTCTTAATCGTTTATTTGAAAAAAGAATAATAAAACATTATGAGAAAAAAGGGGTCTTTAAAAAAGGAGAATATTATGAATAATAAAAAGTGTCAAGGTTGTGGAGTAGAGTTACAAGTTGATAATATGTTACAACCTGGTTATGTAACTAGCTTAGACCAAGATTTATGTCAAAGATGTTTTCGGTTGAAAAATTATGGAGAATATCAAGTCGTAGTTAAAAAAACTTCTGAATATATAGATATATTGAAGAGTGTAGGTCAAACTAAAGATTTAGTTCTTTATGTTACAGATCTTTTGAATTTAGAAGAAGATATTTCTAAAATCAGAGAATATATTCCTAATAAGATGATTTTGGTTTTAAATAAAAAAGATGT
The DNA here is from genome assembly GCA_947629395.1 of uncultured Bacilli bacterium. The sequence goes on from CANRDQ010000020.1 coordinate 18,182, forward strand.
TTTACCTAAATCTATCAAAGAAGAAAAATTAATTGAATATTTTAAAAATTTAAATATGAACTTAGAAGATATTATTGTAGTAAGTGTAGAGAAAAACTATAATATAGATCACTTAATGAATAGAATGAAGATGCTTCAAACATCTAAAAGAGTTTATATTGTAGGAAGAACTAATGCTGGAAAGAGTACCCTTATTAATAAACTTTTAAGTAATTATTCTGAAAAAACTAGTGAACTTACTATTTCACCACTTCCAGCGACAACATTAAGTACTATATCTATGGATTTAAATGAACATTTAACTTTAATAGATACACCAGGTTTTGTAGATTCTGGGTCTATGACTAATTTTGTAGATAAAAATATGTTAAAGAAAATATTACCAAAACGTGAAATAAAGCCAAGAACTTATCAATTAAAAAAAGGACAAGCTATTGTTATTGAAGATTTAGTTAGAATTGATTATGTTGAAGGAGAAAAAAATAGTTTTACTGTTTTTGTTTCTAATGATTTAAAAATAAAAAGAATTTTCAATAGTAGAAATTCTTCTTTAAAAAGTCTAACTAGACATAGTTTTGATGTTAAATATTATGAAGATTTAGTAGTTGATGGTTTAGGTTTTGTTAAGATGGTTAACAAAGGTAAAATAGATGTTTATGTTGATCAAAATATAAAATTATTTTTAAGAAGTTCAATCATCTAAAATATCGATACCATATTTTTGATGTTCAGTATCATAAAAGAAATCTATTTTTGGGGGATTATAAGTTAAATAAGCAAATAATATATATGAAAGTACTAGTAAAATAAAACTGATAATATTTAAATATTTATAATCTTGATATAGTGGTAGTACAGACATGATTATTTCTGTTATGAATATTGAAATAAATAAAATTATTAAAGTTACAATGAGTATTTCTCCAAATATAGAGTGAATAGGTAAATAAATAAGTAAAAGAATAGATGTTAAGATTATACATCTTAAAAAGCAACGTAAAAATAAATTATTTTCTTTATGATGGAAAAAGTAAGTTATAAAAGTAAAAGCAATTTCTGATGTAAATAGTATTTTTATATGTTCAAATATACTTTCATTAACTGGGAAAAATATACTAGTAAAAAAGCAGGGAATAGTTGTGTAGGCGAAATGGCTTAAAGATGCTAAGACAAATATGATTATAGAATTAACAAAAGCTTGTTTAAGATTCATTTTTTATACCTCCTATTATTAGTATATAAGTAAATACTTTGAAGTATACCTAGAAGAATATATGATAAAATAATAAACAAAGGAGGAATTTTATGAATAATCAAGACACTATCGGACTAATTCGTAGTAAAGTAGATATTGTTGATGTGGTTGGTCAAAGAATTCCTTTGATAGCAAGAGGGAAGAATTATTTTGGAATATGTCCATTTCATGATGATGATAATCCTTCTTTATGTGTTTCTCGTGAAAAACAAATATATACTTGTTTTTCTTGTCATGCGACGGGAAATGTTTTTACTTTTTTAATGAATTATGAACATAAAGATTTTTATGATGTTTTAAAGTATTTAGGGGATTTAGTAGGAGTAGAAGTTAAAGGTAAAAAACAAGCCTCTACTAATACTAAATTTGCCAAATATTATGAAGCTTATGAATTTGCTGAAAATTATTTTCAAAATAATTTACTTACTAAAGCCGGAAGAACAGCTAAAGAGTATTTAAAAAGTAGAAATATAGATGATAAAGTTATAAAAGAATTTAAAATAGGTTTTGCTTTAGATGAAAGAGATGATTTAACTAATTTATTAGAAAAGAAAGGTTTTGGTTTATCAGAGTTAAATAACTATGGACTTTCATCTAATAATTATGATATTTATCGTGATAGAATTATTTTTCCATTATTTGATATTTCAGGACATACTGTAGGATTTAGTGGACGTATTTATAAAGATATTGATCAAAATAAGTATTTAAATACTAAAGAAACAGCAGTCTTTAAAAAAGGTTTACTTTTATATAATTATCATCGTGCTATTGAAGAATGTCGAAAAGCACATAGTGTTATTTTAATGGAAGGTTTTATGGATGTTATTAGAGCTAGTACCATTGGTATTAGAAATACGGTAGCCTTAATGGGAACAGCTTTAACTAAAGAACAAATAAAGTTAATTAAAAGATTATCTCCTCAAGTTATTTTATGTTTAGATGGAGATGGTCCTGGTCGTAAAGCAGCTCTTCTTAATGGAGAAGCTATGCTTAAAGAAAAAATCGAAGTAAAAGTCGTAACTATTCCTAATGATGATGATCCAGATAGTTATATTGTTAAAAATGGTAAACAGAAATTTCAAGGTTTGTTAGATAATGCTATTTTATTTTCTGATTACAAGATGAATAGTTTACGCGAAAATACTAATTTTAAAAGTGTAGAAGAAAAAACTGATTATATTAATAAAGTTTTAAAAGAAATAAGTTTATTAGATGATGAAATTAGAATAGAAATAATGTTGAAAAAACTTGCAAAAGAGACAGATATAGGGTATAATACCCTAGAAAAAAGGTTTAGAAGTTTAAAAACTATTAAACCAGAGCACGTTGTTATAAAACAGAACAATACACAAAAACGTAAGGATAAATATCAAAAGGCAATAGAACAAATAATTTACTCTATGTTAAATCAAGAATTTGTTATTTCAGCAGTAGAGGAGGAACGTTTAGTTTTTCCAAAAGAAATTCAAAGAATAATGATAAATGAAATATGTTATTTCTATAAGAAATATGGAGTAATTAATATTGCAGATTTTTATACTTACATTCAAGATAAGAAGGAACTTTTAGGATTTCTTAATGATATTTTAGCTTCTAGATATCGAGATGAGATAAGTAAGAATGAGTTGCAAGAATACTTTGAAGTTATTCGTGAGAATAGTTTAAGATTAGAAATTCAAAGACTGCAAAAAAAGATTGAAGAAGAAACTGATCCTCTTGAACAAGCTAAAATTAGTGAAAGAATTAGAAAGTTACGAATAGGAGAGTTATAAGATGGTTGGAGAGATTAAGACAATTGATGAAAGAAAAGAAAAGTTATTAGAAATTGGTAAAAAACAAGGTAACATAACTTATGAACAACTAGCAGAAGAACTTAAAGGTTTAGAGATTGATAGTGATACTTTAGATGATTTATATAATTACTTCATTAATGAAGGCATAGAAATTGTATCTAGTGATGATACAATAGCTACTGGTGAAGAAATTACAGATGATATTAGAGCCGAAGATTTAACATTATCAAAGGATATTAAAATTAATGATCCTGTAAGAATGTACTTAAAAGAAATTGGTCGTATCAACTTACTTACCAGTGATGAAGAATTTGAATATGCATGTCGTGCCGTTGAAGGAGACGAAATGGCTAAAAGAGTTTTAGCAGAATCTAACCTTCGTTTAGTTGTATCAATTGCTAAACGTTATGTTGGACGTGGAATGTTATTCTTAGATTTAATTCAAGAAGGAAACATAGGATTAATGAAAGCTGTTGATAAATTCGACCCTGAAAAAGGATACAAGTTTTCTACTTATGCAACTTGGTGGATTAGACAAGCTATTACTCGTGCTATAGCAGACCAAGCTAGAACTATTCGTGTTCCTGTCCACATGGTTGAAACAATTAATAAACTTGCCCGTGTTCAAAGACAATTAACTCAAGAGTTAAATCGTGAACCAACTGATGAAGAACTTGCTAAAAAGTTAGGAATTACAGTTGATAAAGTTCGTGAAGTATATAAAATTTCTCAAGATCCAGTTTCACTTGAAACACCAATCGGAGAAGAAGATGATTCTCATTTAGGAGATTTCGTACCAGATGAAAGAACAATGGGACCTGAAGAATATGCAACTGTAGAAATGCTTAAAGAAGAATTAAGTTGTGTACTACTTACACTTACAGATAGAGAAGCTAAAGTTTTAAGACTTCGTTTTGGATTAGATGATGGACAATGTCGTACTCTAGAAGAAGTTGGACAAATCTTTGGTGTAACAAGAGAAAGAATTCGTCAAATAGAAGCAAAAGCTCTACGTAAATTAAGACATCCATCACGTTCTCGTAAATTAAAGGATTTCTTAACTGATTAATGAAAATCGGATCAAGACTAGAAGCTGTTGCTTCTTTTGTTCCTAAGGGAGCTAAAGTTTTAGATGTTGGCTGTGATCATGCTAAACTAGATATCTTTTTAGTAGAAAATAATATAGTTTCTAAAGCAGTCGCTTCTGATATTAAAGAAGGACCACTTGCGGGTGCTCGTAACAATATTAAAAGACGTAAACTTACTAGAGAAATAGAAGTAAGATTAGGTGCGGGACTTGATACTTATACTAATGATTTAGATACCGTAGTAGTATCAGGACTTGGTGGTAAAACTATGATGGGAATTTTCCGTTATAGCAGAAAAAAATTAAAAACAATAAAGACGATTATTATTTCTCCAAATAATTACCAAAGCGATATAAAAAAATGTCTTACTCAATTAGGATATTATATTGCCGATGAAATGTTAGTAAAAGATGGTAAATATATTTATCAAGTAATTAAACTTGAAAAAGGTAGAAAATTTTATACCAAAACGCAAATGTTTTTTGGACCTGTACTTCTTAATAAAAAAGATAACCTATTTAAGGAGTATTATGGACGAGAATTAAAAAGTAGAGAAATACTTTTAGATATTTTACCAAAAAATTATAGATTGAAAAAATTTCAAACAAAATTAGAAATAAAGAAAATAAAAAAGGAATTAGAAAATATTTAAAGAGCTTAGGCTCTTTTTTATATTCCATTATTAAAAAGTTAAATTAAAATACAAATAGAAAAGAACAACAGTTAGCTTGTTGTGTTTTTTAAGAAAAAAAGTTATAATCAAAAAGAGGCGAGAAGTATGAAATTAATAGTTGAAAATTTAAAAAAAAGTTATGGTGATAAAGTTGTTTTAGATGATGTCAATATGACTTTTGAAGAAGGTAAAATTTATGGTTTAATAGGTAGGAATGGAGCAGGGAAAACTACTTTCTTTAATG
>CANRDQ010000021.1 GCA_947629395.1 uncultured Bacilli bacterium
ACCTGTGACCCCACGCTTATCAAGCGTGTGCTCTAACCAACTGAGCTACAGGTCCACGAAAATCAATCACAATATGTATTGTACTATATAATGTGATTTTTCGCAAGAAATAATTTAAATTTCTTCAACGGATTTAATTATACTATACCCTTTTAGAAAAAATCAACCCCTTTTTTAACTTTTTTCTTATTTTTTCTTTAAAATATAATCATATATATCGTTAGTAGCACTCTCAATTAACTTATATATTTGATGAGACATAACTATACATATTACCGTAACTGCTACCATTAATAGATCAAATCTTGAAAATGAGAATAAATCTGTAAGACAAGTAATACCAAACAAGAATGAAATAAACATCAAAATAATTAACATACTACGAAGCGGATTTAATGGTTTACTAATCTTATATAATAGAATAAAAGCTGTATACCCTACCATTGCCACTGAAAGAGTTGAAGTCTGTTCCATAGTTAAATGACATATTGAATTAGCTATTACAATAACTAAAATATTTAATACTATAGTAAGAGCAGCTGGAATAGATTTTTTCATAACATTAGGTAAGAATCTTCCTTTTACTAATTCGTGATTAGGTTCTAAAGCTAAAATGAATGAAGGTATTCCAATAGTTAAAACACTTGCCAAAGTTAATTGAATAGGAATAAAAGGATATGACATATCTACAAAAAGAAAGATGATAGATAATAAAGTAGCATAAATTGTCTTTACTAAGAAAAGTGAAGCACTTCTTTCTATATTGTTAATAGTTCTTCTTCCTTCAGCCACCACTTTAGGCATAGAAGCAAAATTAGAATCTAATAAAACAAGTTGACTAACATTTTTAGTTGCATCACTACCAGAAGCCATTGCCACCGAACAATCAGCTTCTTTTAAAGCCAAAACATCATTTACTCCATCACCAGTCATAGCTACTGTATGTCCTAAATTTTGTAAAGCAATAACAAAATTTTTCTTCTGTTCTGGTGTAACTCTTCCAAATATATCATATTCCTCTACAGCCTTATATATATCTTCTTCTGTCTTCAATTTAGTTGCATCTATTTCTTTAGCATCTTCTTTAAATCCAGCACGACGAGCAATATTTAAAACTGTATTAGGATTATCACCAGATATTATTTTTAAAGTTACTCCCTGTGATTTAAAATAATTTAAAGTATCCTTAGCTTCTTTTCTAATCTTATCTCTAAGTAAAATAAAACCTAACACCTTTACTCTATTAACTTTTTCTGTTTTAGAGTACCCTAACATAACAACTCTATAATCTTTTGTATACTTATCTAATTCTTGTTGATATTTCTTAATATTATTTTTCAAAATAAACTCTGGTGCCCCAATAACATAGACACCCTCTTCTGTTACAATACCAGAATATTTTCTACTAGATGAAAATGGTATTTGTGATAATATATTCACTTTCTCACTAGTAGGATACTTTTCTTTTAAAGCATTAGCTGTCGGATTATTATCATTCAAAGTATTACAAATAGTTCCTATCCACTTTTCACTATCTTTATCTTCTAAAGCTACATAATCAACAACTTCCATTGAACCTTCTGTAATTGTCCCTGTTTTATCCAAACAAATAACATCAACTCTAGCTAAAGTTTCTATACAATATAAATCTTGAACTAATACTTTAGATTTTGATAATCTAATAACACTAACTGCCAACACTGTACTAGTAAGTAAAACTAATCCTTCTGGTATCATACCTATTAAAGCCGCTACTGTATTTACTACTGCATTACTAATACTATTACCTGTTATAAATAATTGTCTTGAAAATAAAAGTATACCAATAGGAATTATTAAAAATGAAATCGTTTTTACTATTTTATTTAAACTTCTCATTATTTCGGAAGATACAGGTTTTATATATTTTGTATCACTAGCAATCTTAGCTGTATAATTATCACGTCCAATATGCTCTACTCTACAAATCACATTACCACTTACTACAAAACTTCCAGATAAAAGCATATCTCCAACTTTTTTATAAACAGTATCACTTTCTCCTGTAATAAAAGATTCATCAACTTCAACTTCACCATCTAAAATAATTGAATCAACCACTACTTGATTACCTAAAGTTAATTTCATAATATCATCTAAAACAATTTCTTCTTTAGCGATAGCTTCTTCTTTTCCTTCTCTAACAACTTTTATTTTAGATTCTGATAATATTTTTAATTTATCCAATGTCTTTTTAGAACGTAATTCTTGAAAAATACTAATACAAGTATTAGTAATAATAACTAACATGAAAGTTAAATTTTTAAAAGATCCCACTAAAATTACAGCCAAAGCTAAAATAACATTAATAATATTAAATAATGTTACTATGTTATCTCTAACTATTTGTTTAACAGTTTTTGTGTTTTGATCTATATTAAAATTATATAAATTTTCATTATATCTTTCCTGTACTTGTTGTTCTGTTAATCCTTTATCTATACTAGTTTTATATCTTTTTATTTTCTCCATAATGACTCATATCCCTTTTCCTTATTATAGCATAATTACAATTCCTATGTATTTTTATTACAAAAAAATTAAAAATTATTGTCAATTTCATAATTTTATTGTATAATTTAATTTGTCAGTTAATGGACCGTTAGCTCAGTTGGTAGAGCAACTGACTCTTAATCAGTGGGTCTAGGGTTCGAATCCCTAACGGTCCACCATTATGTTATCTATCTCGATATTCGAGTAAAAATATAAAACAACTTTAAGTTGTTTTTTTATATTTATTTTAATTTGGTTCTTTTCATTGACAAACAAAATATATTTTGTTAGTTTAATTAAAAGGAGATGTTAGATATGCTAGAAGGAATTGCTTTTTGGGGTACAACTATTGTCGCAAGTGTAAGTATGGATATTGTTAAAGAACTTCGTGTTTTTAAATATGCAGCTGATGATGGTTATCGCATTAATTTAGAAAAGGCTAAAGAATATGATGACAGTCAAAGTGATTTAGATGTTTTTAAGAAAGCTGCTACTCATTTTATTCCAGTTTATAATGTGCTACATACTATGAACGAAACTAAAATGTTTAATGATAAAGTACCTACTCTTTTAAATCAACTTCATGTAATGGATCTTTTAGAGCCTATGAGTGATGAAGAAAAAGAACAATACAACAAGAAACCAGGTCTATTTAATGCTTTTAAATTAAATATGAATCATGAAAGAAAAATTGAAAAAGCAGATTATGTAACTGTTATAGACCATGATAAAGAAGAAACTATTTACTATGAAGAAGACAAAGACAATGGTAATATAAATATCCTACGTGCTACTGGAAACTTAGATAATTATACTGAAAAAGAACAAATCCATAAAGTTGAAGAAATAAGAAAACAAAAAGCAGAATTATTAAAATTAAAAAATGAATTACTAAATAGTAATAAAACTACTCATAATAATAAAACTTTTAAATTAACAAAATAAAAAAGAACATCAAGTTCTTTTTTATTTATCTATTTTATTTTTTTCTAATATATCTTTTAATGTCTTACTAATATTATCTTGGAACAAATACTTAACAACGATACTAATCATAGTTACAAGTTCTACTATCGTTGCCCCTGTAAATAACTGTAATGTAAAATCTGAATATTTAAGAATACCAAATCCACAAAGAATAAAAATGACATTAAAAAGCACCAATTGTAAAAAGAAAATAGAAATCAGTTTTTCAGCATAACTCTTTTTCAATTCTATATCTTTTTCAATAGTTTTAGTAAAGGTATGAATAACCTCTTCATCTAATTTAAATCTTTCCATTCTTTCGTTCAATGGAACAGGTGATTCTTCTGTTTTTAGTTTATTTTTATCTTTTACTTTAGAAAATATTTCATTAAGAGAATCTTTCTTTTCTTCATCTGCAGTATATTTATAACTCTTTATCATAATATTAGAATCATTTTCAAAGCTAGTAATAGTATCATCCAGTAATTTCTTTTTCATTATATTAAACCTAAAGTAATAAGTCTAAGTGTCATTACCGATTCTGAAACATCAAACACTTTTGATAAAACAGAAATAGAATCAGTTATTTTATAAGCACTTTCTAATAAATCTTTATTAATTAACAAAGCACTAGCTAAATAATCAACATCATATTCACTGTCATCATTTACTTTTTTATATAATGTATCAAAATGTAATTCACTCTTTAAAGTATCTTCAGCTAAAAAATAATGAGCTAACTCATGAGCCAAAGTAAATCTTTTACTACTACTAGTTTCTTCCTTATCTAAAAGGATTTTAAATTTTTCTTCTTCTATATCATATTTAATAGCACCAGAAATGTCTTGTGGTAATTTTTCTTCATATACTTCGATATTATAATTATCAGCTATTTTAACTAAATCAACTGGCAGTTTTAACATATCATTAGAAATCAAAACATTAGTTGCTTTTTGTTCCAATTGTAAATTGATTTTATTCATAAATGCACCACCACTTTCCTTATACTTTTTTTCAATAATAGGATACCATAAATCAGTGATATATTCTAGTATATTTTTAATCATTTAACTAAGTACCTCCTACTTATTATATTGTACTAATACTTAGTCTTTTACTACTTTTTCACCACAAAAAAAGGTAAATTATCTTAATTTACCTTTTACTCCACCTTTAGCTCCTTTAACACCTACATTTTTCATTCCTTCTAGGATATTACTTTCAAAGCTATGAGTTTTACTACTACGTCTTCTATAATCTTTTATTCCAATACTAATCATTTCATCAAGTAATTGATCATATTTAATATCTTTTGGCTCCCATAAATAGAATGCTAAACTACCAGGAATAGAATTAACTTCATTTAAATATACTTTATTAGTTTTTTGATCAATCATAAAGTCAAGTCTAGCACATCCACTACATCCTAAAGCTCTAAATGCTCTTCTAGCTACTTCTTCTACTTCATTTTTAGTTTTATCATCTAATTCAGCCATTTTTCTAGTACATGAAAGCATACCTTTTGAAGCAGGACGTGATTTGATAGGAGTTTTAACACCTTTAACTCCTTTTTTAGCTTTAGATCCACCTAAATATTTTTCTTCAAAAGTTAAGAAATCTTTATCAGACATAACTTCTTCAATAATACTTAATTTTTGTCTTTCATAGTTACCAAGAACACTAATATTAACTTCTTTAAGATTTTTAACCATTTCTTCTACTAAAATTTTATTATCATATTGAATAGCTTCATTAATAGCATCAGCTAAATCATCTTTAGTTTTAGCTACTTTAATACCAATACTACTTCCACAAGTAGCAGGTTTTACAATTACAGGATAAGATAATTTATCAACTTTTTTACTAACAGCTTCTGGATCTTGTTTATAATCTACATCATAGAACCAAACATATTTAGTCATTGGCACATCTTCACAACTCCAAATTTGTTTTTGATAAACTTTATCTTGTCCAGTAGCAGCAGCATAAACATTTGGTCCAACATATGGAATACCTATTGTTTGAAGATATCCTTGTAATACACCATCTTCAACATTAGTACCATGTGTTATAGGAAATGCTACATCAATATCAGTAACAACTTTCTTAAATAGACCTTTAGATTGTAAAACATAATTTCCATCTTTAAAATAAAGAACTACATTAGTGGCATATTTCTTAATTAATCCAAAATCTTTATATACTTCGATATCTCTTAACATTTCTCCAGTATACCATTCACGATTTTTAGTGATATAGATAGGAATTACTTCATATTTTTCCTTATCCATCGCATTCATAGCTTGAACTGCAGTTATAATACTAACTTCATGTTCAACTGTTTCTCCACCAAAGATTACACCTACTTTTATTTTCATTTCCATCTCTCCTCTATTTTGTAAGTATCTCTTATTTCATTATATACCTTTATTAGGTTTTTGTCATATTTTATTAATTAATTTTCACTTTTTTCATTAAGAAAACTATCTAATATACTTAACACTTGTGGTAAATTTTCTAAATAAGCATAATGAGTTCCAGGTAAAACTATTAAAGCCGCATCCATCATACTTTTTTCTAGAAGTTGTCCATCACTTAATTTAGCTTCCATATCCATATCTCCCCAAATTAATAAAGTTGGTTCTTCTATTTCCGTAGCATCTTTTACTAAGTCAGTTGAAACTGTATTTACAAGTACTTCTCTCATAATAGGACTTGCCGCTTTATAATCTCTAGAACCAATATAATTCTTCGCTATATCTCCTATTTTCTTTAAGCATTTTATACTATATAATTTCTTTAATATTTTAGTTTTTAAACTTTTGTTACTAGCATCAACTGTACAAGGACTAGCAAAAATTACTAATTTAGAAATTGAATTATTATATGAATATTTGATTGCTAATCTTCCTCCAAAAGAATGTCCCATTACTATTGGCATATGTATATTTAGTTTCTTAACTAATTCTTCTAGCATTTCTGAATAATCATCTAAAGTCCAAGCAAATGGTGGTTCTTCACTTTCTCCAAAACCTGGTAAATCTAATATTGTTACACGAAATTTTTTAGAAAGAGGATCACCTAATGGCTTCATCATTTCAATATTTTGACCCCAGCCATGAAGTAAAATTACATCCTCACCTTTACCATATTGAACATAATTAATAGAAACATTTTTTATTTTTATCTTCATGAGTAACACCTCTACACAATTATATCAAAACGAACTATTATATATCAATCAGGTTTACACTATTTTACTAGTATTTTACATACAAAAAAAGCAAGTCTCTACTTGCTTTTCTCTTTACTTTTTAATGAATAAACTATTGCGACTTCTTTAGGTGTTAAAGTTCTATATTCTCCTGATTTTAAATCTTTTACATCAAAAATAAATTCTCGTTCTCTTTTTAATTTTAAAACTTCATTTCCTACTGCTTCAAACATTTTCTTAACTTGATGATTACGACCTTCCCAAATTATTATTTGAACCATTGATGTTTTAGTTTTAGGATCATACTTCTTAACTTTTACTTTAGCCTTTTCTGTTTTTCGACCATCAATAATAACTCCATTTTTTAAAGCATTAATCTTTTCTTTAGTAACTATACCTCTTACTTTCGCAATATAAACTTTTTCTACACTATCTTTTGGATGCATTAAAATATTCGCAAACTCTCCATCATTAGTAAGTAGTAATACCCCTGTAGTATCATAATCAAGTCTTCCAATAGGATAAATTCTTTTTTCACAATCCTTAATTAAATCCACTACTGTTCTTCTCTTCTTATCATCATGAGCAGTAGTTACTACACCACGTGGTTTATTTAATAAATAATAAACTTTTTCCTCTTTCTTTAAAGGCATCCCATCTACTACAACTTTATCTTTACTAGATACTTTAACTCCAAGTTCTAAAACAGTTTCTCCATTAACACTTACTCGACCTTCTTTAATTAATTCTTCTGCTTTTCTTCTTGAACAAACACCTGCGGATGCGATTACTTTTTGAAGTCTTTCCATATACATCACCTGCGCTTAATTATAACAAAAAACTTCTCTTTTTACAATAAAAACGTCTTTAATTTAGACGTTTCTTTTTATATTTTTTAGGAATTATCTGAATAATAAAGTAAATTACTTCTCCATAAATTAAATTTAAAATTAAAGTATGACTTATTTTATAAAGTAGTTTATCAATAGACATTGGTACTACATTAAAGATAACTATAAGTATAGCTATACTACTCTCATACAAAGCAATAATAAATATTAAATATATTAATACTCTAAAAAAATCTATTCTTTCATTACCATAAATATAAACTGTTATAAAAGCTATTAAAACAAACAAAAAGGCATTTAAGAAGAAAAGATTAGTATAAAATAAATCATAAAGTAACCCTGTTATAAATGCAGTTAAATAATATTTATTATTCTCTTTATCAAAAAAAGTATAAATCAAAAATAAGGCAACTATGGTAACTAATGGTGTAAAAAATGATAAGTCTCCTTCCATAAATGGTAAAAAATTAGAGAGAATACCATCCAGTATAAAAGAAACTACTAAAATAATATAAGGAATCATTATTCATTCTCCTTTAATACTGTTACATAGTGTATACTGTTAAAGTTTTGTTTAGTTTTTATATATAATGTTTTACTAATATCATACTTATCATTTACTATTTTTTCGATAGTACCAATATAAATACCTCTTGGGAACATTCCTCCCATTCCACTAGTTACTACGGTATCTCCTACTTCTACACCACTATCTTTATCTACACCTGTTACTTTTAAAGTTTTATCTTTATTATTATATCCACTTAATATAGCGTAAGTATCTCCCTTAGAAGTAGAAATAGACACTGATATCTTATAATTAACATCATCAGAAGTAATTAATTTTATCTCACTAGAATAATTACTTACTCTATTAATTTTACCAACTAAACCATCTTTTGTTACTACTACTTGATCTACTTTAAGTCCTGCTTTTTTTCCTTTATCAATAGTTAAAGTCTGGAACCAATAATTCTTATTTCTAGATACAACAGTAGCATTAACACTTTTATAATCAGTTAAAGTTTTATTTAAATCTAATTCTTTTTTTAACTCTTCTATTTCTTGTTCTAAAGATTTATTAACATTCTTTTGAATAACATAACTTTTAGATTGATCGACATCCTTATTACTATTTAAAGCTGTAAATGGATACATCACAATCTTCTCCATTGTAGTAGCTATATCTTTAAATCCACTTTCAATAAAAGTATATTGTCTTGATAACATAAAAGAAATAAAAATAAGTACGACAACTATAATACATAAAAAGAAGATAAGCCATTTGTTTCTTTTCTTTTTTCTACTCTTATACATATTTTATTATCCTCCTTTTTTGTAAATATTATAATATATTTCCCCTCTTCTTACAATCACAAAATATTCATATTCTCATAAAAACTATAATAATTATCATCTGAGACAATAATGTGATCTAAAATTGGTATTCCTTGTAACTTACCTATTTCCATTAAACTCCTTGTAAAATTTCTATCTTCCATACTTGGATTTACATCACCTGAAGGATGATTATGCATACAAACAATTGATGAGGCACTCAGTAAATAAGCCTCTTTAAATATTTCACGTGGATGGACAATACTTCTATTAATAGTTCCCATAAATAATAACTTCCTTTCTATTAGCTCTTGTTTATTATTAAAATATAAACAATAAAAACACTCTTGTTTCTTATCTTTAAATAAATATTTAGAATCCTTCCAAATACTTTTCGCATCTTTTAAAACTTTCTTAATATCATGTTTTTCTTCCAAAAATACTCTTCTCCCCAGTTCTATAGCTGAAATTATTTCAATAGCTTTAACTTTACCAATACCTTTAATATTCATAAGTTTACTAACAGAAGCATCTTTTAATTTAGAAAAATCTTTATATTCAGACATAATATCTAAAGCTAAATCTTTAACATTTTTATCTTTAGTTCCTGTCTTTAAAATTATTGATAATAACTCTGTATTAGTTAAACTTCTTACCCCTATTTCTAATAATCTTTCCCTTGGTCTTTCTTCTTTTGGAAGATCTTTTAATTTATAATTCAACTTCATCACCCATTTATATTATAGAGAGTTTTTCTTAAATTACCTCTCACTTCCGAAGACTTCTTCATAATTAGATAAAATTACTTCTTCTACATTCAGTATTTCGTCTTTATCAGACGCTAAAATAAGAGAATCAAATTGTTTTACATTATTTACAAAACTCTCATCTTTAACAGACATATCTGTTTTATGTACCTCAATATTCATATCATCATATATTTCTTTTATTTGGTTGGCAATTTTCTCATTACTAGTTATTCCCACATAAACATAGTATTTATTATCTTTATTTATAATAAGTTTAGGATCTATATTTTCTGTATTCATTTCCATAATAGATTTATCTGAATATACCCCTTGTCTCATAAAATATAAAGGATAACCTTCGTTAAAAGCAAAAACATCAGAACTTATCTTATTATGAAAAATAATTCCTATAAGACTTCCTAGTACACAAGAAAATGTCAAAATAAAGAAAACTCTTTTTATCATTATTATCACCGTAACTAGAATATCTTATCTCTAAAAAGAAATTTGTCGAAAATAATAAATTAAAGCATTTTATTTATAAAAATATATAATCTTATGATAGAATTATAGAAAAAGGAGGATTTATGAAAACAAAAAAAAGAAATGAATATTTAAGTTGGAATCAATTTTTTATGGGTATTGCGAAACTTGCAGCTGCGAGAAGTAAAGATCCTTCTACTCAAGTTGGTGCTTGTATAGTAGATAAAGATAATAGAATTCTTTCTATTGGATATAATGGAACTCCTAATGGCTTTGATGATGATGCTTTCCCTTGGGCTAGAGAGGGAGATGAACTTGAAACAAAATACCCTTATGTATGTCATGCTGAAATGAATGCAATATTAAACTACAGAGGAAGTAGAAAAGATATGAAAGGTGCAACTGTTTATGTTGATTTATTCCCTTGTCATGAATGTGCTAAATTAATTGTTCAAGCTGGAATTACACATGTTGTTTACCTATCAGATAAATATAAAGATACTAACGATAATATTGAATCTCGTCGTATTTTTGATACTTGTGGTGTTCGCTACACTAAACTTGACGCTGTAGAACAAAATGAATATCTACTTTCCTTAAAACCTGATGTAGAATTAAAAAAACAATAACAAAAAAAGAGTTTTTAAATTAACTCTTTTTTCATTTGTTTATTTTTTAGAAAAGCACTTAAACAATTAAGTTCATATTCAAATTCATATCTTGTAAAAGTCGTTTTATTTTTATCAGTCTCTCCCATAATATGTAAAATAGGTTTATCACAATTAAGTAGAACTTTTCTATATAGAGGATTTTGAATAGCGCTAATATAAAGTTCATCTACTAACAAACTATATTCTTCACTAAATCTATCATATTTTTCACCCATAAAATATACTTCATGAGTAATAGTCCAATCATAATCAGTAGCGTTTTTAATATTAACTGCTGCCATACCAGAATATGAAAATACATACTCTTGAATATTTTTATCAGGGAACTTTATACCTTGAAAGAAGCCTTCTATACTAGCAAATTTCTTATCTCTAAAAGTAAATTCATAAGGGAATAAATTAGATAATATCTTTGTATATTTACCCTTCAAATTATAACCAACATTAATCCACTTATCACTTTCCCCTATTAAGTCCTCATTTTCCTCTATTAACTCTCCATCACAATATACTAAAGTTCCATCTGTAATAAGTTCTTTTTCTTCAAAATTATAATTTTTCTTAAACTCCAAAAATTCTTCTAATTCCTTTTTGACTACCAAATCCATTACTATCACTCCATTACTCTAAATTAAGTTCAATTTTTAAAACTTGATAACCTTCTTCTTGCTGATTAAAACTAATATCTTTAATAAATAATGTCGCTTTAAAATCATTAAGCATTTCTTTTATAGCTTTTTCTAAATCGTTATTTAAACTCAATATCAAAGATTTAACTTCTGTTTTTAGAGAAACATTATGATTAGTTTTTTCTCCTCTTATAACACTAATTATATCGATGATATTATCTCCAAGTTTTACTTCTTTATTATAACACAAATTTAAGTTTTTAATTTCTGTTAAATGAATTGATTTATTAGTGTGATATAATTCTTGAAATATTTCTTCTGTAATAAAAGGAAAGAAAATACTAAAATCTTGTAGTAATTTATAAAGAATAGTATAAATTGTTTTTTGTCCTGAATATCTAGGCATATCTCCAAACTCTTCAGGTCGATATAGTCTATGTTTTACTATTTCTATATAATTATCACAGAAGTCCCAGAAAAATTTCTCTAAAGTATTTAAGGCAAGTCCTACTTCATAATTATCAAGATACTTAATAAAATTATGTTCCATATCTTGATATTTACCTAAAATCCATCTATCAATAAATTCATAATCTTTAAAATCTTTATCTTCATAATCTTGAAGATGCATTTCAATAAATTTTGATACATTCCAAATTTTATTTATTAACTTTTTACCACGGTTAAAGTTTTCTTCATTAAATAAAATATCTGTTCCGAGTTTTCCAAGTCCTGCCCAATACCTTACTACATCAGCACCATAATTTTCTAATAATTCAAAAGGTTCCATCTTAGAGTTTCCTTTTCTTTTAGAAATCTTTTCCCCTTTACTAGCCATAACGAATCCCGATATCATAACATCATTCCATGGTCTTATGCCAAAATTATAATAGCTCTTAACAATACTATAAAAGTCCCAAGTCCTAATAATATCATGAGCATTACATCTTAAACTCATTGGCTTCATTATATCTTCCAAAGAATCTTTTTCTTTGTAGCGCATATTTAAAAGTGGGGTGATACTTGAAGTTTGCCATGTATCCATAATATCTTTTTCAGGTATAAACTCCTTACAACCACATTCACATTTACTAATACTTGGTTTATCAATTAAAGGATTAACTGGTAAATCTTCCTTACTTGCAATAATAGGTTTACCACAACTTTTACAATACCATACCGGAAAAGGTACTCCAAAATATCTTTGTCTTGAAATACACCAATCCCAAGCAATATTATTTACCCATTCATTATATCTATTATGCATATATTCAGGATGCCACGCTATCTCATTTCCTATCTTAATAAAATCTTCTTTATGATTCATAATATCTATAAACCACTGTTTCATTACTGAATACTCTACTTCTTTACCACATCTTTCATGAGTCTGAACTTCATGTTCTAAATCTTCCTGTTTAATTAAATAACCTGCATTTTTAAAGTCCTCAATTATTTGCTGTCTTGCCTCTTTAATAGTTAGTCCCCCATATTTATCGATTGATTTAGCTATATGGCCATCTGTCGTAAATATATTTTTAAGAGGTAAATTATATTTTTTCCACCATTCAATATCTGTTTGATCTCCAAAAGTACAACACATAACTATCCCTGTTCCCTTTGCAGAATCAACTTTTTCATCAGCCATAATTGGAACTTCAATATCCAAAATCGGAATATGAGCTGTCTTCCCAATTAAATGTTTATTTTTTTCATCTTCTGGATTAACAAATATACTTACAATAGCAGGAAGTAACTCAGGTCTTGTTGTCGCTATAGTAAAATCTTCTTCATCTTCTACTGTTTTAAAGTTTATATAATTAAAAGTTGTCTTAATAGTTTTTGTTTCAAGTTCTGCTTGTGCAATAGAAGTTAAACATTCATTACACCATAAAGCAGGACTTTCTTTATGATAACATTTTCCTTGTTCTACTAATTCTATAAATGATAACTGACTTATCTTCTGAGAATATTTACTAACTGTTTTATAAGCATTATTTATATCGGCACTAAAACCAGCTTTTTTAAATAACTTCTTAAATTCTTCTTCATATTTATCAGTTGTTTCAATACATAACTCTCTAAACTTTTCTCTTCCTATCTCATGAGCCTTCTTATTTTGTTCTTGTTCAACAAGTCTTTCACTAGGCAGACCATTATCATCAAATCCAAAAGGATAGAAAACATTATAACCTCTCATTCTTTTATATCTAGCAATCATTTCTGTTTGAGAATAAGAAAAAATATGTCCAATATGTATTTTCCCATTAACTGTTGGAGGTGGAGTATCTATAGAATATACTTCTCTATTATCTCTTTTAAATTCATATATTTTATTATCTTCCCAATAATTCATCCATTTTAATTCTTTTTCTTTAAAATCATATTTTTTATCTAACATACTAATCATCCTTTCTTTTTTATTTTTATCTAGAAAGTAAGACTCGTACATAATCCTTCTTTAATATATATTTCACATTATCAACTCCTTATAAAAAAAGCAATCCATCCCAAAGGACGAATTGCTCGTGGTACCACCTTAATTTATAGTATTTCTACTACCTTAATACCTTAATGCGGTAAACATTATATCTTACTACTATTTCAGATATAAAACTCGATTGCTACCTTCTATAAAAATTATTATATAGTTCCACCACACCTATACTCTCTTTAAATAATATTTTATATACTCCTCAATGTCTTAGTTTTTAATTATTTAATTGTTTTTCAATATTCTCTAATTTTTCTTTTTCTTCTTTTAGTTTTTCTCTATCTTTTTCCACAATATTCTGTGGAGCTTTTTCTACGTAGTTTTTATTACTTAATAGATTTTCACGTCTTTTAATTGATTGTAATAATTTTTCTCTTTCTTCTTTTAAATGTTCTTCATCAATAGTAGATTCAACATAATAAGTAATATTAATAAGTGAAGATTCATAATTTACTTTTTGATAACCTTCTAAATCTTCAGGTAACTCTGTATTATTAATCTTTAATTGACTAATATACATATCTTTAAGATCTTCTTCTGTTTTAAATTCTACAAAAGCATCTTTACTAACTTTATTAACAGCTTTTAAGTTACGTATTTCTCTAATATCATTAAGTACTTTATCACATTTTTTCATATCTTCATCAAAGATAAATTCTTCATCTACCGTTGGATAAGAACTTATCATAATAGATTCACTATCTTTAACTGGTAACATTTGATAAATTTCCTCTGTTACAAAAGGCATAAATGGATGAAGTAATTTAACAATAGTAGTTAAAGTATCAAGTAAGATTGTCTTAGTAGTAAGAGAAATATCTCCCTTAGTAAGTTCAATATAAGAATCACAGAAATCTTCCCAAATAAATTGATATAAGTTACCTCCAACAATATGGAAATCATAATTATCCATTTGTGTTATAACACTACGAACTAAATTATTTCTTTTAGTAAGAATCCATTTATCCGCAAGAGTTAAGTTTTCTTCTTTTATTTCTACTCTTTCAAAGTTTTCAAGTTTCATTAATACAAAACGTGAAGCATTCCAAATTTTATTAATAAAGTTCCATACTGAAGCAATTTTAACTTCATCAAATCTTATATCAGTACCTGGTGCTACATCAGTAGTTAAATAATATCTTAAAGCATCAGCTCCATACTTTTCAATCATATCAAATGGATCAATTCCATTACCTAATGATTTAGAGAATTTTCTTCCTTGTTTATCACGAATTAAACCATGAATAATAACATCTTTAAATGGTCTTTTACCAGTTAATTCTAATGATTGGAAAGTCATTCTATTAACCCAGAATGGAATAATATCATATCCTGTTACTAAACAGTCATTTGGGAAATATGCTTTCATATCATCTGTTTCTTCTGGCCAACCTAATGTTGAAAAAGGCCATAAAGCTGAACTAAACCAAGTATCAAGTACATCTTCATCTTGATGCCATCCTTCACCTTCTGGTGCTTCAAGTCCAACATATACTTCTTCTCCTCTATACCAAGCTGGAATTCTATGTCCCCACCAAAGTTGTCTAGAAATACACCAATCATAAGTAATTTCCATCCAGTGATTCATAGTCTTTTCATATCTAGCTGGTACAAAATTTACTTTAGTATCTTTATTTTTTTGATTTTCAAGTACAGCATCAGCAAGAGGTCTCATCTTAACAAACCATTGCTTAGATAAATATGGCTCAACCATAACTCCTGTTCTTTCAGAATGTCCAACTGAGTGAGTCATCTTTTCTATTTCAAGTAATAAACCAGCTTCTTCTAAATCTTTTACTAAAGCTTCACGACATTCTTCACGAGTCATACCGCAATACTTGAAAGCATTCTCATTCATAGTTGCATCTTTATTCATAACTACAACTCTTTCAAGATTATGTCTATTACCAACTTCAAAGTCATTAGGATCATGAGCTGGAGTAATTTTAACACAACCAGTTCCAAATTCAGGATCAGCATGTTCATCCCCAATAATTGGAATTTTCTTACCTACAACAGGTAAAATTACCTTCTTACCTATTAAATGTTTATATCTTTCATCTTCTGGATTAACCGCTACTGCAGTATCACCAAATAAAGTTTCTGGACGTGTTGTCGCTACATCTAAATATTCATCGCTATCTTCTATCATATATTTTAAATGATAGAAAGCTCCTTCTACATCTTTATAAATAACCTCTTCATTAGATAAAGCAGTTTGCGCAGCTGGATCCCAGTTAATAATTCTTTCCCCACGATAAATTAATCCTTTATTATAATAATCAACAAATACTCTAGTAACAGCCTCATTTAATTTCTTATCTAAAGTAAATCTTTCTTTATTATAATCAACAGATAATCCAAGTGCAGCCCATTGGTCTCTGATAGCTCCTCCAAAATCATGTGTCCATTCCCAACAAGCATCTAAAAATTTATCTCTCCCATATTCATACTTATCAATATCTTGATCTTTTAGTTTTTTTACAACTTTAGCTTCTGTCGCAATTGCTGCATGATCCATTCCTGGAAGCCATAAAGCATCAAAACCTTGCATTCTTTTATATCTAATTATAATATCTTGAATAGTAGTATCATAAGCATGACCTAAATGTAATTTTCCAGTAACATTAGGAGGAGGAATAACTATACAATAATGTGGTTTTCCACTTTTATTATCACTAGCAAAGTATCCATTATTTTTCCACTTTTCATATTTATTTTGTTCTGTTTTCTTATGATCATATTTAATATCTAACATTTTCTACACCTACTTCTCTTTTATTTTATTTAAAACTTTTTCTTTTAATCTTTCAAATTCTTCTTTCTTATCTTCTTTAACATCAATAGATTCAATAAATCTATTTAAATTACCAGTTTCTCTTAATATATCTAAACTTTCTTGAAAATTAATATCAAAAACAAAAGCTAAATCTAATAAGACTCGATCACTTTTCCCTTTAATAGTTTTTAAACTTATAGTCTTTTCAGCACAATAATTATTTAAAACATCTTCACTAACTTCATCATAACCAAAACTGTTTTTAAAAGCCTTAGCTTTTTGTTTATAGATATCAACTTTATCCATATCACGAATCATTCTAGAAAATAATCTACCTCGGTCTTCTTCAGGAAGCATAAATTTATTATGATACTTAATAGCGTGTTCAATAATTTCATCATATAGACGACTATCTATAAAATCTTTAATATGTCCCTTATCAAATAAATAGTAACAACTTTCATCAGCATGATCCATATTTTTATCACTAAATGAATGATACTTTCTAACCTGTTCAAATCTACCTATATCATGAAGTAAACCAATTACTTTAGCTAAAACAGTTTGTTCTTCTGTTAAGTTAAATCTTTTTGATAACTCTTCCATTAAGGCCGCTACTGTATAACTATGATGGTATTTTCTATCTATCATGTCATCATCAAAATTATAATTATGAACATATTCATCAAACACTTTTGAACATTTTTCAAAATCTTCTTCTGTTAACATATTATCCCTCCTAAATAAAAAAAACGCCGTCTTTCATCTAAGGACGAAAAACCGCGGTACCACCTTAATTTACAAATTGTTTGTAATCTCTATAAGCTTAACGTGCTTGAACCGTTATCTCTTACTAAACTCAGAAATAAAACTCCATCGCTACCTTCTATAGTATTTATTATATAGTTCCACCACACCTATACTCTCTTTAAATAAAATCCTATATACTCCTCGACTTCGCTGTCTCTCATAAAAGTTCTCATATAATATAACACATTTTTAATAAAATTTCTAGTCCTTTTTAAATACTCCTAAATTATGAAGATATTTTTATTGCTTTTTTAGTCATCTTTTTAACATTTTTATAACTATTTTTATACCAATCTAGGAACTTATCAGTAGCGCTTATATTATCATCAGGTCTATTACGTCTTTCTTCATCTGTCATTTCCGCTAAAGTCTTAGTACAATTATCAGGAATAAAAACATACCATAAATTAGATTTAGCTTTTTGCATATGATCTCCCTTTTTACTTTCTGAAAGACTCCCTTTACAAGTTCCAAAAAATTGATAAAATTCCTTACCATCATAAAAAGTAAGACAATCTAGAAAATAACAACTCCTATCATCCACATCTTTCATTACTTCTAATAACTTTTCCACATCAGAACTAACACCACTTCGTTTAACAAAAGCACCAGGATAACCTGGATTATTAGGATAACTATTTATATAAAAACCACTATCCGCTACAAAAACAGGACTTTGTAATTTATCATAAGCACTTTTCGCTTTTTCTTTAGATATATAACTAATATCATTTATATCAGGTTCATTTAAATCACATTTAAAATAATCTATAAAAATATTTTCATGTTCAAACCTCTCTTTTACACCAATATATTTACCATAGTTTCCTGTAACATAAGTTAAATTCTCCATAATAAACCTCCCTAAATATAATTACCTCTTATATCATAACAATAAAACAGGCAATATATATGTCACTTATAAAATTCTCCTAATACTTTTATTTCTTTAATTCTCTTAATATAAAAATGTCTTATTTCTTCCTTTAATTCACAAAATGCCGCAACTCCCCATTCATTACCTAAAAGAATTAAATCAAAAGGATGAATAACTCTCTTTGATAAACTTTTTTTATCTTTAGAATAATAATTTATTTGGCATTTTCTCTTTTCCTTAATCGCTCTATTTATTAAATTAAAATTTTCTTTATTTGGAATATCTATTTTACTCGGAGTAATAAATCTTTGCGGAACATTTATATTTTGATTTAAAACATAACCACCATAAGGACCTCTTATAGTATCTATATAAATACCCGCTTTTTCTAAATCTTCTTTATATACCCTAATCATTCTAGGAGATACTTCTAATTTTTCAGCTAAATCTGAAATACTATATTTTTTACCTGTACTTAAATACTCAAGCATGGTAAGTACATTACTAACTTTAGACATAACTAACCTCCTAAAACGTAATTTATTATATCACAACACTGGGTAATATGTTATAATTTTTAAAGTTAGAGGTGTTTTATGAAAGAAATATTTTTAAGTTTTAGACCAGAGTTTTTAAAACCAATCTTATATGGTATGAAAAAATATGAATATCGTAAAAGATTCTGTGATGAAGAAACTAGAGCCTATTTGTATTTAAGTGGAAAGTCAAGACAAGTAATTGGAGTTATGGAATTAGGAAGAACTATTCGTTTAAAAGAAACTAGAGATAACTATATCGCTTATCCTGATACTTTAAAAAGAGTTGATGAATATGTGAACCAAGACAAAATTATGAATGCTGTTCCTATTAAATCTTTAGAACTATTTGATCAACCTATAACTTTAGAAGAAATAAGAACAGAAATTCCTAATTTTAGACCACCTCAAATGTACTTTGTTTTAGATAATCAACCAAAACTAAAAGACATACTAAAAAAACAACATTTAAATAAGCCTATATTTATTCATAAACATGATAAAATTTATTATGATAATTTAGCTTTATCCGTTAGTGAAATGGAAAAAACAGCTGAATTTAAAAAACTAGATTCTTTACATAGTAATGACTTTCCTAATTTTAAATATTAATTAAAATACTATATCAAAAAAAGAATATGATAATCTCATATTCTTTTATTTGAATTTAACATAATGCATTCCCATGGCTTTATGTACATCATAAGCTCTAGGAAGATGAAAAATCTTTGCCACTATTAAATTATATAATTCATCGGCCATAACTATTGTAAATAAAGTTACTGTTATAGCTAAAAATAATTTCTTATTCATCTTTTTCGCAATCGCAAAACAAACAGGAACTAAAAAGTAAATTAATATCAAACCAGAAATACCAAAGAATAAAACACTTCTTAAACAAACGAAACCTCCAATATTACCAAAGTTCCATATTTCTTGATTATAGTCCCAACATCTCCAACCATTACCTATTATATACATACCAAGTCCTGAGAAAAACTCTAAAAGTCCACAGACAATTGTCCCTATCAAAAATACTTTTAAAGGACTTTTTCTCTTTTTATAAGTACAAAAATATATCAGCATACTCCCAATAGCGTAAATATTTATCCAAGGTAAGAAGTTTCCACCTCTCCAATAAAAATACTTCATTCCCCCATTGAAGTAATAAAAAACATATTCATATAAAAATCCATAAAACCCAGTTAGGACTATTAATAAACAAAATATTCCCAACATTGTACTTTTATCAAAAGAATGATCCTTATTTAAATAATCACTATATAATTTTTTCATAACTACACTCCTACTTACAATTACTAAATACATTATATAATATAAATTGTATTTAAGATAGAGTATAAATAATTTTTGCCCAAATTTTATTTATAATGTATAATGAGCTTAAAGGAGATTGATTATGGATAAAATTGCAATTATTTCAGATATACATGGAAACTTAGAAGCCCTAAAAGCCGTACTTGACGATATAAAAGAAAAAAACATTCAAACAATATTTTGTTTAGGAGATATCATTGCCAAAGGTACTCATCAACAAGAATGTCTTGACTTAATAAGAGAAAACTGTGAAGTTGTTATTAAGGGAAACTGTGATGAATTTTTTACTAGTGATATAGATTTAAGTGAAGCTACAGACGAAGAAACTAAATTAATTCTTTGGAATAAAAGAAAAATAAATCCAGAATCTACAAAATATCTACAACAACTACCTTATTGTCATGAAATTTATATGAGTGGAAGATTAATAAGATTTGTTCATGCTCATCCTGAGAAAATTGATAGATTTGTGGGTAATATTGATAAGCTAGAAAATTTCTATAGTTTATTTTTACCTAGCTCTAATACTATATCTCAAAATAAAGCTGATATTTTAGTATATGGTCATATTCATACTCCATTTGTACAAAAAATATACAACAGAACAATTATTAATACTGGTTCTGTTGGTGAATCTGTAGATGTTTTTAGAAATAAAGAAAAAGATGGAGATACTAGAAATACAACTGTTGCTAATTACTTAATACTAAAAGGAAAACTACATTCTAAAGATTTTAAAGATCCATTATCTTACGAAATAGTAAATGTATCTTATGATTTTAATAAAGAATTAAGTTCTAATAAAGATAACATTGATATAGATGGCTACACTACTGAACTAACTACAGGAAAATATAGAAATATGTCTATAATATATAAAAGTTTTGAAGCTAGAGGTATTGATAAGGATAAGGTTTAATAAACTTAACAAATAATAAAAGAATCTGTTATTATCTAATACCAAATTTATGTTATTATATATATAGCAATTATTATGGATAAGGAGTTTTATTATGAAGATAAAAAATAATTATGATGAATGTTTAACGAATTTAGCTTGTTCTGTAAGAAAATATTTTGGACTTGAATATCATCATAAAACTTTAGATTATATTGACAAAATACTAGAAGAAAAACAACCAAACAATGTTATTGTTATGCTTTTTGATGGAATGGGATCAAGAATATTAGATAGAACTTTAGATAAAGATTCCTTCTTTGAAAAAAATAAATATAAAGAAATAACAACAGTCTTTCCCGCAACAACTACTGCCGCTACTACTTCTATTCGAACTGGACTAAATCCTATTGAACATGGATGGCTTGGTTGGAATACTTATATAAAACCTATAGATAAAACTATAACTTTATTTTTAAAATGTGAAAAAGGAAAACAAGAAACTTGTGAAGAGTTTTTAAAAGTTAAAAATAAATTAGTTTCTACTACCATCGCTGATGAAATTGAAGAAAAAGGACTATATCATGCTAAAGAACTTTTTCCATTTAAAACGGGTAATGCTACTGTATATTCTAATTTAGATGAAATGTTTAATTTAGTCTTACAAGAAACTAAAAAACCAGATAAAAAGTTTTTATATGTTTACAATGATGAACCTGATCATACAATGCATGACTATGGAGCTGATAGTAAGATTGTTAAGGAACTTATTGAAGAAAGAAATAAGAAAACTGAAGAGCTATGTCAAAAACTAGAAGATTCATTAGTTATTGTGATTGCTGATCATGGACACATTAAAGTTGATAACATATTTTTAAATGATTATCCTGAATTATTAAATATGTTAGAAAGAACTACTTCTATTGAACAAAGAGCTGTTTCTTTTAAAGTAAAAAAAGAATATCAACAAGATTTCGTAAATGAATTTAATAAATTATTTGGTAATTATTTTAAACTTTATAATAAATCTGAAATAATAGAAAGTAATCTTTTTGGAGATGGTACTCCTAATGAATTATTTGAAGATGCTTTAGGAGATTTTATCGCTATTGCTGAAGATTCTAATAAATGTTTAGTTACAGATGGTGATGATGTATTATTCTCCCAACATGCAGGATATACTGATGATGAAGTATATATACCACTTATTATCATAGATAAAACTAATATTTAAATATAAAAAATAGGAAGTTAAGATTATAATACCTTTAAAGTTCACACTAAATAAAAAGAACATAGAAATATGTTAAAATATATTTAGAAAGGACTTTG
>CANRDQ010000022.1 GCA_947629395.1 uncultured Bacilli bacterium
CTGATAATGACTCTTTTTATTAACTAAAAATAGTGTTAGTGATTTTTACTCACCAACACTATTTATTATAGAACCATCTAAAAGTGTTGAAATACACTTTTTTTATTGGTATAATATGGGAAGAAATGAGGGATATTATGAGTTTATGTGCAGGAATTATAGGACTTCCTAATGTTGGAAAATCTACATTATTTAATGCGATTACTAAACAAAAGATTTTAGCTGAAAATTATCCATTTGCTACAATAGATCCTAATGTTGGAGTAGTAGTTGTACCTGATGAGAGAATAGAAGTTTTAAATAATATGTATCAACCTAATAAAAAAATTCCTACAACTTATGAATTTACAGATATAGCTGGATTAGTTAAAGGGGCTTCTAATGGTGAAGGTTTAGGTAATAAATTTTTATCACATATTCGTGAAGTTGATGCTATTGTGGAAGTAGTACGTTGTTTTGAAGATGGAAATATTATTCATGTAGATGGAAAAGTAGATCCAGTAAGAGACATTGAAACTATTAATCTAGAACTAGCAATAGCAGATTTAGAAATTGTGCAAAATAGATTAGATAAAGTTTCTAAAAAAGCTAGAACTACTAAACAAAAAGATGAATTATTAGAATTAGAAGCTTTAGAAAAAGCTAAAGCAGCTTTAGAAGAAAATAAACCATTACGTTTAGTTGATTTTACAGAAGAAGAATTATTAGCGTTAAAGTCTTATAACTTTTTGACTATAAAACCTATCATTTATATAACTAATATTTCTGAAGATATGATAGGTGCAGAAGATAATGAGTATATTAAAAGTGTTAAAGAATATGCTAGTAATGAAAAGGCTAAAGTAGTAACTGTCTGTGCTAAATTAGAAGAAGATTTATCAGAATTAGATGAAGCAGAGAAAAAAGAGTTACTAGAAGGATTAGATTTAAAAACATCTGGTCTTGATGATTTAATTCAAGCAACTTACGATTTATTAGGTTTAGCGACTTATTTTACAGTCGGAAAAGACGAAGTAAGAGCCTGGACTTTCAAAAAAGGAATGAATGCTAAACAATGTGCTGGTATAATTCATACTGATTTTGAAAAAGGATTTATTAGAGCAGAAGTAATGTCTTATCAAGATTTAGTTGATTGTGGAAGTGAGCTTGCTGTAAGAGAAGCTGGTAAAGCTAGATTAGAAGGAAAAGATTATTTAATGCAAGATGGAGATATTTGTCATTTTAGATTTAATGTTTAATAAAAGCTAAGTAAATTACTTTACATAATAAAAAGTAGTTTACTTAATTTTTTACACACCAATATATAATTAGTTATAAAATTTGTATTATGAAAACAAAATATTTGTCGAAAAAACGTATTCTAAATAAATTTTATTATAAAATATGTGTAAACAAATTAAAGTGAATTAAATTCAATAAAAACTTGATACTTTAATAATTGTTTGCTATAATACATACGAGTATTTTAAATACTCCTTGCCTATTTATAGGCCGTAAGTCCAAAAGGAGGTGTAACAAATGAGAAAATATGAATTAATGTTTATCGTTAAAACAGATATCGAAGAAAATGCTGTTAAGAATGTTGTTGATTCATTAAAGAAAGTGTTAACAGACAAAGGTGCTAAAATTGTTGAAGAAAAGGCATTAGGTCAAAAAGACTTAGCTTATGAAATTCAAAAACATAAGACAGGTTACTATTTCTTATTAACAGTTGAAGCTGAAAGTGATGCTGTTAAAGAATTCGAAAGAGTTGTATTAATTAACGAAAATATTTTACGTCACATTGTTGTAAAAATTGACGATTAAGAGAGGTTATTATGAATAAAGTGTTTTTAATTGGTAGACTTACCAGAGACCCAGAATTAAGATATACACCTAGTAATATTGCGGTAGCAACTTTTTCACTTGCTGTTAATAGAAATTTTACTAATCAAGCAGGAGAAAGAGAAGCAGATTTTATCAATATAGTTGTTTGGAGAAAACAAGCTGAAAATGTAAAAAATTACTTATCACAAGGAAGTCAAGTTGCAATTGATGGACGTATTCAAAGTAGAAGTTATGATGGTGAAGATGGAAAGAAAAGATATGTTACAGAAGTTGTTGCTGATAATGTAGAATTCTTAAGTAGTAATAGAAAAGGACAAGAAGGAACAACCAATACTATGTCATCTTCTGCTCCAACAAAAGATGTAACTCCTTATGACTTTGCTGATGATAATGTAAAAACTACAAATGTAGATAATAATCCTTTCGCAGATTTTGGTGCAAGTGTAGAAATTAGTGATGATGAATTACCATTTTAATACACGAAACTAAAATAAGATTATTTAATATTAAAGGAGGAAATTATGGCAGAGTTTTATCGTAAAAAGAGAAAAGTATGTATGATGTGTACTGGTAAAACAGTAGATTATAAAGATATAGATACTTTAAAAAGATATATAAATGAAAAAGGTAAAATATTACCAAGACGTGTTACTGGAAACTGTGCTCGTCATCAAAGATATATTGCAAATCAAATTAAAAGAGCACGTGCAATTGCACTACTTCCATACACAAAATAAAAAATTAAGAATGAATAAAATCATTCTTTTTCTTTTGCTATTTTATTAGACATTAACTATATTTTATTATATAATAAGATTGGGAAGAAAGGGATGGTAAAATGGGGATTTTAGAAAATAAAAAAGAATTACTAAGAGAAATAAAACATTCCAAAAAAGTATTTTTGATGGCACATAAAAATCTTGATTTAGATGCCTTAGGTAGTGCTATCGGAATGGCTTTAATACTAAAGAATTTAAAAAAAGAGTGTTTTATAATTATAGATGATAAGAATCATGAAATGGGTGTTGGTAAAGTATTAGAAGAACTAGAAGGTTGCTTTAATATTATTCGAAGTTCCGAAGTAGAAAATAAACTTTATTCCATTCCGAAAAAAAATTTATTGATTATTTTGGATACTAGTAAACAAGAGTTAGTACAAAACCCTGAAATTGTAGATAAAATTTCAAGAAAAATAATAATTGATCATCATGATTATGAAGAGAACTCTATCGACAATGGATTAATTATTGTCGATAATGAAGTTTCTTCTACTTGTGAGATGATTACATCGTTAGTAGAAAATATGAATATAAAAATAGATGCTTATTATGCTACGTTATTACTTTCAGGAATAGTTTTAGATACAAATAGTTTTGCTTTAAAAACTTCACAAGAAACATATTATAGTGCCTATTATTTATCATGTTTAGGTGCTAGTACAAAAAAGGTTCAGTATTTATTAAAACAAGATATAAAAGAGTATACTGAAAGACAAAAACTATTTACTGATATAACGATAATTGATAAAGTGGCTGTAGCTAAAGGTACAAATTATGCTAAATACAGAAGAGAGGATTTAGCTAAAGTAGCGGATATTTTACTATACTTTAATGGAGTAGAAGCTTGTTTTGTAATAGGCAGACTTACAGATAAAATTATTGGTATAAGTAGTAGAAGTATGGGAAATTATCCAATAACAGATATTTTAAAACAACTTGGTGGTGGAGGAGACCAATACCATGGAGCTGTTCGTATAGAAGATGAATCTATTGGTAAAGTTAACCAAAGATTAATAAAAATTATCAAGGAACAAGGGGAGGATGAATAAAAATGCAAGTAATTTTAACTACAGATGTTAGAAAAGTTGGTAAAAAAGGAGAAATTAAAAACGTTAAAGATGGTTTTGGACAAAATTATTTAATAAAAAATGGTTATGCTAAACCAGCAACTCCTAAAAATTTAAATGATTTAAAACTTCAAAATCAAAGAGAAGAAAAACTTGATCAACAAAATAAAGAGAAAGCATTAGAAGAAGCAAAAAAATTAGCTAAGATTAAAATTAAATTTAAGGCTAAAACAGGAGCAGGAGATAAAATGTTTGGTAGTATTTCTGTAAAACAAATTAAAGAAAAACTAGACGAACAGGGATTTTCTATTGATAAGAAAAAATTTGAATTAGATCATCCTATTACATCATTAGGATTTCATGATGTAACAGTACATCTTTATACAGGAGTAGATGCAACAATAAAAATAGAAGTAACAAAGTAGGTGAGAATTTATGCCAGGAAGAGCTATGCCCAATAATATAGAAGCAGAAGAATCTGTTTTAGGTGCGTGTTTTTTAAGTAAAGAAGCTCTACAGAAAGCATGTGATACTTTAAGCCCTGAAAGTTTTTATGATGAAAAAAATAGTCAAATATTTAAAGCTATACAAGAACTTGTTGATGATAAAACACCTCTTGATTTAACAACTATAACAGGTCAATTAAAAAAGAATAATAAATTAAAAGAAGTTGGCGGAGTAGAATATTTAACTGAAATCTTAAATTATGTACCAACTGCCGCTAATATTGATTATTATATTAAAAATGTTGAAGAATCAGCTATAACTAGAAATTTAATTCAAACAGCCACAGATATAGCTAGTAGTGGATATCAAAGTGATGATGATATTAATACTTTATTAGATGATGCAGAAAGAAAAATTTTAAATATTAAAAAGAGACAGACTAGTGAATTCCATTCTATTAAAGATGTAATGAATAGAGCTCAAGCTAATTTAGAGAAATTGGCTCAAACTAGTGGCGAAGTTACAGGATTATCAACAGGATTTTATGAACTTGATAAATTAACTAGTGGATTTCATGAAAATGAATTTATAATTATTGCGGCACGTCCGGCAATGGGAAAAACAGCATTTGCCTTGAATATTGCCACAGCGGCAGCAGCTTCAAGTGATAAAGCCGTAGCGTTATTCAACCTAGAAATGGGTGCTGAACAACTTGCTAATAGAATGTTGTCTTCTCTTGGTCAAATTGAAGGTTATAAGTTACGTACAGGTAAACTTTTAAATGATGATTGGAGAAGAATTAATGAAGCTGTATCTCAAATTGAAGATGCACATATATATATTGATGATACACCAGGAATTACTATTGGAGAAATAAAGAGTAAATGTAGAAGACTTGCTAATAGTGAACATGGATTAGGTATTGTTATAATCGATTATTTACAATTGATTTCTGGAGGAAAAAATTATGGTAGTAATCGTCAACAAGAAGTTTCTGATATTTCAAGAAGCCTAAAAACACTTGCTATGGAATTACACGTTCCTATAATTGCTTTAGCACAACTTTCACGTGCTGTTGAAGGAAGAGAAGATAAAAGACCATTAATGAGTGATTTACGTGAATCAGGTTCAATTGAACAAGATGCTGATATTGTATCTTTCTTATATAGAGATGATTATTATAATAAAGAAGCTAGAAGAGAAGATGATATCAGTATTAGTGAATTAATTATTGGAAAACATCGTAATGGACCAACTGCTACTATTGAATTATTATTTAAGAAAAATACATCAACATTCTTAAATATGCAAAAGGAATATACTAAGGAGGATGAATAAATATGAAAAAGAAAAATATTATATTAGTTATTTTACTTATAATTTGTGCTTTTAGTACAGGATTTAAGTTTTTTTCAAATTCTCCACAAAAAGTATATAGGGTATATCTAGAAGGTAAATCTTTAGGATTAATTAAATCTCAAAAAGAATTAGAAGATTATATTGATAAACAACAAGAACACTTAAAGGAAAAGTTTGGTGTTGATAAAGTTTATGCTCCAGATACTTTAGATATTGAAAAAGAATATACATATAATGAAAATATTTCTACAGTAAAGGAAATATATGAAAAGATAGAAGATAAATCTCCATTTACCATTGATGGATATGCTATAAAAATAAAAGGTATTAAGAAAACTGGTAATGAGGGACAAGATCAATCAACTAAGACACAAACTATTTATGTACTAGATAAAAAAGTATTCACAGATTCTGTGGATAATACAGTTAAGTCTTTTGTAGATGCAAGTAAGTATCAAGAATATTTAGATGAAAGTCAAGAAGAAATAGAAGATACCGGTACTATTATTGAAAGTATTGATATCGAAAATAATAGTTCTATAAGTAAAAAAAGAATTCCAGTTAATAAAAAAATATATATGGATAAAGAATCTTTAAGTAAGTATTTACTATTTGGTACTACTAAAAAACAACAAGAGTATACTGTTCAAAGTGGAGATACTATTGCGGATATTTCTTTTAATAATAAAATTTCTACTGAAGAGTTTTTAATTGCTAATCCTGATATTCCGGATGCTAATACTTTATTATATCCTGGTCAAGAGGTAACAATTGGTTTATTAAAACCGCAAGTTAATATAGTAGAACAAGATCATACTGTTATAGATGAAGAAGTTAATTATCAAACAGAAACTATTTATGATAAAAGTAAGCCTTATGGAAATGTTGAAGTAAAGCAAAAAGGTGTTAAAGGTCAAAAAAGAATAACACAAAAGATTCAAAAAATTAATGGAGAAATTGTCAATGTAGTACCTGTTAGTTCTGAAACTATAAAAGAGCCTATTAAAGAGATAATTGTAAAAGGTGGATCAGAAAGTGAATATAAAGGTGTTAGTGGTTATGGTAGTCTAGTAGCTACTAGAGGTAGTTGGGGATGGCCTGCTTCATGTACTACTATATCTTCTGAATATGGATATCGTTGGGGAAGTTTACATGACGGTTTTGATATTTCTGGATGTGGTTATGGTTCTAATATCTTTGCTGCTGCTGATGGTGTAGTTGTTGCCTCAGGAGTTGGTATTGTTTGGGGTATTGGAGAAGGTGTTATTATAAGACATAATAACGGTTATTACACAATGTATGCTCATATGTGTAGTGGATGTCGTAAAGTTGCTAAAGGTGCAAGGGTTACTAAAGGTCAAATAATTGGTGGAATGGGTAAAACTGGTAATGCTACAGGAGTACATTTACATTTCTCTGTATGGACAGGATATCCTTATAATGGTGGAAAATCTTTAAATCCAAGAGGTTTATATTAGGATGAAATTCCAAACTTTAGCTAGTGGTTCAAAAGGAAATTGCGCAATAGTCATTTGTAATGATACGAAAATTATAATTGATTTAGGAATTTCCTTTTTGAAATTAAAACAAAAATTAGAAAAGATAAATTTAATGGTTGATGACTTTGATGGAATATTAATTACTCACTGTCATAATGATCATATTAAAGGTTTGCAATCCACACTTAAACATAGTAACCTTAATGTTTATGTACCACATGATATGATAAAAGAATTAAAAGAGTTTGTACCTATTTCTAGAATTATTGAATTAAATGAAGAGTCTATTATTGGTGATTTTACTATTAGATATATTAGAACATCTCATGATACAGAGTATTCTGTTGGTTATATTATAGATAGTATTGATAAATCTATTGTTTATGTTACTGATACAGGCTATATAAATAGAAAATATTTAAAAATGATTAAAGGAAAAGATTTATATTTAATTGAAAGTAATCATGATGAAGAAATGTTAATGAATGGTCCTTATCCTTATTATTTAAAACAAAGAGTAATATCTGATAAAGGACATCTTTCTAATATGACAACCGCAAAGTATTTGCAATCTCTAGTCAGTGATAATACTAAAAATATTTTATTGGCTCACTTAAGTGAAAAAAATAATACAGAAGAAAAGGCATTAGAGGCAACTTTGGAGAGATTAAAAGAAATAAATAAAGATGATATAAATGTTTTGATAGCTAGACAAGATGAAGAAAGTCCATTGATTGAGGTATAAGATGATAAGAATTATTTGTGTAGGAAAAATAAAAGAACAGTATTTAAATGATGCGATAAAAGAATATCAAAAAAGATTAACTAAATATACAAAAGTTGAAATAATAGAAATTAAAGATGAATCTAAATACAGTGAAAAAGAAAATATGGCCAAAGAGGCTGTTAAAATAAAGAATTATATAAAAGAAAAAGATTATAATATTGCTCTTGCGATAGAGGGTAAGATGTTAACATCACCTGAATTTGCGAAATGTATTGATGAGACCTTTAATAATTATAGTAATATTAATTTTATTATAGGTGGTAGTTATGGAATAGATGATTCTGTAAAGAATATGTGTAATTTAAAAATTTCTTTTTCGAAAATGACTTATCCTCATCAATTATTTAGAGTTATTTTATTAGAACAAATATATCGAGCTTTTAAAATTAATAATAATGAAAGTTATCATAAATAATAGGTGAGTAGTATGATAGGTAATAATTGGGATTATTATTTAGAACAAGAATATAATAAAAAATATTTTCAAGATTTACTGAAATTTGTTACTGAGGAATATAAAACTAAAACTATATATCCTAAGAAAAATGAGATTTTTAATGCTTTTAGATATACAGATTTTGATAATGTAAAAGTAGTTATATTGGGTCAAGATCCTTATCATGGACCTAATCAAGCTGAAGGACTTTCCTTTTCTGTTAGTAATAGTGTATTGAAGCCACCTTCATTACAAAACATTTTTAAGGAACTAGAAAGTGATTTAGGAATACCATTTCCTAAACATAATTCATTAAAACCATGGGCTAGACAGGGTGTTTTACTGTTAAATACAGTGTTGACAGTTGAGGAACATAATCCTACTTCTCATAAAGATAAAGGGTGGGAAGTATTTACTAATGAGGTTATAAAAATATTAAATGATAAAAAGACCCCTATTGTGTTTATATTATGGGGAAGTTATGCAAGAAGTAAAAAATCATTAATTACTAATCCAAAACATTATATAATTGAATCACCTCATCCATCACCTTTTTCAGCTTATAATGGTTTTTTTGGTAGTAAACCCTTTTCAAAAACAAATAACTTTTTAAAATCTCAAGGTTTAGAAGAAATAAATTGGAGTGTTGAGTAATGGAAAAATTTTTAAAATTTGTAGAGAAGAATTATTTTATTTTTATAGTTTATGCTTTTTTAGGGTGGATTTATGAAGTAAGTTTATATTTAATTAGAGATCATGTTTTTGTGAATAGAGGATTTTTATTTGGACCATATTTACCTATTTATGGGTTTGGAGCTTTAGTTTTATATTATTTAATTTATAAATTTGCGATAAAAAAACATAAGATAGGTAAAATTAATATTACTCCGGTTTTAGTTTTTATTATTATATTTATAGTAACAACAGTAGTAGAGTATATAGCACATTTTGTATTAGATGAGTATTTTGGTATTATTTTATGGGATTATACTAATGACTATTGGAATATTAATGGTCGAGTTTGTTTTGAAGCAAGTAGAAACTTTGCGATTGGAGGAACAGTTTGTTTATATTTTGTTCAACCTTTACTCGAAAATAAATTATTTAAATTAAAAGATAATTATCAACATATATTATTTGTTATATTATTTATACCTGTAATTGTAGATTTTATAATTAAGATAATATAAAAAGAATCTATTGAAGAAATAAACTTCATTAGATTCTTTTTTTTTAATTATTATTTTGAGCTTGTACAGCAGTTATAGCAACAACACCAGTTATATCATCAGCATTACAACCACGAGATAAATCATTAATAGGTGCGGCAATACCTTGACATATTGGTCCATAAGCTTCAGCTTTAGCAAGTCTTTGTACTAATTTATAACCAATATTACCAGCATCTAAATCTGGAAAGATAAGGACATTAGCATGACCAGCAATTTCACTGTTAGGGGCTTTAGATTTAGCAATTTCTGGAACTATAGCAGCATCAGTTTGAAATTCACCATCCATTTTATATTGTGGATATTTTTCTTTGGCAATTTTAACAGCTTCTACAACTTTATCTACATCAGGATGTTTAGCACTACCCATTGTAGAATGAGAAAGGAATGCTACTAAAGGTTCTTTTTCCACTAATAACTTAAAACTATCAGCACTACTTTTCGCAATTGTTGCTAGTTTTTCAGGATTTGGATTTTGTTCAAGTCCAGCATCGGAAAAGATAAAAGTTCCGTGTTCTCCATATTCACAATTAGGAACAACCATTAAGAAAAAGGCTGATACTAAAGATACACCAGGTTTAGTTTTAATTATTTGTAAAGCAGGTCTTAATGTATCTGAAGATGAATGACAAGCTCCTGATACAACTCCATCAGCACGGTTAGTTTTAACTAACATACAGGCATAATACATATTATCAGTTAATAATAAGTTCTTTGCTTCTTCATAAGTTAAACCTTTGTGTTTTCTT
Organism: uncultured Bacilli bacterium; assembly: GCA_947629395.1. The sequence goes on from CANRDQ010000022.1 coordinate 10,180, forward strand.
AATTCTACAAACTTATTTATTAGTTCTTCAGTAAATTCACAATTGACAGGATCAATAATTTCAGCTTTACTGATATCCAGTCCATCAGAATTTTTTTGGATTTCTTCTTTATTACCAATTAGAATTATATTAGCAATACTTTCTTTTAAAATAGTATCTGTTGCCTCTAAAACTCTTCTGTCCATAGACTCTGGCAATACTATAGTTTTAATGTTGTTTTTTGCACGTTCTTTAATGTTATTAATAAAACTCATTTTTTAACCATCCTACTTTTCTTTTAATATTTCGTATCTTTCTCTTTTTTCATCTTTATATAATTCTTTCTTCTTATAGCCAAATATTATACGAACTATATTTGATGGAAAAGATTCAATTAATTCATTATATTTTTGGGTACTATCATTATAGTACTTAATAGATGCGGAAAGTTCAATTTCATTATCACTAATATCTTCTAAAACATTTTTTATAGTTTCATTATTTAATAATTTATCATTTTCATCAATAGTTTTCATTAATTCAATGTAAAAATCAGCAAGTTGTTTATTAGCTTCTATACTTCCAACTTGTTCAACATTTAATTCTTCCAAATTATTTAGAAAATTTTCTTCTTCTAAAGTTTCTGTAATAATTGGTTTAATCTTATCAAAATCTTCTTTCTTTTGTTTTAAAACAGAGTCTATATTTTTTTGAGCTTCATCAATTTTGATAAGAGCAAACTTAAATTTGTTTTTATAGCAAGATAAAGTAATAAGCATAATTATTAAAATAAAGACAACTAAAATAATAATTAATTCCATCATATACATCACCTTCCAATCTTAATTATAACAAAAGAATGGTTTATATACAATAAAATTCTATTTTCTATGTAGGATGAGTATTTTCTAATTTATCGTCAAAAACTGTATCTGTTTCTTTAGGTTCAGTACCTTTAATAAAATACATTAGTTTTTTCTTAGGACTAGCTTCAGTGGCAGGTTTTCCAGAAATAGGATCAACAATAACACCTGAAACATTTTCGGGAATTTCATACCAACTATCGGGTTTATCTTGTTCATAATTTTCAATAGTTTTATACCAAATATTTTGTCCATATTTATAAACTGAAGGCGCTAAAGTCCTATTATTATCATAGCCGACCCAAGTGGATACTAAAATATCTTTGTTATAACCCATATACCAGTTATCAGTATCAGTAGTTCCACTTTTTAAAGAGTACTTATGAGTAAGTTTAGACGCTAATGAAATAGCAGTAGGATAATTATAATCTATAAAAGCAGAGTCATAAGTTGCAGTTAACATATTATTTAATATAAAAGTTAGACTTTTATCAAGAACTTTATTTTTGGTCTCATCTGCCTTATATAAGACATTACCTTTGCTATCTTCTATTTTTTTAATAAAATGGGTTTTTACTCTATATCCTTCATTAGCAAATACACAATAAGCTCCTGCAAATTCTAACATATTTAATTCTTTAGTACCAAGAGGAAGAGAGGCTACATTATCTAATTTTGTAGTAATCCCAGCTCTTTTAGCGACATTAATTAATGCATCAGCTCCTAAAAACATATGAGTTTTAATAGCAAAAACATTTTCTGAATAGGCTATAGCTGTAGCCATAGATATAGGTTTATTACCATATTTATCATTATAGTTTTTAGGTGAATATGTTGTATTGTTAGAAAATGTAAAAGTAGTTTGTTCACTTGTAAAAGCAGTACTAGAAGTAAATCCATTTTCTAAAGCAGCGTAGTAAAGAAAGGGTTTCATAGTAGAACCAACTTGTCTTTTAGCAGTAGTAGCTCTATTAAATTCTGATTTATTATAATTTCTTCCACCTACTAAGGCAATAACTTCTCCTGTTTCGGGTTTGACCATAACACTAGCTGTTTGTAAATCTGGATCTTCGGCAGGCATTACTTCTTTGATAGTATTTTCTAAATTACTTTGCGCAGCAGGATCTAAAGTAGTATAAATTTTTAAGCCATTAGTTTGAGTGTATGATTTAGGAATACTTTCAATAGTTTCTAATTCTTTTAAAACCGCATCATGAAAATACATTTCGGTATTTAATTTATCTAAATTATTTTTACCAATTAAATTTAATTCTTGATTATAAGCTGCATTTTTTTCTTCTTCAGTAATAATACCATTTTTTTGCATATTTTCTAAAATACTTAATTGTCTACTTTTAGCAGTATCAAAATCAATAAGTGGGGAATAATTAGAAGGGGATTTAGGAATACCTGCTAACATACTGGCTTCTCCTAAAGTTAATTCAGAAGCACTTTTATCAAAATAAAATTTACTAGCATTTTCAATGCCATACATACCATGTCCATAATTTATGGTGTTTAAGTATCCTTCTAAAATTTCGTCTTTATTGTAGTGAGCTTCTAATTCAATTGTATACCACATTTCACTCCATTTTCTTTTCCAAGTTTTACTAAAATCTAAGAAAAGGTTTTTGGCATATTGTTGAGTTATAGTAGAAGCACCTTGTAATTTCTTTCTATTAGTTATATTTGTATAAACCGCTTTTAAGATTCTTAAATAATCAAAGCCATCATGCTTATAAAACTTTTTATCTTCTGTAATTAGAGTAGCATTAATTAAATTTTTAGATATTTTATCCAGAGAAATCCATTCTTTATTTCCGGTCCCTTGAAAAAATAAATTTTCATTTTGATCATATAAAGAAATACTATTGGCACTCTTAATTTCCAGTTTAGGTGTAACCTTTGCATACATAAAACTACCTAATCTAAAACAAATGGCAAAAGCAATAATTAAGAAAGTAGTTTTAAAAATAAGTTTAATAAATTTCATATTTTCACACCTTTCTAAAGGTAGTATGAAAAATAAATTTAAAAAATATGTATCTAAAAAATTAAAAATGTATTATAATCTTGTTCAAGGAAGTGATTTATTTGAATCAAAAGAAAATAAAAGTTACGTTAAAAACACCTGAAGAATCATTTGAGTATAACGTTTTAGGATATATTAATGAAGATAGAACAGAAGTTTCTTATATTGAAAAAGATGAAGAAAAAACTTTTACAAGTTTTAATTATAGGAATAATGTATTAAAAAGAGATAATAATAACATTTATATGGAATATGATTTTGATAGAAGTAGGGGTAAAGTTTTTTTTAAAGAATTTAATAAGGAATTGGTAGTAGATTTAAAAGTAAAAAGCTTTGAAAAAAAAGAGGAGTCTATTTCAGTAGAATATTTAAATAATGGAGATTTATGTACGTATAATTTGCTGATTGTTCAGTAAATATTGTAAAATAGGTTGCAATTATATTAGATTCATGTTATAAGTGTTCTTGAATAATAAAAGAGAAGCAAATTTTTTAATGCTACATATAGTATTAAAAAAGTATTACAGGAGGAATTATAAATTATGAAAAAAAGTTTAGAGGAATTAGAGTTAATGTCTAATAAAGATATAGCTTATATGATATTATCAGAAAGAAAGAGATCTATTAATACTGCTGCTCTTTTTCAAAAGATAATTGATTTATTAAAATTACCTCAATCAACATTTGAAGAAAAAATAGGAGAGTTTTATACTACATTATCAACAGATAAAAGATTTATTTTATTAGATAATGGTAATTGGGACTTAAAAGCTAGACATACTTCTAACAAAGTAATGCAAACTATGTCTGAAGACGATGAAGAAGATGAGGATGAAGACATGGAAGAAGAGGAAGAAGAATTCGAAGATGAAATGTTAGAAGATAACTATGATGCTACTGATGATAATGATGATTATGTTGATGCTAATGAGGATATCAAAGACTTAGTAATTTTAGATGAAAATGAATTAGATCAAGAATAAGATAGGAATATCTTATTTTTTTGTAGCATGAATTTATAGCATTTTCTATAGTTTTATGGTAAAATGTGAATTATAGAAGGTGATAAGATGAATAATGAGGATAGAAAGTATAACTATGTTAATGTTGATAGTATAATTATGTCTCCTGAAAGGGTTATTAAAGAATTATTTCATGAAAAAGAATTACATCAAAGATTTTTAGCTAGTACAGCACCAAAAGAGTTTAGTACTATGATTATGGGAGTTGAAGTTTCAACTGATAAAACACCAGAGGAACTTATTGATAAATTTTATAAAGAAGCACCAATTGTTTTAGAAGAACAAGATGTAAATGATTTAGCTAAAACAAGATTTAGAAATACCAAATGTGCTGTGGAACATTTACGTAGAGTTTATGATTTATATAAATATGGTAATCAAGTTGACAGTAATAATATTATTGCGAAAGCATCACATAAAGCTACAGAAGAAGATGTAAATTTATTCTTATCAAGAGTTATTTTAAATATGCAAATGTCTTATAATATGTTAAACCAACCCGGTATCGGAGTTGACCTTGATTTTAATCAATACATAGATAACTTTTGTAAAGTAGCATCAAAGGTTGAACAACAAGCTTCATCAGGAAAAATACCTTCAACAGATAGAACTGTTACGGCAGTTAATTTAATAACACAAGTAAAAAATTCTCCAGTAGGACATGAAATAGATGCCTTAAGACATATTTGTGATATGTCCGAAGAAGAATCTTATGCTCAAGTATGGTTAGAAGAATTTTCAACTATAAATAAAAATAAAACTAATGGAATAGAAAAACCAAAATTAAAATAATAGTTATTGACTATTATTTTTCTTTTTAGTAATAGTCTTTTTACAAAATGGTAAACTCATGATATAATATCCGTGGAAGAGAGGCATGTATAGTATGATTGAAAGATTAGAGACAATTGAAAATAAGTATGATGCATTGCAAAAAGAACTTACTACTCCTGAAGTATTAAATGATTTTAATAAAACTAAAGATATATCTAAAAAAATATCTGATATGGAAGAAGTAGTAACTACTTTTAGAAGATATAAAAAAGTATTAAATGAAATAGAAGATGCAAAAGAAATGTCTAAAGATCCTGAATTAGGAGAAATGGCCAAAGAAGAATTAAAAAGTTTAGAAGCAGAAAAAGAAGAATTAGATAAAAACTTAGAAATATTATTGATACCAAAGGATCCTAATGATGATAAAAATGTTATCATGGAAATAAGAGGAGCTGCAGGAGGAGATGAGGCTAATATCTTTGCTGGTGATTTATACAGAATGTATACTAGATATGCAGAAAAACAAGGATTTACTTGTCAAGTATATAATGCTGTTGAAGGTACTGCAGGAGGATATAGTCAAATTGAATTTATTATTAAGGGACAAAACATTTATTCAAAATTAAAATACGAAAGTGGTTCTCATCGTGTTCAAAGAGTTCCTGTTACGGAATCTAATGGTCGTATACAAACTTCTACTGCAACAGTATTAGTAATTCCTGAAGTAGAAGAAGATATCGATATTGAAATTAATCCAAGTGATTTAAGAATTGATATTTATAGATCTAGTGGTTGTGGAGGACAAGGAGTAAATACTACTGATTCGGCAGTTAGAATTACCCATTTACCAACTAATACAGTAGTTACTTGTCAAAATGAAAGAAGTCAAATTCAAAATAAAGAACAAGCTATGAAGGTTTTAAAAGCTCGTTTATATGAACAAGAACGTGAAAAACAAGAAGCAGAAATGGGAGCTGAACGTCGTAGTAAAATAGGTAGTGGAGACCGTGCTGAAAAAATTAGAACTTATAATTATCCACAAAACAGAGTTACTGACCATAGAATTGGCTTTACTACAAAAAATTTAGATAGAGTAATGGATGGAGATTTATCTGATATTATAGATGCTTTAATTGCTGAAGATCAAAAAAGAAAATTAGCTGAACAAGAATAATAAGAGGTATTTATGACAGTAGAAGAATTGTTAGTTTATGGAAAAAAACATTGTCATTCAGATCACGCTAAAATTTTACTTGCAGATTTATTAAATTGTAATCCTTTAGAACTTTTAAATTATTTAAATAAAAATGTTGCGGAAGAAAAGTGTGATTTATATATAAAAGAAATAGAAGCTATGAAAGAAGGAAAACCTTTACAATATGTAACAGGTAAAACTAATTTCTATGGTTATAAATTTCTAGTTAATCCTAATGTTTTAATTCCTAGATTTGAAACAGAACAGTTAGTGGAAAAAACTATTGAATATGTTAAAAAATATTTTTCGGAAAAAGTATCAATTATTGATCTTGGTTGTGGAAGTGGGGCAATAGGTATTACTCTTTCCAAAAAGTTAGGTAATGTTGATATGACATTATTAGATATTAGTAAAGAAGCCTTAGCTGTTGCTTATAAAAATGCTTTATATCAAGAAGTAGATGCTAAATTCATAGAAAGTGATATGTTTGATAAAGTAACAGAAAAATATGATGTTATTATAAGTAACCCTCCTTATATTAGAAATGATGAAGAGATAGAAGATATTGTAAAAAATAATGAACCAGCTTTAGCTTTATATGGAGGAGTAAAAGGATTAGACCTATATATAAAAATACTGCAAAATATAAATAATTATATGAAAGATAGATGCCTAGTAGCTTTTGAAATAGGAGCAGGTCAAGGAGAGGATATTGCAAATTTAATTAGAACTTATTTACCTAATACTAAATTTGAGATATATAAAGATTTAGCAGGTAGAGATAGAATGGTATTTATTTTTAAAAATCTTGAATAAAATTTATGACCACTAATCACTATTAATAGTGAAAGGTGGTTTTATTATTAAAAAAATAATTATAATATTCTTAATTGTGTGTATATTAACAGGTATAGTAAATAAAAGTTCAGAACAAGTTGTTATTCCTAAACAATCTATTCGTTTTAGAGTAATTGCTAATAGCGATTCTAAAGAAGATCAAAATATAAAATTACAAGTTAGAGATAATTTACAACAAGAAATGATAAAAACTTTACAAAGTAGTAATAATATTGAAGAATCACGTAATATATTGAAAAAAAATATTTTATCTTATGAAGAAAATGTTAATAATACTTTAAAAAGTTTAAATAGTAAGCAAACTGTTAAAATAAATTATGGTCAAAATTATTTTCCTAAAAAGGTATATAAAGGTTTAACTTATGAAGAAGGAGATTATGAATCTTTAGTGGTAACACTAGGAAAAGGTAAGGGTAAAAATTGGTGGTGTGTATTATTTCCACCATTATGTTTATTAGAAGCCGAAGAAGATGAGGCTAAAGATGATGTTGAGTATAAATTTTTTGTCAAAGAATTAATAGATAAGTATTTTAATTAATAATTAGAAATAAAATATATAGGTGATAAAATGAATGATATCCTTATATATTTTTTTGTGGCTTTAGGATTAAGTATGGATGCTTTTTCTTTAGCAATAGTTTATGGAGTAAGTAATTTTAATTTTTTTAAAATGTTAGAATTATCTTTTTATGTAGGGTTATTTCATTTCTTTATGCCTTTAATTGGAGGAAATATTGGGGGTGTTTTCCAAAAACAATTAGCAATTGGCTCTAATATTATTGTAAGTATGGTTTTATTGGTAATAGCAATATCTATGATTCGTTCTTTAAAAGAGGAAGAAGAAGTAATGACTATGTCAAAATTTTATTATTTTTTACTTTTTGCTTTTACGGTTAGTTTAGATAGTTTATCAGTAGGAATAGCTTATGGAATATTAAAAGAGAAAATGATATTAGCTGCGACTATTTTCTCTATTACTAGTTTTATCTTTACTTTTATAGGGTTGATAGTGGGTCGAGAGTTTGGTAAGAAATGTGGTAATTGTGCTAAAGTAGTGGGGTCTTTAATATTAATTTTCCTTTCTATAAAATATTTGTTGTTTTGATGGTTATCTTTACTTTTTTACTTTTCTGTGCTAGAATATAGTGAAATTTTGAAAAGGGTGAAGAGATATGTATCTTAATATGGTTAGTTTTGAACAAAATTTAGAAGAAAAGATCAAAGAAGCAGATAAAGTCATAGTCGCACCACATGTATATCCTGATTTTGATGCTATTGGATCAGCACTTGGTATAGCTAACATATGTGAACATTTTGGAAAAGAAGCTTATATTTTAGTTAATGAAACAGAAGAACATTTAGATTCTAAAGTATTAGAAGTAATTAATGAGATGAAGGATGATTATCATTTTATTAATGCTTCAAATTATGAACAAATAAAAGGTAATAATGATTTATTAATTACTACTGATGTTAATAAAGCTAATATGATTAGTATTGAAAAAGATTTGAATGAATTTAAGGATATTATGATTATTGATCATCATCAAACAGATGAGAAAACTATTAAAACTTTAACATCTAATATGTATGTAGATGTATTTTCTTCTAGTGCTAGTGAAATAGTTACTAATATGTTATTAGATTTTAAGGTATCTTTTTCAGCTAAAGTAGCTACAGCACTTTATTCAGGAATAATTTTGGATACTAATCATTTTATAAAAAATACTAGTTCGCAAACTTTTATCGCAGCTTCTGAGCTTTTAAAAAGAGGAGCTAATATAGAACAAAGTAATAATCTATTAAAATGTAATAATATTCAAAATTTAAAAATATATAAATTAGTTAATAATGCTGTTTTATATGAATCTCCTTATGGAACTATAGGAATAGCTAAAGAAGATACCCAAATTTATGATAGAAAAGAAATAGCTATTGCGGCTGATAAAATACTTAATGGTGAATTTAGTTCTAATAATATTTTTAAGATACCTTCAATTGATAATTTAAATACTTCGTTTGCTATTGGAGCAGTGGATAAAAATAATTATCATATTAGTGCTAGAAGTACAGAATCTGGTATTGATGTTAGTAAAATAATGGAATCATTTGGTGGTGGTGGAAGCTTAAGAAGTGGAGCTGCAGAGATACCTAAAGGTGAATCACCTAAAATGTTAAAAAAATTGCGTAATATTTTAGAAGCTCATTAATATTAATTGACGATTTATCTCTAAATATTATATAATGATATTGGTGATAATCATGTTAGAGAATTTTAAAAATATGATGGGGATGGCTAAAGAAAATAAATATGCTGTACCTCAATTTAATATTAATAATTTAGAATGGACAAAGTATATTTTAGAAGAATGTCAAGAATTAGGGATTCCCGTTATTTTAGGAGTTAGTGAAGGTGCTGCTAAATATATGGGTGGTTATAAAATTGTAGCTTCTATGGTAAAAGCTATGATTGAAGATTTAAATATTACTATACCGGTGTGCCTACATTTAGATCATGGAAGTCGTGAAGCTTGTTTTAAAGCTATAGATGCTGGTTTTAGTTCTGTTATGATAGATGCTTCACGTGAAGTGTTAGAAAAAAATATTGAAATAACAAAAGAAATAGTAAATTATGCACATCCAAAAGACATTAGTGTCGAAGCTGAAATTGGTCATATTGGTGGAAATGAAGATGGTGTAAGTAGTAATTTACTTTTTGCTAGACTTGATGAATGTCAAAAACTATTTGAAGAAACAAAAGTGGATTCTTTAGCACCAGCTTTAGGAAGTGTTCATGGTATTTATAAAGGTGAACCTAATTTAGATTTTAAAACTATGGCGGAAATTAATGAAGCTTTACCTATACCATTAGTTTTACATGGTGGTTCTGGTATACCAGAGGAACAAATTAAAAAAGCAATTTCTTGTGGAATTGCCAAAATAAATGTTAATACAGATTTACAATTGGTTTGGTCAAAAGCGGTAAGAGAATTTTTAGATGAGAATAAAGAGGTTTATGATCCAAGAAAAGTAATTGGTAGTGGAGAGAAAGCAATTAAAAATAAAATCCAATCATTGGTTAGTATTTTTGGTACACAAAATGTTAAGTAAAATATAATATTGTGGAGGATATCATGAAAGTATTAGAAATAAATGGTGGTCATACCTTAACAGGAACTATTAGAATTAGTGGTGCAAAAAATAGTGTAGTTGCTTTAATACCAGCTGCTATACTTGCTGATGAAGATGTAACTATTTGTAATGTTCCTGAAATAACAGATACGGATGCTTTATGTGAAACACTTGAATATTTAAATGTTTCTGTAAAAAGAGCTAGTGAAAGCTTAGTAATTAATTCTAAAAATTTAGAAAATAAAGAGATTACTATCCATTATTCACAAAAACTAAGAGCTTCATATTATTTTATGGGAGCTTTACTTGGAAAATATAAAAAAGTAACTATGTATTTTCCAGGAGGTTGTGCAATTGGAAAGAGACCTATTGATTTACACTTAAAAGGATTTGAAGCTTTAGGAGCTAAAGTAACAAGTTCTGATAATAAATATATAGTAGAAGCAGATGAATTAAAGGGAAATGATATTTATTTAGATATTGCTTCAGTAGGTGCTACTATTAATATTATGTTAGCAGCTGTTTATGCTAAAGGTACAACTGTTATTGAAAATGCTGCTAAAGAACCTGAAATTGTTAATATTGCTACTTTCTTAAATAGTATGGGAGCTAAAATTACAGGTGCAGGAACATCATCTATTAAAATAGAAGGTGTTACTAAATTAACAGGATGTTTCCATGAAGTTATTCCTGATAGAATTGAGGCAGGTACATATTTAATCGCAGGAGCTTTATGTGGAAATTATTTAAAAATTGATAATATAATTCCAGAACATTTAGAATCATTAACTTCAAAATTAGAAGAAGTAGGTGTAGAACTAGAATATGGAACAGATTATATTATTGTTAATAAAGGGAAAAATTATAAAGGAACAACAATTAAGACAATGACATATCCTGGTTTTCCAACAGATTTACAACAACCATTTACAACACTTTTAACACAATGTAAAGGACAAAGTAAAGTTATTGAAACAATTTGGGAAAACCGTTTTATGCATATTCCATATTTAGAAAAAATGGGAGCTGATATTACTGTAATGGATGATACAGCTATTGTTTTAAGAAAAACTCCATTAGTAGGAAGTAAAGTTACAGCTACTGATTTAAGAGCAGGAGCAGCTCTTGTTTTAGCGGGATTAGTCGCAGATGGAACAACAATTATAGATAATATTGATCATATCTTAAGAGGTTATGAACAAATAATAGAAAAACTAAGTGGCGTTGGTGCTAAAATAACATTAAAAGAAATATAATATTATATATTCTTTTTTGTTTGGAGGCATTTTAGTGAATAAATTAAAAAAATTATTACTATTATTATTAATAATATTTGTAAGCATTTATGTTACCTATACACTTTATCATGATAAAACAGTATCTTTAATATCTTTGGGAGATGCCTTTGCTTTAGGGGAAAACTCTTATGGTGAAATTAGTGTGGGTTATCCAGATTTTTTAGTAGAAAAATTAAAACAAACTAAAAAAGTAAAAATGTTTACAAAAGACTTTTCAGGAAGAGATTATTATATTAAAGATTTAATTGAAGATATTGAAAAAAATAAGAGAATATTATTAAATAATCGAAGTTTATCACTAAAAAATGCTATGAGAGAAGCTAATTATATTACTTTATCAATTGGAGCTTGTGATATATTATCACAAATGAGTTTTCAACATATAGATAGATTATCTAAGAGTGATACTGAAATTATAGAAGATATTACTAATGATATGAATGATTTACTTACAGAAATGATTAAGTATAATAAAAATATAATTTTAGTAGGATATCATAATTTATATATGAATACTAATGATTCGGAATTATTTAAATTATTGAATGAAGCTTATAAAAAATTAGCTATGAAATATAAGATAACTTATATTGATATATATGACTTGATAGATAATACTTATTTAGAAAATCCAAATAGTTTATATCTAAATGAAAATGGGTACAAATTAATCGCAGATCAAATATATCAAAAAATAAAAAAAGGTTAAGAATTTGATGTGAACCCTAATTAGTAGACATCAATAAAAAAGACTTATATTAAAAAGAGAAAAGTTATTTTTCTCTTTTT
>CANRDQ010000023.1 GCA_947629395.1 uncultured Bacilli bacterium
AATTCTCTAATTGCTACTAAACTTTCTTTATCACTTGCAGATTATGTAGTTACAGAAGCGGGATTTGGTTCAGATTTAGGAGCAGAAAAATTTTTAGATATCAAATGTCGTATTGGTAATCTAGTTCCTAATTGTATTGTTATAAATGCTACTATTAGAAGTTTAAAATATAATGGTGGTTGTCCAAAAGAAGACTTAACTAAAGAAAGTTTAGATTATCTAAAAAAAGGTATTTGTAATTTAGAAGTTCATATTAAAAATATGCAAAAGTATTCTTCCAACATCATTATTTGTTTGAATAATTTCGCTAGTGATACACAAAATGAAATAAAATGCGTCGAAGAATATGTTAAATCTTTAAATTGTGAATTTGCCATTTCTAAAGCTCATACTGAAGGTGGAAAGGGTTCTCTTGATTTAGCTCAAAAAATTATTAACATTTGTAATCAAGAACCAGACTTTAAATTACTTTATGATTTGAATGATTCTATTACTAACAAAATAGAAAAAATTAGTAAGGAAATATATCATGCTAAAAAAGTTAATTATAATGATCATGTTTTAGAAGACATAAAAAGATTAGAAGACTTAGGATATAAAAACTTACCAATATGTATTGCTAAAACTCAATATTCTATTTCTGATGATGCTACTAAGTTAGGCTTCCCTAAAAATCATGATGTTACTGTTAAAGAAATAAGACTTTGTAGTGGCGCAGGTTTTATCGTTGTTTTAATGGGTAACATTATGACTATGCCTGGTCTTTCTAAAACTCCATCCTATATGAATATGGATATAGATGAAAACGGTATTATAAGTGGACTATTTTAAAAAGAAAAAAAGAATTTCAATTGAAATTCTTTTATTTTATATTAATACTATCTATTACAGAACCATCTAATCTCTTTAGTTCTATCTTTTTCTCATCCATAATTATATAACTATTTTCACTTCCACCTCTTGGTTTAGAGATAGATCCTGGATTTAAGAAAATAATTCCCTTTTCCTTTCGAATACTACCTATATGTGTATGCCCAGACATAAAAATTTCTCCTACATTATTCGGTAATCTATTTGGATTATACATATGCCCATGTGTCAAAGTAATCTCTATATTATTTATATTGATATTTTGAATATATTTAACCTCAAAATCAAAATCACTACAACTATAAGAATCATCACAATTACCCATAACTGCAATTATATCACTAGCTATGGGATTTAATCTTTCAACTACTCCATAATCACTAGGAGAATTATAATAACTAAAAAAGTCTCCTAAAATAATTAGTTTATCAGCTTTTTCTTCTGCATATCTTGCTAGTGCTTTCTCTAAACAATTAATATCTCCATGAATATCTGAGATACACATTATTTTCATATTCAAGCCTCCAATTAACCTATATACTCCTTATAAAGTTTTTTTAAATTCTTTTTATTTATAACTGGATCAACCCCATAAACACTTATATCTGTATAAACTCTTGTCAATAATCTTTTCATCTTTGGATTCATTTTAGCTTTATCTTTTGTTTTCATCCAATAACTTAATTGATATTCTTTTGTCCATTTTTTACCTTGATATGTCATTCCCGCTGACATATTATCACATACCATTTCCACAAAATATTTATAAGGCATAACAGGTGCCTTAACTGGAGCGACATAATCATACCAATATTCATAATGGTGCTTATTTCTACCCTTATGATGTAACCAAGCTTGAGAATAACCATTTACCATTTTACAATTACTAATAGGGCTACGATTCCCAGAATAATATCTTACACTCTCAAAAAACTCTGTTGGTGTAAACTTAGATAAGTCATGAACAAAGCCCCTCCATGGTTCTCCTGCTTTTACGCACAAACTAAAAACTTTAAAACGATGCTTGCTTACTAATATAATATGTTTACAAACATTTTTTAAAGTTATTTTGTACACCGGCTTTTCTAAATTGTTGTTTTTTACTTTTCTTTTTTTCTTACAACTCATACTTCTCTCTCCCTATTAATTATACCATAAAAAAGGAAGAAAAACATTACTTTTCTTCATAACAAATACTATAATTACTTGGTCCTTCTAAAACATTACCATCTATATCAAATCTAGATCCATGACATGGACAATCCCAAGTATTCTCCTCTTTATTAAAGATAACATTACACCCTAAATGTGGACATTTTAAATATACAATATGCTCATTATTATTTTCATCTAAATAAATTCCTACTTTTTTACCATTTCTTTCTTCTATTCTGACCCTATCTCCATACCACTCTTTATAAGGCTTTAACTTTTCTGATACAAAAGACTTCATATTACTTCCTAAAATTAATGGAAACTTACTTAATTTAACTCCTCTTTTAGGATTAAATAATGATGTATAGGGATTTTCTTTATCTAAAATTAAATCACTAATAACTTTCCCCGCAATAGCGCTATTTGTCATTCCCCAAGTATTATAACCTGTCGCTAAAAACAAATCTCTTTTTATTTTCCCAATATAAGGAAGAGAATCACTAGTAATAATATCAATATTAGACCATAAATATTCATATTCAAAAGGAAAAGATTTTAATTTAGAAAAATGCACTTCATCATTAACTTTCATACATAAATTTCTAGACCCATAAAGAAATATTCGATAATTATTTTTATTATTTTTATAAAATCTCATAGATTTAACTGGTTTATCCACACTAATAGCATTAAAATCAGAATTTTTATTTTCCTTACTAGCACCAATATAAGATTTTTCTAAATACACTTTTAAAGGAAAGAAAAATGGTGTTATAAAATATGGATAATGTAAAGCTAATACCACTTTTTTAGCTTTTATAAAATAATCATTGGCTTTACAAATATAATAATTATTAAAATCTGTAATAGAATATATTCTAGTATTTTCATAAATATCAATATTGTTTTTTAATAATATTTTACTCAAAGCATTAACATATTTTAAAGGATGAAAAGTATAAGTATTAGTTACTTCCAAAGCTTTTTTACATTCTATACCATTAGGTAATTCTGTTTTTTCTTCTACTTGTTCACCAAAACTTTCTAATAAATCTTTTTCTTCTATTATTTTATTTAAATTATTTTCATCTTGTGTAAATATATAGGAATTACTTCTTTCTAAATTACATTTAATTTTTTCTGTTTCAACTATTTTATTTACAATAGATATAGCTTCTTTTTGTGATTCATAATATAATTTAGCTTTTTCATAATTAGTAGCTTTTTTTATTTTAGAATAAATATCTTCTTGTAAAAAAGTAACTTTAGCAGTAGATTTAGAAGTTACTCCATGACCTATTTTATTAGCTTCTACTAAAGCTACCTTTAAATTAGAATTTAATAAATGATACCCTATACTAACACCTGTAATTCCTCCACCTATAATTAAAACATCTACTTCTAAATTATTATCTAAACTACTTAAATTTAAATCTTTTTCTCCATCCAACCAAATACTATTAAATTTCATCGTCATCACCAATTATATTATTAGCGATTTTTTAACATTTTATTATGAATTTAAGTAATTTACTAAATCATCAATAACCTTATTACAATCTTCAACACCTAAATCATAGACTGCTTGTAATTTTTCTTTATGTCGTTCAATAACATTGATCACAATTTTTTTAGAAGGTCTAATTACAAAAATTTCTTTTTTATTTTCTAAATCAACAATCTTCTCAACAGTACTATTATAATTTTTATATCTATTAAGCATTGTATTAATTAATTGTGGATAATTTTTATATTTTTTCTTTATTTTTTGAATCTTCTTTTCTGAAAGAGGTTTCTTTCTATATTCAAGATGTTGAGTTAAAACAACAATAATTTTATCGTAACCTAATTCAATACATTTATCTATTGGAATAGCATCACTTACTCCACCATCTAAATATTCTTTATTATCTATTTTAACTATTTTAGAAACTAAAGGCATTGCGGCACTAGCTCTAAACTTTTCTAAATTAGTTAAAGCTCTATCAATTGGTAAATATTCTGGTTTACCTGTATTTACATTAGTTACTACTACATAATATCCTGTATTATTTTTAACAAACTCTTCATCATCAAAAACATCTAATTTAGTATTTACTTTATAATAAGTAAATTTTTTATTAACAACATTACCTGTAAATAGTAAAGATGGTAAACTCATATATCTTAAATCTCGACAAAATCTTTTATTAATTCTAAGAACTCTTCCTTTTTGTTTTGAAAAATAATTTACTCCAAATAAAGCTCCTGCCGAAACTCCAACTATTCCATCTACTTTTATATTATGAGAAAGGAATGTATCTAATACTCCTGCCGTATACATTCCTCTCATTGCGCCACCTTCAAGAACTAATCCTACTTTCATTTTGTATCACCCTCTTTTGTTTTTCCAAGATAATTCTGAATTTCTGTTTTAGCTTCCTGAACTGTACTTTCATCAGGAACCATTACATAAAGTCTTCTAGATCCCATACTGTATGTTGGCTCATAACTACCTGTTCCATCTAAGCTTATAGATTTAACATTATATTTAATATTTTTATCTAATTGTAATTTTAATAAATTAGAAATATTTTTATATGGCATACTAGTTTCAAAGGTTCCTTCTAAAGAAGTTAGTAAATCCTTATATTTATTAATATTTTTAGTAGAAGTCATTTGATTAATCAAAGCAGTAATAATAGCTTGTTGATTTTCACCTCTATGTCTATCTCCTGTACTATAGGCATGTCTTTCTCTGGCAAAGGCTAAGGCTGTTTTACCATCCATATGATTCATACCTTCTTTTATCGTAATAGAACCATCTACATAAGAAGTAAAAGTAGTATCAGAATAAACGTCCACTCCTCCCAATAAATCAATACTCTTTGTTAAAGTTGAAAAATTAAGTCTTACGTAATAGTTAATATCAACATCAAGTAAATTCTCGATTGTCTTTATACTAGTATCTATACCATACATTCCAGCATGAGTAAGTTTATCTTTTGATGATGTTCCATCCAAATCAACATAATAATCACGAGGAATTGATACTAATAATATTTTCTCTTTTTTAGGATTAACAACCGCTAAAATATTTACATCACTTCTAGATACACTAGATATTTCTCCATATGTATCAACACCACTAATATACATTACAAAACTATCGGTAGCTGAAAGACGCGAACTATCCTTTTCTTTCTTAACGAATATCTTATATTGTTTTACCACATTAGTAGTAGTACTAAATTCAGTATATTCCTCTTTTAAAACATTATAACGATTTTCCTCAATAATAATAGAATCTGTTTTATTTTTTTCTAAACTAGATACTAAACTATCTATATTTTCATATTTTCTATCTTCATATTTTATATCTTTTTTTACTAATAATTTAACTTTTTCATAATTTTTATCATCTTCCAGATAACTTATAGTTTTATTTTCTAACTTATTTATAGAATCTATATTATTACCAGTTTTAGTAATAACATCATATGTTACCACTTCATAATCTTTAATAGCTAAACTATTCATAAAATCATAAGTTGAGTTTAAATAACTAAGTATAAAACCAATTCCTACACTACATCCTATCGAAATAATTATAAAAAACAATCTATTAAATACTTTAGTTTTCTTCTGAATTAATTTTACATCTAAAAACAAAATAATTACTAAAATAATTCCACTAACAATTAAAAAATATTTAATTGGTAAAATATTTATCTTATATACCATATATAAAGTAAAAACTCCTAAAACAGTTAATACTATACTAGCTAACTTTGCGATAAACTTCATTATAACACTTCCTTATTATATATTAAGTATATCATAACTATCAAACTGTCTTTTAGTAAAGAAAAAGAAAAAGTACAAGTTTTGTCAACCTGTACTAAATACTATTTTTTCTTTTTATCTTTTTTGTCAGCTTTTTCTTTTTTTTCAGGTTTTTCTTCTGTTTCTTTCTTGTCTTCTTCCTTAGTTAAATACATCCAAAGATAAGTAGCAATTACTGCCCCAACAAGTGGCGCAAGAATAAATACCCAAACTTGAGAAAGAGCTTCTCCTCCTGCGACTAAAGCAGGTCCTAAACTTCTAGCTGGATTTACACTAGTTCCTGTAAGAGGAATACCAATAATATGAACAAAAGCTAAAGCAAGTCCAATTACAATTCCTGATACACTAGAAAATTCTTTCTTAGAAGTTACACCTAAGATTACTAGTACAAAAATACAAGTAAGAATAACTTCAACAAGTAAAGCTCCATAAACATTTAATCCAACATAAGATGCACTATCATAACCATTAGTTCCAAGTCCTAAAATTATTGGATTACACATACTACCAATTAATTTTAAAACTAAAGCAGCCATGATTCCACCAAGTACTTGAGCAATTACGTATCCTATAAAATCTTTTTTATCTAACTTCTTACTTAAAAACATTGATAAAGAAACAGCTGGATTAATATGACAACCAGAAATATTACCAATTGAATAAGCCATAGCTACTATAGAAAGTCCAAAAGCCATAGAAATTCCAAGTACACCTAAAACTCCTTCAACTCCTCCTGATATTGCTGCTGCTCCACAACCAACTAAAGTAAGTACAAATGTACCAATAAACTCTGCAACATACTTTTTCATGTTTTTCCTCCTATTCCACTACAATTATACTACATTAATGCCTAAAATAACAGAAAAAAAAGATAAGATACTTTCATATCTTATCTATTAGTCCAACTTGCTGGTAAAGTTACATATCTAGTTGGATTAACTATTGATTTTAAATACTTATTATAATTACCACCACATTCACTTGTTGCATTCCAATGACAAGTTGCCATTTCTAAGTGAAGATGAATATAAGTACCTCCTTCATCTCCTCCATCAGTACAACCAGTGTTACCCATTTTTCCAATTGGTGTATAAGCCGATACAGTCTGTCCGTTACTTACATAAACCTGACTTAAATGTACATAACTAGTATATAGCATTTTTCCATTTATATTATGTTTTATAACTACGATATTAGCATTTCCGTTACATTTATAACGACAGAAAGATCTACAATTATCATTATATCTCGCTACTACCAATCCAGAAGCAACCGGATAAATAGTTTCATTCTTTTTATTAGGACTACCAATATCTTGTCCTACATGACCACTATATGAATAAAGTCCACCATTTCTTGTTCCTACTAAAGTAGGTCTTAAAGTACTTCCTGTACTAGGTATTGATCCAGATGGAGTATTTCTAGCAATACAACGTTCAACTTCTTCATTAGCTCCACAGCCCATTTTCTTTAAACTAGCAAGACTAGCTTTAGCTGCCTTAAGTTGTTCTTGAACACTAGGCATTGTATCTCTAACTGCCTTTGTATCCGCATTTATCTTTTGACGTTCAGTTTTAAGCTGTGCTTGTAAAGAATTTAATTCTTGTTTTTTAGTATTTAATTGTTTTTGTTTTTCTTTATTTTTAACAATCAATTCCTTTAACTCTTTCATAATCTTATCATTATATTCAGTAAGTTGTTCAGTCATTGAAATTCTATAAATCATATCAGTAATACTTGTTGCCCCAAAAATATATTGTAAATAAGAGTTTTCTCCACTTGATAATTGATAATATTCAATAATCTTTTTACTCTCTTCACCTTTTTCTTTTATTTTTTTATTACTAGCATTTATTTCATTTTCTAATGTCTCAATATCACTTTCAGCCTGACTGATTTGACTTTGAATATTAGCAATACGTCTAGTAATCTCTGCAACTTCAGCATCATTTTTGGCAATATGTTTTTGTTTTTCTTCTATTTCTGCTGTATATTTAGAAACTTCATTTTCATAATCCCTAACAGTTTTTGCACTAACACTAATTGGTACTAGAAAATAATATCCAATTAATGAGAAAGCAATTGAAGATATTATTATTTTTTTCATATTCATCACACCTTCAAATATTTTCTTACAGCACTAGAACTTCCTAACATACCTACAAGCATACCTATTAATACAACAATTCCAGATACTGAATATATAAATGGCTCTGGTTTTATTAACTTAATTAATTGTGTAAATAAATATCCATCAAAATGATTATAAAAAGCTAAATAACCATAAGTAATAATTATAATTGGAATAATAGAACCAATAATTCCTAAAATCATTCCTTCTACTATAAATGGCATCTTAATAGTAAAGTTATTCGCACCAACTAAACGCATAATAGAAATTTCTCTTTTTCTTGAGAAAATAGTTAATTTAATAGTATTAATAATTAAGAATACTGTAACTACAACTAAAGCAATTACTATTCCAAAAGCTACTTTTGTAATTGATGAGAAAGCATTAACCATTTGGTCAACCATTCCTTCCCCATATTGTACACTTGCTACTTTATCAAACTTTTTAATAGTATTAGCTGTTTTTTTGATTTGTTCTACATCTTTTACTTTTATTTGGAAAGTATCTTTAAGTGGAGACTCTTGGGCACTCCATCCAGACATAACTGTATTGAATACATCTGATTCTTTCATCATTTTTTCTTTAACTTCTGTTTTACTTTCAAACTCTAAATCAGTAACATTTTCTAAACTTTCTATATTTTCTTTAACAAGTTTTACCTGTTCTTCAGTTGCATCATTTTCCATAAATACAACTATAGTTAAATCTTTTTCAATCTCTTTAGTAAAATTTTCTACATTAAATGAAGCAACGATGGCTAATGCAACAATAATTAATGTGATTGTAATACAAGATATAGAGGCTAACGATAAACTAAAGTTACGAAATACACTCTTAAAAGCATCTCGACAACTTCTTCCAAACATTCTAAACAATGTCATTATAAGTTCCTTCTTCCTCATTACTTACAATTCTACCATCTTTTAAAGTAATGACTTGTTTTTTCATTCTATTAACAATATCTTTATCATGTGTAGCCATAATTATTGTAGTTCCTCTCTTTTCATTAATAACTTGTAATACTTGCATTATTTCCAAACTTCTTTCTGGGTCTAAGTTACCAGTAGGTTCATCACAAAGTAATAACTTCGGATTATTAACAATAGCTCTCGCAATTGCCACCCTTTGTTGTTCTCCTCCAGAAAGTTGATTAGGATAGTTATGTATTTTAGCCTTTAAACCTACAAGCTCTAAAGCTTTTAAAACTTGAGCTCTAGTTGTTTTTTTATCAGCGCCAATTACTTCCATTGCAAAAGCAACATTTTCAAATACTGTAAGCTTAGGAAGTAATCTATAATCTTGGAAAACAATTCCTACCTTACGACGTAATTTATATACTTTACTATTTCTTAATTTAGCGACATTAACTCCACCTACAACTATTTGTCCTGAAGTTGGTTTTTCCTCTCTGTATAACATTTTTATTAATGTACTTTTTCCACTTCCAGAGCCTCCAATTACAAATACAAAAGCTCCTTTTTGAATAGATAAATTTATATCATAAATAGCAGTAACACCATTTTTATATTGTTTGTAGACATTTTTTAATCTGATTAAATCCACTGTTCCACCACCTTATCATAAACATTATAGCATATTAAATTTAAAAGTTAAACAAAGTTCGACAATTTTCAAAATTTTCCAAAAAAAAAGATAAAACCTTAATTTTATCTTCCACCTTGTACTTGATAAGAATCTGTTACTACCATAAATGCTTCGGGATCAATTTGTAACAAATCATCTTTTACTCTAAAATATTCTAGGGTTGGTATAACTGCCAAATAACAAGTTCTTCTCTTCTTCAAAAAAGCTCCCTTTACTTGAAATTCTGTAATGGTATGATGAAGTTGATCTACAATATATTTTCTTACTTTTTCTTCTTCTTTCGTAATTATATATATAGCCTTATTTCTACTTATACCTAAAACTACTCTATCCATAACAAAGCCACTTATATAAAGTATTATTACAGAATACATAACCATGGTCCAACCAAAGAATGAAGCACCAAATAAAACTATAATAGTATTTATCACAAAATTACAAGTTCCTATTGAAAACTTTGTCTTTTGATGAATAATCTGACTTAATGCAGGTATTCCCCCACTACTAAATCCTGTTTTACAAATAAATCCATTAATAATTCCTATCACTACTCCTAAGAATAAAGAAATTACTAATAAATCATCATTATCTACCACAATAAAATCAGATAACACTGAAGTAAACTGAACAAAAATAGGATAAATAATAGTCGCAATTAAAGTTCCTGAAGTTCTTTCAGCACCTAAATATATATAACTAAAAATTAAAAGTACAAATGATACTACAAAAATAATTACTGATGGTTTAAAACCAGCAATATGATTAAATATAACTGCTAAACCATTTACTCCTCCCGTAACAATACTACTTGGTAAAGTTAATAGATTAAAAACTACAGATGAGAAAAATAAACATATTATTAAGATTGTATATCTAGATACTAATTGTTTTGATTTTATAGTATCTATTATTTTATCTATATTTAAATTTTGTAGTTCTTCTTGCATATTATTCTACCCCACATACTTCATAAGCATCAGTTACTACGAAAAAGGCATTCTCATCTATCTCACGTATTCCTTCTTTTAACCTATAATACTCTCTAGTACGTAAAACGCATAATAATACATTTTGTCTTGTTTTAGTATATCCACCTTTAGCATTAAATACAGTAACACCACAATTTAAATATTTTAAAATATACTCTTTAATTTCTTCCTCTTTATCGGTAACAATATAAAATGCTTTACAATCAGATATACCTAAAATAACTTTATCAGCCATATAACTAATTATATATAAAATAATAATTCCATACATTAATTTAGTTACTCCAAAAATAAATCCTGAAGTTAAAACTATAAGTCCATCACTTAAAATCATACTATTTCCAATACTGATTCTAGCATATTTAGAAATTATTTGATTTAAGATATCAGTACCACCAGTAGTAAATCCAGCTTTAAAAATCATTCCTGCTCCAAAACCATAAAGGACTCCACCAATAATAGTAGATAATAATAACTGTGAATTATCTACTTCTATGATATAACCTAATTTAGAAGTCAACTCTACAAATATCGGAAATATTATTGATCCTAAAATTGAACCTTTAGTTTTTTCTACTCCTAAAAATACAAATGACATCACTAGTAATAATAAATCTAATATTAAAATAACTACTGATGGATTCATATTAAAAACTTCTTTAAAGATGATAGCTACACCACCAACTCCACCTGGTACTAAATCATTATCTACTAAAAATAAATTAAATGATGCTGCTAAAATAAAACATCCTAATATAAATTCAAAATAACGTTTTATTACATCTTTATTCTCTATTTTTTCTAAAATATTCTTATCTACTTTTTTACTTAACCCCTTAAACATTTTTACCTCCTTCTTTTAGTAATGATTCTATAAATAAATCTATATCACCATCTAAAAATTTATCAACATTACTTGTCTCTATATTAGTTCTATGATCTTTAATCATCTTATATGGATGTAGTACATAACTTCTAATTTGTGAACCAAACTCTATATTTTTTTGTTGTCCTTTAATATCTGCTAACTCTTTACTTTGTTTTTCTTGTTCTAATAACAATAACTTACTTTTAAGAACTTTCATAGCTTGTTCTTTATTTTGAATTTGACTTCTTTCATTTTGACAAGTAACTACAATACCTGTTGGCAAATGGGTAATTCTAACTGCAGAATCAGTAGTATTTACACCCTGTCCTCCACAACCACTAGACCTATAAACATCTATCTTTAAATCTTTATCATTAATTTCTAAGTTGATTTCTTGATTAATTTCCGGTGTTACTTCTACTGATGCAAAGGAAGTATGTCTTCTTTTATTAGAATCAAATGGCGAAATTCTCACTAAACGATGAATACCTTTTTCATTTTTTAAATATCCATAGGCATTAGTTCCTTTTATTAAAAATGAAACACTTTTTATACCAGCTTCTTCCAAAGGTTGTAAATCTAATACTTCTATTTTATAATTTTTACTTAAAGCCCATCTTGTATACATTCGATAAAGCATTTCTGTCCAATCACAAGCTTCAGTACCACCAGCTCCAGAATGAATTTCCACAATACAATTATTTTTATCATAAGGACCCGTTAACAAAAGTAATAACTCCAATTGATCGTATTCTTTTAAAAGTTTAGGTCCTTCCTGTAAAATACTTTTTTCTAATTCTTCATCATATTCTCCCTCAAGTAATTCAATTAAATCTAGATTTTCTATTATGTTTGCTTTTAATTTTTTAAGAGAATCAACTACTGCTTTTAATTCATTTAACTCTTTTAAAATTGCTTCCGCACGATTTTTATCATTCCAAAAATCACTTTCATTCATCTTGGCTTCTAAAGATTTTATTTGTTCTTCTTTACTATTACAGTCAAAGAGACCTCCATAACTCATCTACTTTATCTAGAGTTGTTTTTAAATTTGTTTTTAGTTCTACCATCTCCATAATAATCACTCACTTTCCAATTTCACAATTTTATTATACCAATTTTTATTTAAATTTATAAAAATTTAATGTATTTTTTATGCCAATTTACATATTATATAAAAGAGGAAGGTTCACTGGTAAATGTGAAGATCCTCTATAAATATAGATTGAGCACTTTTTAGTGCTCTTTTTTTATTTTAAAATTCCTTTAATTCTGTAAATTCTAAACCATATTTAGTCGCAACTCCTGCATATAATTTATTATTTTTATGACCTTCTTCTATATAATGTTTAAGCATATACTTGGCCGTATGCGGCATATCCAATAATGAAACTTCATCAAATGAAAACCATTTTAAATTACCTTCATTACTAGTAATTTCCCTTTTAGAATTTTTTATTTTAGCAAAAAAATAATAATTTTGTCTAATTTCTCCTTTTTTATATCTTAAAGTAACATATCTCATAATAGGATCTGTAATATCATTTATATCAAGATCTGTTTCTTCTTTTAATTCTCTTAACACACTACTTTTAACATCATTTAATTCAAAGTGTTCAACATGTCCACCTGCGGTCCCAATATAAGAATTATCTATTACTCTAGAATTAATTCTATATAACAACAATAAACGATTATTTTCATCACTTAAATAAATAGATGTCATATTTCTTAATTTACCATTCATTTTATCACCACCATTCATCCAAAAAAGAGTTCTTAAAACTCTTTATTCATCATCACTTAATAAGATTTTTTCTATCTCTAACCAATCTTTTACTCTAGTTACATTTCTCTCACTTAGTTGATCATCACCATATTCTTGATTATGATAAGCATCTAATAATAATTTTGTTTCTCCATAACCCTTTAAATTAGCGAATTTATCATCTATTTTAATTTCACATTGAATAACTTCTTTTGATCCAGTTAAAATAATTTTTTTAGGATCGATAAATGGTAAATTTTTAAGTATCCAATTATGTTTTAAAGAAGCCATAATTCCACTAGTTAGTGGTCTTCTTTTATCTACATAAGCACTACAAATATAAATATCATACTTCTTAGATAATTTTTCGATTACTTCTATAGAATGATCAATTACTTTTACATATTTATAAACATCTACACCTGGTGAATAAAAATAATCTAAATACTCTTCTAATTGTCCTTCTGGGACAAGACTTTCTACATAATAATCATTTAAATCATTATAAGTATAACTAGTATTAAAATACTCATTTAAAATTTCTAAATATCCACCAGTACAAATAGTATCATCTAAATCTATCATTATTTTTTTCATAACTTCTATCCTCCTCCTACATTTTATCAAAATATATATCAAAAGACAATTAACAAAAAAGCATTAAGATTACTCTTAACACTTAAATATTAAAATTCACAATTTCCTGGTGTTCTTGGGAAAGGAATAACATCTCTAATGTTTTCTACACCAGTTAAATAAATAATAAGTCTTTCAAATCCCATTCCAAATCCAGAGTGAACACATCCACCATATTGTCTAAGTTTTAAATACCAATCTAATTCTTCGGTACTCATATTCATTTCATGCATACGATTAAGTAAAACATCATATCTTTCTTCTCTTTGAGATCCACCCATTAATTCTCCAGAACCAGGTACTAATAAATCTACAGCTGCGACTGTTTCTTGATCATCATTCAAACGCATATAAAAGGCTTTGATATCTTTTGGCCAATCATAAACAAAAACTGGAGCGTGATACTTTTCTTCTGTTAAATACTTCTCATGTTCACGAGCTAAATCTTCTCCAAATTCTGGTTCAAATTCAAACTTCTTACCTGAAGCTTTAAGTTGTTCAATAGCTTCATGATGAGTTATTCTAATAGCTTTTTGTTTAATTAAACTTTCTAATTTCTCACGAAGTCCTTTTTCCACAAAACTATCTAAGAAAGTAATCTCTTCTGCACAATTATCAAGAATATATTTAACAACATACTTAAGCATATCTTCCATAACATCCATATCTTGAGTTAAATCGCAAAAAGCCATTTCAGGTTCAATCATCCAAAATTCTGAAGCATGAGTTTTAGTATTAGAGTTCTCAGCTCTAAAAGTTGGTCCAAAAGTATAAGTATTTTTATAAGCCAAAGCAAAAGTTTCGGCTTGAAGCTGACCAGATACAGTAAGAGAAGTCATCTTACCAAAGAAATCTTTACTATAATCAATATTACCATCTTTATCTTTGGGAATATTATCTAAATCAAAACTAGTAACATGGAACATTTCTCCTGCTCCTTCACAATCACTAGCTGTAATTAATGGGGCATGAAAATAAACAAAGTCCCTATCTTGAAAATACTGATGTATCGCAAAAGCAGCTTTACTTCTAACTCTAAATACAGCTTGAAATAAATTAGTTCTAGGTCTTAAATAAGCTTGTTCTCTTAAAAATTCACGAGAATGTTTCTTAGGTTGAATAGGATAATCTTCTAAACAATCCCCTAATAAAATAACATCACTAGCTTGAATTTCAAAAGCTTGTCCTTGTTTAGGAGACTTCACAACTTTACCCTTTACTTCGATAGAACTACCTATATGAAATTTTTGAATATCTTCAAAATTACTCAACTTATTATCATATACAACTTGAATTTGTGTAAAAAAAGTTCCATCAGAAAATGATATAAATCCAAACTCTTTCTGTTTACGATGATTTCTAATCCAACCTTTTAAGGTAACTTCTTTATCTAAATATTTCTCATAATTTAAAAATAATTCTTTATCTGACATATTAAATCTCCTCCATTAAAATTACAATAGTAATTTTAACTATATATTTACAGGTATTTCTGTATTTCTACTACAATTATAGCTTAAATATATTATTTGTCAATTTTTGATAATAACACCTTATTAATTATCTTCTTTTAATAAAGCTCTTCCTAAACGTATAAAAGTAGAACCATGTTTTAAAGCATATTTATAATCATTACTCATTCCCATAGATAACTCTGTTAAAGAAAATTCTGGAAATTGTTGTTGAAGACTTTTTAAAGTTTCTTCTGTTTCTTTAAAATATTTTTCTGTTTTACTACTCTCTATATTAGGAGCCATCATCATTAAACCACAAGGTCTTACATTACTTTTTGTTTTTAGATATTCAAACACTTCCGATAATTCTTCTTTAGAAAAACCGTGTTTACTTTCTTCTTCAGCAATATTAACTTGAATTAAAACATCCATAGTCAAATCATGTTTTTTAGCTTGGCGATCTATTTCATCAATTAACTTTAAAGAGTCTACACTATGAATCATAGCCACTTTATCGATGATATATCTTACTTTATTAGACTGTAATGTTCCAATCATATGAAAAACACTATTACCATGATACTTTTCATATTTTTCTAATAAAGCTGGTACTCGATTTTCACCAAATACTTTTACTCCTAATTTTTCTAATTTATTTAATTCCTCAACATCAACATATTTAGTTGCCGCAACTAAAGTCGCTGGTTTTATCTCATCCAATACCTTTACAACTGCTTCTTCATTAACAATCATCATAACCTCCTATTTATAATTTACTATAAAACCCTATCTAATTCTTTTCTAATCTTTTTAATAATATATTCTATTTCTTCTTTAGTCTCATCAAACAACTCTATTCGATAATTATTAATTCCCTTAGCAAGACATAATTTAATATTTTCAATATTATCAAGTGGTTCTTTATGCATAATGTGTGTATAATGCTTAGTATTTACAATTGGAAATATCTCATCTTCTTTATTCTTTAAATAGTAATTATTTCCCAAACTACATAAATTACAATTATTATCATCATTATTTTCAAGCATTTTTATAGGACAATACTTCATAATCATAAGTTCAACCGTTCCATACACTATATACTCAACATTATCATTAACAAAATTAACTTTTTCTAATCTAGATTTAGTTATTTCAGGAGAAATAGTTACAAATTTTGTTTTTTCTCCTAACAAATGAGCTGTTTCATGATTAGTAATATTTAAAAAGTAATCTCCAATTATTTCATTATCATCTTTATATATTTCATAAGAACCTATTTCTGTAACTAATAATTTTTCATTCTTCCAAACTGGATGTTTTAACAACACTCTTGGTAATTTTAAATAAATATTACACTTTGTTTTATATTCGTTATATAAAAATATATTGTCTGTATAAATTAAATCAATACCATTACTTAAACATACCTCTAATTGTTCTTTATTTCTAACTAAAGCATTAATTCTTATTTTAGAATCTTTTTTAATTTTATTTTCCGTAATAGACTTATTTACAATAATATCTTTCTTTTTATTCTCACGTATACTTATTAATTCAGAAATTAGTTGTCTACGTAATTCATTCAAATCCTTTATAGAAATAAAAATATCACTATCAATATAATCCTTAATATTATTTACTTTAAAAGGAGTATTCCCTAATTTAGATATTTGACTAATAATTCTTTCTCTAGCAGTAGGTGAAGATTTAGCTTTTTCAATATATGAATAACTTTTTTCTAGTTTATTTTCTCCATCACTAATAATCATTTTAATAGGATTATTAATCTTACAAATAATCTCAATATCAAGAGGAATCTTCTTTTCCTCGATTTTTTTGATACTCTCTATCAACTCTTTATCAATTGTCTTTAAAACTGAACCGGTATTTTTTAAATTTACCTTATTCTCTATAAAAGCAATATCTCCCTTTTTTAAAGAATTAGCTAACAACATTTTTTTATTATAAATTTTATTTAAAATCATTCCTTCATTATTAGGAAGTCTAATACCATCTTCTTGTTTTATATCATCTTCTAATTTTATTTTAATAAACTTTTTATTACATTCAATAACATTACCAATTTTTACTCCTAGATGATTAGGTGATTTTATATTCATTAAAGTTTTACCATAATTATTAAATAAATATCCCTCTGTAAATTCACGATTATATAATTTCTTTAACTTATATAAATCATCACTATCAAGAGTCATATCTTCATTATTATAATATTTATCAATCATAGTACGATATAGTTTAGTAACAAAGCCAACATATTCAGGTGATTTCATTCTTCCTTCTATCTTAAAACTATCAATACCCGCCTCAATTAATTCTTTGATTCTATTTAAAGTATTTAATTCTTTAGTACTTAAAAGATATTCACCATCCGTATTAATCTTTGTATCATTTTTATATAGTTCATAAGGTAAACGACACGACGCTACACACTCTCCACGGTTACCACTTCTACCACCATTCATACTACTAAATAAACAACAACCGGAATAAGATACACATAATGCCCCATGAACAAAAACTTCTTTTTCCACAGAATTTGTTAATTTCTTAATTCCTTCAAGACTCATTTCTCTATCTAAAACAACTCTTGTCGCTCCTAGTTTCTTAAAAAATTCTAGTCCAGCATCATTATGATTATGAGCTTGAGTAGAAATATGTATTTCTAAATTAGGATATAATTCATGTGTTTTTTTAATCAGACCAATATCCTGCATAATTATCGCATCAACATTATTTTCATATAAAAAACCTATGTAATTTAAAACTTCTTCTAATTCATCATCAAATAATAATGTATTGACAGTTATATACACCTTAACATCATATAAATGACAATATTTAATAGCTTTTATTATTTCTTCTTCTGTAAAGTTATTAGCATAATGTCTTGCCCCAAACTTTTTACCAGCAAAATATACAGCATCACACCCATTATGAATAGCAAATAAAAGTGTTTCCATATTTCCAACTGGACTTAGTAATTCAACTTTTTTCACTTACATCACCTAAAATCTATATAAATAATACCACATTTAATATATAAAAAAAAGAAATCAAAAGTTTCTTTTAACAATTTACTTAACAGTATCAAATAAATAATTTTACTTGAAAACTGTTTTTTTTACTTATAATTTTTTTATATCTGTATACATTCTTGGATGATATCCTTTTTTATCATAAAAACTAATAGCATTTTCATTATATGCAAATACGTCAACTAAAACATACTCACAATCATTTAATTTAAAGTACTCTTCCATCTTCTCTATTAAAGCTTTACCTATACCTTTACTTCTAATTTTAGATGTTACTATTAATTCAGTAATTTTTCCTCTTTTAGGACATTTGTAGTCTAGGTAATCATATTCATCATAGTGAGGAATTGTTCCTATTATTAATCCAATTGCTTTATCGTTTTCGATCGCTAAAAAACACTTACCACTATTTTCATTTACCTCTTTTAAATCAACTAATGCCATTTTTTCATGATATTCAGGATGAATTTGATTCAATTCATCTTTATCAATAGATAAAATATACTCTTCAAGTTCTGTTAATAAATCTCTAACATCTTCTAAATATTTATCTTCATATTCAATTATTTTCATATATTATTACACCCTTTTCATTATACATTCTTTGTATTTTTATAATTTCTTTCCATAGTATTCAACATCAATTTCAGTTCCATCAGGATAAACTTCTCTAGAATCCTTTATATGTTCGTTAAACCCATATTTAAAATATATCTCCTTATTCTTAGTTTCTTCAGGTTCAACTCCAAGAGTTACTTTTTCGTATCCTCTATTTTTTAAATCTTCAATCATATATTTAAATAACTTTGAAAAATACCCTTTACCTTGATATTCTGGAATTGTTCTAAATGCTGTTAAGTAAACAGTTTTTTTATCCACTAAGCTATCTGCATTTTGGACAACTGATGAATTAATAGCAGCTGTACACTCACAGATTATTTTACCATTCAATAATCCATAATATGGAATAATAAAACCATTTTGAAATCTTTCAATATTTTCTTTTTTCCATATAACCCAATTATTTTTATTAGCTTTTGCATGATCTATTTCATAATCCCATTTAGTATTCATTTCATCAACTGTTGCTATTTTGCAAACATAATTATCCATTATCATCACTTCCTATTTAATTATACCATATATATTTTTTTAAAGATTATTTCTGTAAAAAAACTTATTTAATCACTATTTTCTATTAAAAATCAGAATAAGAAAAAACTCGTTTTCCCTTATTTAATAGGGATTTACGAGTTTATTTTCCACAACAATGTTTATATTTTTTTCCACTTCCGCCAGCTCAGTGCAATCTCATATTATCCTTATTTATGGTATTTATAGTATTATTGTTATTTTTTGAAAATACGGTCAATGTAACATCAGTATATATAGTATTATGAGTATTATCCGTATTATCGTTATTTCCAAAATGAGGAAAAAATGAGGAAAATTTCAACATTCATTTACTACAAATATTTTATAATTATTTTAAAGTAATTTCAATACTAGAATTATGATTATCTTTCTTCATAAATTTTAAGAACAATGTTGTCTAAATTATTTTCTATATTACATAATATATTAGGAATTTTATCTTTTACTTTTTTCCCTAGAAAATATTTATTCCCTTGTTCGATATTATCATTTATAAACTCATCTAATTTTTCTTTTTCAGCTTTTATATTATTAATGTATTCTCCACATTTTAAATGAACTGATATTTTTTCTAACAAATTTATTTTATTATCAATAAATTTAAATGAATATAAGTATTCTGCTTGTCTGTCTTTAGAAATCGACTCACCAAATACTTTACTAAATCTATCTCTTAAAACTTCTATTGTTTCTTCTACTTTCTCATTTTTTTCTTTATTTGATCATTTCTTTTTGACAAATAATAAATTCCATATGTTACTACTATAGTGGTAAGTATTTCCATTAGATTATAGTCAAACAAACTGTTACAAGGATATTGAACTTTTAATCCAATTAATACTCCAGTTATAATAATTAATATTATCATAATTAAAACTGCATGCTTTTTCATTTTATTTTTCCTCATTAACTGGATTATCTATGGCATCTTGGATATATTTCTTAATTTTTTCATACCACATAACATTATCATTTGAAATAATTATTATTTTAGAAACTTCTTTATAATTATTATTTTTTTCTTTCTTTAACCTTCTTACGAGTCCCCCAAAAGTTTCTTCTAAAAATGAAGAACCATAGCCATATCCACCATCTAAATTAACAGTTAAAGTTTCCTTTTTTTCTAAGGCTTCCATAAATTTCGGATATAAAATAGTATCTCTAAATTTTTCTCCTGAATAAGGTCCTTGATGCTCATATCTAGCACCAGGTTTATCCGTATATTCTTTTACAATATTTATTTCCATTTATAAAATTTCCTCCTTTTTGATTTCCCAATAAAAAATTGTTCCGCATAAATTATTTTCTAAATCTTTTTCATTACCTTTTTTAAAATATGCTCTATTTGATATTATTAATAGGTTATCAATCTTGTTAAGAGTATATTGTTCATATATTATAGGCAATCCATTACCTCTTTCAATTTTTCCTGTTTTACTTCTTTTTTCTATGCCACTTACAGCCGCTTCTATATATCTATATTCCTTTTCTAACGAAAAAGTTTGTTTAACTTTTTCTAATAATTTTTTTCTGATTGTAGTAGGTATTCCCAATCCGTTATCCATAAATGTATATGAAATTTTTTCATTTTTATTCTCAACAAATATATACCAACTCGGTTCAAAAATATTACCGACATCATATGCATGATCTTTTATATTTGTAATCATTTCCGTTAACATTGTCATCAAAAAATTAATTTCAACTTTATTTTTATTCAATTTTTGACATGTAAAGTCAATAATTTTTTGACGAATATCAATCATTTCACTATCAACTTTGTATTCATAGCCATACCCTGTCTGGATTTGAATATGCTCACTAGTATGAACTAGATTATCTTCAGATGTATGCATATATTTTAAAAAACCTGAGTTTTTAAGAAATGTTTTCATATGATCATCTTTCGGAAAATTACCAATCCAATTTACTGGTAAAGATTTTGGGCCTCTAGTATTCTTCACAATAGTCAATAAATACATTAAAGCATCACCAGTTATTTTATTTATCTCACTCATATCAATAAGAAATAATCTTATAAAATTATATTTATTCTTTCTTTGTTTTACTATTTGACGTATTTGTTCTATTTCTTTTATGATTGTATTAAAAAATTCAATAGTCTCTTCTGGATTTTCTATTATACTAAATATGCATGGTACTTTAAACACTTTGTTCGGTTTTCTATTATTTAAGTTATTATTAGAAACAACTAAATTTGTTTTTCTTTTTCTTGCCTTCTTTTTTTTCAAAGATTTAATTTTTTTTCTAAACTTTCTTTCATCATTTTTCTTTTTCCACATTTTATAATCTGGATCTTTAATACGAATAATAATCACCTCGCTTATAATATAGAGCTTTTAAACTGTCAATTATTATATCATTTAATACGGATTTTCACAATTATTTTCCAATATATTTTGATATTTCATCAATTATGCTTGAATTAATCAGCATTTCTATTTCTTCGCTAACAACTATTTTATCTTCATCAGTACTTGCAATATAATAATTTTCCGTTGTTTCTATATTAGTATGACCAAGTACATTGGCAACA
>CANRDQ010000024.1 GCA_947629395.1 uncultured Bacilli bacterium
TTTGTCTTGGCATAATCTTTTTTGATTATGTTTTTTTCTTTTTTAGATTAAACGCACTTTCCTTATAAATAAAAAAGCTATTACTAGCAAGTAGTAATAGCTCCTCCTAAAATAATTGCAAGTAAGATATATAATACTATAATTATGATATATCCACTTCCTCCATTTCTAGTTGTTGAATTATTATTATTATTATTTTCGCAATTCATAAAGACACCTCCTAACCTAGATATAAGCACCTAGTATAATTATTAATAAGATAAATAACACTAAAATAATTGCAGATGATGATACATAATTACCCATGCTTTTTCCTCCTTTTTTATGGTATTCACATTATTTTATGGCAAAAAGTGCTTTTGTGTGATTATATATACCCTGATACAACTAAATATTTGCACTATTAAAAAATTTTTGGTATGATAATTGTGATGTTTTGAAGGAGGAAACAATGAAGAAAAAATTATTAGGTAGTTTAGCTGTTTTACTTGTTCTAACAACTCTTACTACTGGATGTGGAACTGTCAAGTTAAAAAATGGAGAAAATGCTGCTGTAACTATTGGAAAAAGTAAAATTTCTTCTGATACTTTTTATAAGAATTTATATCAAAAATATGGAGTTAGTATTTTAGTTGATTTAATCGATCATCAATTACTAGACCAAAAATATAAAACTGATAAAGATGAAACAGAAGCAATTGAATCACAAATTAGCCAATACAAATCTGGATATGAAGATAAAGAAGAACAATGGAATTATCTAATTAAACAATATTTTGGAGCAGACAGCGAAGATGAACTTCGTGATATGTTATCTCTAGAATATAAAAGAGGAAAAGCCGTTGAAGATTATCTTAAAGAAAAAGTTAGTGATGGAGAAATCCAAGCTTACTATGATGAAAACATTATAGGAGATATCAAAGCTAAACATATTCTAATTATGGCTAAAACAACTGATGATATGAGTGATGACGAAAAAACAAAAGTAGAAAACGAAGCTAAAAAGAAAGCTGAAGAAATAATCAGCAAACTAAAAAATGGTGAAGATTTCGCTAAATTAGCAGAAGAAAATTCTGATGATACAGGAAGCGCTAAAGATGGTGGAGAATTAGGTTACTTCAATACAGATGATAACTATGATGAAAACTTCTTAGATGCTGCTAAAAAATTGGAAGTAGGTAAATTTACTGAAGAACCAGTTAAATCTCAATATGGATATCACATTATCTTAAAAGAAAAACAAAAAAAGAAACCAGAATTAAAGAAAGTTAAAGATGATGTAATTGAATCTATCGCTGAAGAAAAATTAACAAATGACGCTTCTTTATTCCAAAAAACTCTAAGAGATTATAGAGAAAGTAAAAAAGTTGTATTCAAAGATTCAGTTTTGAAAAAAGCATATAAAAAATATGTAGAACAACAAATAGAAAACAGTAGTAATAACAGCAGTTCAACAGAACAATAAAAAAAACAAAAGGTAAATAACATTTACCTTTTTTTATATACAATATTTTTTGCGTCACTTATCACTACATCATAATCTTGTCTTTCTTTTAAGTAATAACTTAATCCTGACTTCTTCTTTAAAAGAAAATAATCAAATTTATATTTCTCTATGATCTTTTGAAAATTACCTCTTAAATTAGACAAATCATTTGCCTCTTTATAATTATATTTAGAATATAAATCTGCCCTACCATCAACAAATACTAAAATATTATTATAAATTAAATAACCACCATAATCATAATAATTATACAATCTTTTAGGTTCATTCTTTTTTAAATAATCTATAATTTCATCTGATACCGGTTTTTGTTTTAAATTATTTAAAGTCTTACTATAACCAGTTAAAGATAAACTAATTATTAATACTACTATAATCAAAATATAATTAACATCCTTTTCTTTTACTTTATAGGCATCTATATAATTAGGAATTATAAGCGTAGACGCTACATAGAAAAACATCCAAAATCTAATACTCTTTAATCCTAAAAATAAAGTAAAAGCTAAAATACCTAAATCAATAAACTTAATCTTCTTTTTACTAAATAACAATACTAATATATTTATCCCAAAAAATATAAAAAATAGCCAATGATACATTTCATTTAAATTAGTAGGTCTCCATTCAGTTATAGTCTGTAACATAATTTTATTATTCATATTTTCGTATGGATAAAACAACATTTTTAAACCATGAGGATTTAAAGAAACCGCTCCCACACATAAAATAAATATTATTATATATTTCTGAAATTGTTTTTTTGATAACTTTTTACTTTCTACTTTAGAAAACTTAAAATTAAACATTCCTACTATGATAAAAATTAAAGTAAGTAAATATGGCATATTAGATGAACCACCATGCAAGTTAGACCAAGCAATAGAAATTAGTGGTAAAAAATAAATTTTCTTTGAAGACTCATCATTAATCAAACTATATAATAAATATAAAGATATAGCTAAAAATATGAAATCTAAAAGTTGTGGTCTTGGTGTTACACACGTCATTAAGAAAAATATACTTAATGTAAACCAAAATAAAGTAAATGGTATATTTTCTAAATATTTTTTCTTGTTCACCATAAATAGTGTTAATAACAATAAAGATATCGAAATAAATATGTATACTATTACATGCCAACTTGAAAATATTTTTTCTAATACACCTAACAACAATTCAAATAACCACTCATGAGACATCCAATAAGTATTAAATATTTGCGGTACCCATGAAAAAATATCTTTAGTTAAAATTATTTTATTATCAAGCATATATCTTCCTGCTTGAATATGCCAGTAATAATCAGGATCAATAGTTGTCTTTAATAAAACAAAACAAATAAGACTCAACAAAAACAAACAGATAATTATAGTATTTTTATTTTTCTTAAAAAATGTTTTCATAATTTAATCCTTTTTGATACATTTTTTGTTTTATTTTTATCTCTAACTCTTTACCAGAATATTTACGACTTAATCTTTTATAGAGTTTATCATATTCTCTTTGAATAAGTTCTTTACTATCTTCTATTTGATGTTTAGAAAGTTCTTCCATAATCATAGAACGATTAAAACCTTCATTAATTAAGTCAATCATTATTTTTTGTTTTAATATTTTTCCACTTTTAGTATGATTACTAGCTATTTTTTTACTAACTAACTTTTCTACCTTTTCTTTTTGAATATCTATAGTATATTCTTCCATAACTTCATCTATAAAATTATCTATAACTCCCTTTTTCTTTAATTCTTGTCTAATTTTTTTAGGGCCACTATTACTAGTTAATAACTTTAAATTTAAATAACTTTTACTATAAGACAAATCATTTAAATATCCCTGTTTTTGTAAAAGTTCAATAGCTTTGTCCACAGCTTCTTGTGGATATTCTTTTTTTAATAAATAATTTTTCACTTCTAATATAGTTCTTGCCTTAAATTTTAAAAACTTTAATGCTACATAATAAACATCACATTCTTGATTGTACTTTTCAATTTCGTACATCATTTTTACATCAAAAGGTTTAAGTAATAACTCATACTTTAAAATAACTTCTTCATATAAGTTCAATGTTTTTCCATTTTCAAACTCTACTTCATACAATCCATTTTTTTTCTTCTTATATTTATTTATTTTCATGTTTATCACCTTTCTATATTTTTAGTACCGCTTACTAAAATTATATCATTTTTAACTTTCTAACTCTAGTAGTTTAAATCATAAAAAAAGAAAGGATTACCCTTTCTTTACCTTAAGAAGTCCCTCTGCAACTTCTTCTAAGGCTCTACCAATCTCCTTTGAACATTTATAATTGTTCTCTGGCATTTGTAGATGTTCAGTTCTCGATATCTCCTTACTGCGTCTAGCCGCTATGTGAACTAATTCATATTTTGAATCAACCACATTTAATAATTTATCAATTGATGGATAAATCATTTGTATCACACTCCCTAGTTTAAATATAAACTACACTTTACAAATATGCAAGGAATATGACAAAATTTGACATTTATTTTTTACATTTTAATTTTACAAAAATTGTCGAATGATTTACACGTCAAAAAATGTAGAATAAACTCACTTAAAATAATTTAACCATTCCTTTTCTTTAAATCCTATCAATATCTTATCCTCATTTACACATAATGGTCTTTTTATAAGCATTCCATCACTAGAAAGTAATTTTATCTTTTCAGTATCAGACATACTATCTAACTTCTCTTTTAAATTTAATTCTCTATATTTCATACCACTAGTATTAAAAAGCTTTTTAATAGGAATATTAAACTTTTCTACCCATGAACTAATCTCTTCATAAGTAGGAGTATCTTCTTTAATTGCTCTATCAACATATTTAATACCCTTATCATCTAAAAACTTTTTAGCTTTCTTACAAGTAGAACACTTTGCATACTCAATAAATTGCATTATATCACCTTCCAACTTTATTATAACAAAAAAAGAATACTTTAGAAAATAATTATCTATAAAGTACTCTATTAAGTAACATATTAAAACATTTTATATGAACTTCTTCGTCTTCTATTATTCTATAAAGTAAGGCTTTTATATATTTATCATTAATCAAACTAATATGATATCTATACTTTCTAATAGCTTCTTCTTCAATCTTAATATCACTTTTAAGCATTTCTACTATATCCGTAGTATAATCAACATAACTACTATTCCAATAAACCAAATTATCAGTATTCTTATCTATAAATCTAAATTCTGGATTTACTCCCAACAACTTAATGGTCTCACCTAACAGTTCTAAATGTTTCATTTCAACCATCGCAATCTGTGAAAGTGTTCTAGAAAATACTGGATCAGCTTTAAACTTATCAAATTTCTGATAAATATATTGATGGATGGCAGTATCTTCTCCTACATTAGATGCATAATCATCAAGTAATAATTTTGCATATTCTATATTCTTACTTTCAACTCTCACTTCTGGATATGGCTTATTAATTCTACATTCCAATATAATCACCTAATTAATTATATTATCGATACTAAATAATATGAACTTTATCATTTTTAGTTTATTTCAAAAGAAAAAGACTTATAAAAGCCTTTTCTTATAATTTTATCTAAAATTACAGCATGAACCACATTGCATATTGCTTACTACATTTTCTTCACAACAAGAATATTCTGGTCTATAAGTATGTTTATAAATATGATGATTAATTACTCTTGTTCTGATTGGGCAAACATGTGGTACTTCATGCATGATTGTCTTATGAACTTGACGTTCTTGCATAGGCTCAACTATTGGATTATTCATGCATCCACCTTGCATCATAGGTTCCATCATTGGAGCACTATTAACGTTCATATTCACCTCTTGTTCTACTGTATTATTATTACCATAGATACTACTTGTCATATCATTATCTATAGTATTAGCCATTAAATTATTTGGCATTTGATCAAACATATATATTCCTCCTATCTAGATTATTTTATTCACTAGATAAGCATTGTGCATATATGTTTTGCCTACTATTTATTATTTACACTTGCTTTTATGAATGAATCAAATAATGGATGAGGTCTAGTTGGACGACTCTTAAACTCAGGATGGAATTGACTAGCAATATAATGTGGATGATCTGGTATTTCTACAATTTCCACCAAATTAGCATCAGGATTTACTCCTGAAACTTTCATACCATTATTTTCTAAAGTTTCTAAATATTTATTGTTAAATTCATAACGATGACGATGTCTTTCATAAATTAAATCTTCACCATATATTTTATGTGCTAAAGTTCCTTTTTTTAGCTCACAAGCATAATTTCCTAAACGAAGTGTACCACCCTTATTAATAACAGTCTTTTGATCAGTCATTAAATCAATAATTGGTTCTTCACACATTTCATTAAATTCTGTTGATGAAGCTTTTGTTAAATTACAAACATTTCTAGCAAATTCAATAACAGCAATTTGCATACCTAAACAAATTCCTAAAAATGGTACATTATTTTTTCTAGCATATTCAGCAGCCTTAATCTTACCTTCTATACCACGACTTCCAAAACCACCTGGAATCAAAATACCATTACAATCTCCTAAAATATCTTTTACATCATCACAATTTTCTAAATCTTCAGAATCTACCCATTTAATATTAACCTTTGTTTTATACTTATATCCAGCATGTTTTAAAGCTTCCATTACTGATAAATAAGCATCATGTAAAGCCACATATTTACCAACTAAAGCAATTGTTGTTTCCTCTTTTAAAGATTCAACATCATTTATTAATTTTTCCCAATTACTTAAATCAATCTTATGCTTTGGTAAATTCAAATGTTCAATAATAATATCATCTACGTTTTGTTCATGGTATTTAATTGGTATTGTATAAATATTTTTTACATCAATACCATCGATTACATTATCAGTTGGAATATCACAGAATAAACTAATCTTTTCTTTCATTGATTGTTCTAAAAGCATAGGAGTACGACATACTAACATATTTGGTCTAATTCCTAATCTTCTAAGTTCCATTACTGAATGTTGTGTAGGTTTAGTTTTTAATTCATCAGAACCATAAATATAAGGTATTAAAGTGGTATGAACAAAGAAAGTATTTTCATCTGGTTGTTCAGATTGAACTTGTCTTAAAGCTTCTAAAAAAGCAATAGATTCAATATCTCCAATTGTTCCTCCTACTTCAGTAATAACTACATCGGCTCCACTACTAGTACCTGCTTCATATACTTTGTGTTTAATTTCATTAGTAATATGCGGTACTATTTGTACAGTTCCACCCAAATAATCTCCTCTACGCTCTTTTTCAATTACTGATGAATAAACTTTTCCTGTAGTAATATTAGAAGTATAATTTAATTCTTCGTCAATAAATCTTTCATAATGTCCTAAATCAAGGTCAGTCTCTGAACCATCAGCAGTTACAAAAACTTCCCCATGTTGATATGGTGACATAGTACCTGGATCCACATTTACATAAGGATCAAACTTTTGCATAAATACTTTAAATCCTCTAGATTTTAATAGTAATGCAATTGAAGATGCAGTAATAC
The DNA here is from genome assembly GCA_947629395.1 of uncultured Bacilli bacterium. The sequence continues at coordinate 7,072 of CANRDQ010000024.1, forward strand.
CTTTTCCTAAACCAGACACTACTCCACCTGTTACAAAAACATATTTTGTCATTCCAAAACACCTCCGTTAACAAATAAACAACAAAAAAACCGATTCGAGAGGACTACCTCCAGAATCGGTTGCTCTATTCCATTATACCATAAAATTTTATAATGTCACTAAAAATTAAATTTTTTCTTTTAAATAATTCATTCCTACTAAAAATGAAGTTGGAAATGTTCTATCTTCTTTTAGGAACTCAAAGGCTTCAGATATAGGTACAGTAACTATATCAATAAATTCATCATCATCTAAATCTTGTTCTTTAGTTATCTTACAACCACGTGCGATGAAAAAATATTGTTTTCCAGAACTATTTGCTGAATTTTCGTAAACACTACCAACTTTTTCAATATTAGTTGCTTCTACTCCTGTCTCTTCAAGTAATTCTCTTTTTGCACATGCTGACATATCAGTTTCATCTTCATCAACAAGTCCTCCTGGAAATGATATTTCTACAGTATCATCCGTAAATACTCTTGGTTGAATTACTAAAATTAATTCATTATCATCTGTTACAGGAATAATAATTGCTGATGAACCATCACTATTATTTTTTACAATTTTATTTCGGTAAATAACTTCTCCATTTTTTAAAGTACAGCGATAGTTTTTCCCTTTAATAAAACCATCATCTTCCCATTCTTCTTTTTTAATACATTCAAATTTTTCTTTACTTTTTAAAAGAGCTTGTTTTAATTGATTCATACTTCCTCCTTAAAATGGTAATTTCATATTACCATTAGTAAACTGTTTCATCATCTTTTTCATTTGGTCGAACTGAGTTAGAAGTCTATTAACTTCTTGAACTGAAGTTCCACTTCCTTTAGCAATTCTAGTTTTTCTACTAGATTTTATTATTTCAGGTTTTCTTCTTTCTTGTGGTGTCATAGACAACACAATTGCTTCTATTCTAGCCATTTGTTTTGGATCAATCTTAACATTATTAAGTCCCATTTTTTTAGCACCAGGAAGTAATTTTAATAAATTTTCTATTGGTCCTAATTTTTTCATTTGTTTCATAGTTGATAAGAAATCTTCCAAATCAAATTTCCCTTGTTGCATCCTTTTAGCTGTTTTTTCAGCTTCTTTTTCATCTATAGCTTCTGTTGCCTTTTCCACTAAAGAGATAACATCTCCCATTCCAAGAATACGTCCAGCCATTCTTTCGGGATCAAAATAATCAAGTCCATCCATCTTTTCAGATACACCAATAAATTTAATTGGTACATTAGTTAAATGACGAACAGATAAAGCAACTCCACCTCTAGTATCACCATCTAATTTAGTTAAAATAACTCCTGTTAAATCTAAATTATTATTAAATCCTTCTATAACATTAATAGCATCTTGTCCCATCATAGAATCTATTACTAATAATATTTCTTGAGGTTGAATTTCATCTTTAATATTTTGTAGTTCTTGCATTAATTCTTCATCAATATGAAGACGTCCAGCTGTATCGATTAACACATAATCAAAACCATTTTCCTTAGCATACTTAATAGCATTTTTAGAAATTTCAACAGGATCTTTCTTACCTTCTTCATACACTTCTATATTTAATTCTTTACCAATAGTTTTTAATTGATCAATAGCCGCAGGACGATAAACATCACAAGCTACAAGAAGTGGCTTCTTACTATGTTTTTTACGTAATAATAAAGAAAGTTTACCAGTAGTAGTAGTTTTTCCTGAACCTTGAAGTCCTACTAACATCAATACAGCAGGATTTCCACTAATATTAAGAGGTTTACTCTCTCCACCTAATAATTCTGTAAGTTCATCTTTAACAATCTTAACAAATAAATCTCCTGGATTAATACTAGTTTTTACTTCTTCTCCGAGAGCTTTTTCTTTTACTGTATTAGTAAATTCTTTAACAACTTTATAGTTAACATCTGCTTCCAATAAAGCAAGACGTATTTCTCTCATGGCTTTATCAATATTTTCTTCTGTTATTTTTCCATAACCCTTTATTTTGTGAATTGCACCCTGCAAACGGTCTCCTAAACTTTCGAACATTAATATCACCTCTATTAGTGATTATACTTTAATATCATTAAGAAGTAAATACAACAAAAGAAAAAAACTCCTACTTGGAAGTTTCTTTCAAATTTAATCTCATAAGTTTTTCTACTTCTTTTTCTAACTTTTTATTTGCTTCTTTTAAATCTCCTGTAACCTTAAAAGGCTTCCCAAAACGCATAACTAAATTTTTACTTCTAAACTTATAATCTCCTGTTACCCCAAAAGGTACTAAATAAGCATCTGTTTTCTTAGCCATTGAAACTGCACCATACTTAAATGGTAATAAAAACTTATCAGTTTTATTTCTTGTTCCTTCTGGAAATAATCCTAAAGCATATCCATTATTTAAAACCTCTAATGCTCTCTTAGTCGCATTATTATCTTTAATACTACGATTAACAGGAATACAACCAACTAATTTAAAAAACCATGCCATTTTACCATCAAAATATTCTTTTTTAGCCATATAATGTATAGGTCTTTTAGTCGAAATTATTGCTGTACACTGATCCATTAAATGCTTATGATTTCCTACTATTAAAATAGGTCCTTCTGTAGGAATATTCTCTTTACCTATAACTTTAGGATTATAATATAATTTATAAATTGGTCCTAAAATAGGTTTTAAGAATCTATAAGCATACATCTTATCTTTCTTCACTACCATCTTCCTCCCTAGCTTCTTCTTGAAGTTTTTTAATATCAACTTTTCCTATTAAAGTTTTAGGTAAAGACTTACGAAATTCAAATTTATATGGAATTGAATAAGCAGCTAGATTTTTAACACAATGTTCTTTAATACTTTTTTTAGCCGAAAAAGGACTATAACCATTCTTTAAAACTATATATGCTTTAGCTACTTCTACTTTATATTTATGAGGCATTCCTACAACACTACACTTTAACACAGCTGGATGTTGTTCGATAACTTCTTCTACATGAGATGGATAAATATTATATCCTGACGAAATAATCATTCTTTTTAATCTTTGACGATAGAAAATAACACCATCTCTATCCATATAACCAATATCGCCAGTATGTAACCATAGATGTCCATCTTTATGTATTTGTAACATTTCATTAGTTTCTTTTTCGTTATTTAAATATCCTAACATAACAGTTGGTCCACTAACGCAGATTTCTCCATCTTCCATGTAACCAACTTCTTCTTGAGTACCAGGTGCAACTATTTTAAAATAATCACCTGGGAAAGGTATACCAATACTTCCATCTTTATTGGCATCACCAAAAGCAAGAGCTGTAGCTGCAAGAGATTCAGTCATACCAAAACCTTGAGAAATTTTTAACATTGCTCCATGTTCTCTTAAAAAATCATTAATATTTTTATTAAGAGTTGCTGATAAAGCATCTCCTCCACTTATAACTATTTTTAAATATGATAAATCTAAATTTTTATTTTCAGTATTAACAAGTGCTTCAAATAAAGTTGGTACTCCTAAAATAGCATTAGGTTTATACTTATCAATTAATTTATCAAATTCTTTCGCATTAAACTGTGGTACTAAAATAACTTCCATTCCTAAATAAAATGGAGCATGAACAGAAACACCTAAACCAAAACCATGGAATATAGGCATTATAGTTAAAATTTTATCTCCTGGTGTTATAGTTTTAAACACAATTTTTGCTTGTAAAGCCAAAGCATTAAAATTACCATTTGATAAAATAATTCCTTTAGGATTACCAGTAGTTCCACCACTATGTAAAATTACTGCGGGTGTATCTTTTTTAGAATTATCAGTATAGTCATTTTCATAAGATAAAGCTTTTCTCATGAAATCTTTCCAATATAAATAAGTTTCACTTTTCTTAGGTTTCTTTATCTTAAATCCTTGTGTCAAATCATATCCTATTCCAAGTAATAAAGGCATAGAATCCTTAGCAGAAACAACAATTGTTTTATAAACATTAGTTTCTTTAATAATATTTTCTACTTTTTCATAACAAAGATCAATCATAACTAACATTACACTATTAGTAGATACTAAATAATCTTTAATTTCTTTTTCACCAGATAAAGGATGAATCATATTAGCAATAGCACCAATTTTATTAACTGCATAAAAAGATATTACACCCTCTGGGGTATTAGGCATACAAATAGTAACTACATCACCTTTTCTAATACCTTGACTACGAAAAGCTTTAGCAGCATCTTCTATTTGTTTTAAAAATTCTTTATAAGTAATTGTATGTCCAAAGTAATTTATAGCGATTTTATCAGAATACTCCAAACATTTTTGCTCTAGCAACTGATATATAGAAATATCAGGTATATCGACTTTCATTTCACTCTTTGTATAATATTTTTTCCATGGAGCTTTAAGCTTCTTTTTTATTCTCTCAATTACGTTCATTATTTTCTCCTTTGTAAAATTCCTTTACTCACTACATCCATTAACTTACTATTTTCTTCATCTAAACTTTTAGTTACCTTTCGGGGTTCAAAAAATTCTATAGTTATATTTTTTCTAAACAATTTATATTTACCAGTAATAACAAATGGTATTAAAGTACTACCAGTATCTTTACTCATTTTGACAGCACCAATTTTAAACTTCATAACTACATCATCAGTACGATTAATAGTTCCTTCTGGAAAGATACCAATAGCATTACCATTTTCCAGCACTTCTTCAGCTTTCTTAAGAGATTCTTTATCATGAATTCTTCTATTAACAGGAATAACTTCCATTAAATGCATAAATGGTTTTGTAAAACCCTTAAACAAAGAATCTTTAGCTAAAAAATGAATTTGTCTTGGTACAGATGAAATAAGTAGAAAGCAATCTAAAATATTAGTATGATTTCCCGCCAAAACTATTGCCCCTTCTTTTAGGATATTTTCTTCACCAATAATCGTAGGTCTATATAAAAATTTAAAAGTTGGCCTAACTATTTTTTCTGCAAAATTATAAAATTTCATATACAACTACTCTCCTATGATATATAAAGTAACACCATATAAAGTTTTTGTAAAGGTTTTTATGTTCATTTCATTTGCAGTTACTAATACAAATATGTTATAATAATTTAGAAAACTGGAGGTATCTATGAAAAATCTTTTTACAGTCAAAACCTTAATATTAAGTATTCTTATAATGCTTGTTGTTACAGGTTGTAAATCAAAAAACTTAATTAGTTATATTAAAGAAACAGAATCTGTATCTGGTAATACTATGGGTTATATCGAAATGGATAAAAAAGAATTTAAAGAAATGGCAACTAAAAAAATTTTTGCCACTTTAATGGATTATGTTAAAGACCAAGACTATGAGTATTTTATAGTTGCTTTTGAAAATGATAAAGGTCTATATTGTTTAAAAGATTCTTGTCTTTATGAAAATATAGAAAAATCTAGCAATGGTAGCTATATTGGTAGTGTAAAAATATATGGTAAAGTCCAAAAAGATAAAGATGATGTTTATAAATATAAAGAATCCTAATATATAAAGATGTTTAGTTTATTCTAAACATCTTTTTAAAAGAAAAAAGTATTTCAATTATTGAAATACTTTTATTTTGCTTCTTCTTGAGCTCTTGTTTCTCTTATAACTGTAACTTTGATTGTTCCAGGATATTTCATATTATTTTCAATCTTTCCTTTTACTTCTCTAGCTATTTGATGAGCACCTAAATCATCAACTTCTTCTGGTTTAACAATTACTCTTATTTCTCTTCCTGCTTGAACTGCGAAAGTCTTTTCAACACCATTTATATCACTAGCAACTTCTTCTAATTGACGAAGACGTTTGATATAATTTTCTAATGAATCATTTCTAGCTCCAGGACGTGATGCCGAAATTGCATCAGCTATCGCTACGATTGATGAAATAACAGTTGTAGCTTTAGTATCTCCATGATGAGATGCAATAGCATTAATAACAGTTGGATCTTCATGATATTTCTTAGCTAAATCAACTCCAATATCAACATGACTACCTTCGATTTCATGATCAATAGCCTTTCCAATATCATGTAAAAGTCCTGCACGTTTTGCTAATTGAACATCCTCTCCAACTTCAGCAGCTAAAAGTCCTGAAAGTTCTGCTACTTCTATAGAATGTCTTAAAGCATTTTGCCCATAACTAGTTCTAAAATGTAATTTACCAATTATTTCAACTAAAGCAGAATCTACTTTACTGATTCCTATTTCAAATAAGGCATCATTACCATATTCAATTATTTTTTGTTTCATTTCTTTACAAGTCTTATCGTATAATTCTTCAATTCTAGTTGGATGAATTCTTCCATCCTTCATTAATGTTTCAAGAGTTACACGAGCAATTTCACGACGTAAAGGATCAAAACTAGATAAAACAACAGCTTCTGGAGTATCATCAATAATTAAATCTACTCCTGTAATAGCCTCTATTGTTCTAATATTTCTTCCTTCTCTACCTATGATACGACCTTTCATCTCATCATTAGGTAAATCAACTACTGTAACAGTTTGTTCCCCTGCAATGTCAGCAGCATATTTTTGCATTGATGAAACGATTAATTCTTTAGCTTTTTTATCAGCAATTAACTTTGCTTCATTTTCTTGTTCACGAATATAAGTAGATATTTCTTTACTCATATCATCTCTAACTCGTTCCATAATTAAGTCTTTAGCTTTATCTTTACTAAAGCCTGAAATTTTTTGTAATAATTCTAGTTGTTCTTTCTTAATCTCTTCCACTTCACTATTTTTATTTTGGATTTCATTAAGACGATCAGCTAGTTTAACTTCTCTCTCATCAAGGGCACTTTCCCTCTTTTGATATAGCTCATCTCTCTTATCCATACTATTTTCACGTTGTATTAATCTTTGTTCAGAGTCTTTTAACTCTTCTTTTTTCTCTTTTATTTCTTTATCAGCAGCCAATTTTAACTTATGTATTTCTTCTTTTTGTTCTAAAATAGAATCTCTCTTTATTTTTTCAGCTTCTTTTTTAGCTTGGCTAATAATATTTTCGCTTTTACTAACTGCATTTTTTTCTTTAAGATTTTTTATTAAAAAAGCAATAAGTAATCCAATTCCTAATCCAATAATAAGTAGTAAAATGGAGAATATCATATTGTTCATATTTTCCTCCACTTCTAGAATATATATTAAATAAAATTTAATTATAATCTATTTTTATTGTAGTTGCTATTTATGGTTATGTCAAGTGAAATATTTTTATCAACAATATAATAGTTATTATAACTATCAATTTTGTTATTTTTTTGCACTCCGAAATATAAATTTATTTTTTTTAACCTAAAAACGACTTATTCTACTACTTTAAGTTACAAAATGTAGACCAATAGCACTAAAACATTAACTTATGTAAACCATGTAAATAAATGTATAATTCTAAATTTATATTGACAAAAAATATTTATACACATTTTTCTGTGAACAAAATAATTAGACATAACATAATATGACAAATTTCGACAAATCACAAATCTAATAAATTATAAATTTCCACAGAAATATGTGGAAAACTTTTTATATATTTTCAAATCATTAGTCAATAAAATTAGACATTTTTTCATTTATATATTGACAACTATTTATACACTCTTAAATAAACAATCCAAAATAATTAATTGACATAAAAAAGGAGCTTATTCTGCTCCTGTTTCTCCGTTTTTATCAATAGAAATTTGATAATAATCTCTTATCTTAGCTTCAATTTCTTCTTTTAGTTCTTCATTTTCTTTTAATAATAACTTAACATTTTCCTTACCTTGTCCAAGTTTTTCTCCTTGATAAGAAAACCAAGAACCCATTTTTTCAACAATACCTGCTTCAACACCTAAATCAACTAATTCGCCTTCTCTAGAAATACCTTCACCATACATAATATCTACTTCAGCAGTTTTAAATGGAGGTGCAACCTTGTTTTTAACAACTTTAATTGTTGTTTTATTACCTACAATTCCATCTCCCATTTTTAATTGTTCTTTACGGCGAATATCTAATCTTATTGTAGAATAAAATTTTAAAGCACGTCCACCAGGTGTAGTTTCAGGATTTCCAAACATAACTCCAACTTTTTCTCTTAATTGATTAATAAAAATAGCTGTAGTTTTAGTTTTATTAATTGTTCCTGATAGTTTTCTTAAAGCTTGAGACATAAGTCTAGCTTGAAGACCAACATGAGAATCTCCCATTTCACCATCAATTTCAGCTTGTGGAACAAGTGCTGCTACTGAATCGATTACAATGATACTAACAGCTTCACTTCTAACTAAAGCCTCACAAATTTCTAAAGCTTGTTCTCCAGTATCTGGTTGAGAAAGTAATAATTCATCAATATTAACTCCCAACTTTTCTGCATATACAGGATCTAAAGCATGTTCAGCATCAATAAATGCTGCTCTTCCTCCAGCTTTTTGCTGTTCAGCAATTGCCTGTAATGCAAACGTAGTTTTACCACTTGATTCTGGTCCATAAATTTCAATAATTCTTCCTCTTGGATAACCACCTACACCGAGAGCTATATCAAGTGATAAACATCCACTAGAACATACATCAACCTTCATGTGTTTTTGATCTCCTAGTTTCATGATAGCACCTTTACCAAATTGTTTTTCTATATCTCCTAACACTTGGTCTAGTGTTTTATCTCCTGTTTTTTTACTAACTGTTTTTGCCATTACCTTTTCCTCCTAAATTGATTACATATTCATTGTACAATACTTTTTTAGAAAATGCAAGAGTTTTTTAGAACAATTGTTTTATGTAATTTTTTTCCATAAAAAAATAGAATTTCTATTACGAAAATAGAAATTCTGAACAGTTTATATTACGAATTTTGTTCTTTTTCAAATATTAAATCTTTATTTAATGTAAAATATTGAACTCCTGCTACTAAAGATAAGATAGCGGCAATGTATAATAATACATCTGATACTTGAAGATGCCATATTTCAAATGGGAAATTATTTATAAAAGTAAGTGTTAAACCTACCATTAAAGTAGCTGTTTTCCATTTACCAGATTTAATAGCTGCTACAACTTTTCCTTTTGCAGCTGCTTGCATCTTAATTGCATCAACAATAATATCTCTTAATATTACAATAACTGCTACTATAGTAGGAACATATCCTTGAGCAGTTAGAATAACTAATACTGAATTTACTAAAACTTTATCAGCAATAGCATCTAACATTTTTCCAAGATCTGTTACCATATTATGTTTTCTAGCATAGTTTCCATCAATAAAATCTGTAATACTAGCAATTACAAAAATAATACCAGCAGTTAAATACAAACTATCAATTGGAACTCCAGCACATTGAATAACAGGGAATATAATACCTACATCCTTAAAAGGAAATAATAATAGGAAAATTATTATAAAACTAAGTACAATTCGTAAAACTGTCATTTTTGTAGGGAAATTCATACTAACTCCTCCTTTACTACACCTACTGCTTGTAACTCACTATCTCTAATTGGAGCTTTATCAATATTTTTAATAATTATAAATACTATTAAAGCCACAAAAATAACTACGATAATTGCCACAATCAAAGGTAAGAAATTAAATTTCTCCTTGTACACTTTAGTATATGGTGACGCTATTTTTTTCTCTTCATGATGTTCTAACTGTTGTCTTGCTTCTTTTATATCATCTAAAGATATTTTTGAAGTTTTTTCAAATAAAAACTCATTAAATTCATCGGTAATTTCATCAGGTTTTAAACCTAAATATTTAGCATAACTTCTAACATATCCTTTTAATTTATAGACATCTTCAAAAGCTCTTTCATTACCACTTTCTATATTTTCTAGTTGAGAAGTTGAAAGTTCTAAGTCTTCAGCTGCCTCTTCTAAGCTAACACCATTTTTTATTCTAGTTGTTCTAAAGTATTCTCCTAATTCTTTCAATCTTCACACCTCACAAAACAAATAATATTTCATAAGCCATATTCTGTACCTATTTCTAGGCGACAAACATTTATCTATTGATTTCTCAATCCTTGACTCCGTTCTATTCCTTCATCAAAGCTCCCCTACCATAATTTGGGTTTCTCACTCGTTGGGTTTACCTCGTTTCACTCTCCAGTTTCCCAGAGCATCGTCACTGTGGCACGTTATCTATAAAATCATATCCGCAGACTTAGATTCTATATTTGCCGTTAGATTTCTCTACCTTAGGTTATTTTTTCCCTAAGAACGAACACTACAATCATCACAGACTGTGTGAGTATGGACTTTCCTCTATGTATCTAGTACATAGCGTTTGTCAAAATATTATTTAAGATTTATCGTCTTGTCCGTAAACCATTTTTTCTAGACGTGCAAGTCTTCTCATAATATCAACATTTGTAACTTCAGGAGTGTCTGCACTCTTTTTAGCAATCTCTACATTTGTTTTCATATTACGAAGTTCTTGTTTCAATTTCATAATCTCTGCCATTAAATCAGCTTTCTCTTGTTCTAATGAATTTATAATATTATAAAATTGCTCATAGTCTCCTATAATCACATCTAAAAATTGATCTACTTCTTTTAAACGATAACCACGAGTATCAATCTTAAATTCTTTTTCTAAGATTTCTTGTGGTGTTAAGTTTACCTTATTTTGATACATAGTCATCACCAATCCCTTTACATTATATATTATCTCTTAAATTAGATACTTTGTCAATTTTTAATACAAATATTTTTATAATTGAGTTTAATAGTTCTAGTATCATCATACATTTTATTAAGTATTCTTATAATTTCCAGTTCAATCATCTTATCCCTCTTTTCAATTTTATTCTAAACATTTTATAATCCTTTGTCATTTGTTTCGACAAAAGAAGATAATATTTTTTTCATTTTTAATTCAATTTAATAGAAAAAATCAGAAATATATAGTATAATAGTTTAGGTGATATAATGAAGTATCCGACAGGAAGCAAAATTGTGTTTCACAAAAAGAATATTGACTATTCTAACAGAGGAGTTTCTTTAGAAGAAGATATTAATTTAAGTAATGAATATTATCGAAATATAGATAAAGCTTATATATATAAAAAGCCTACTCCTATTAAAATCACTAAAGTAGATTATCCTTGTAGACAAAAAGCTATAATAAAAGAAGCCTTCTTCTTGGAGCCATCTACTACAGATTATAATGGAATTTATAAAGGCAAATATATTGATTTTGAAGCAAAACAAACTAATAGTAAAACTTCATTTCCACTGGCAAATATTCATCCACATCAAATAAAACATATTGATAATATTTTAAGACATGGTGGTATTGCTTTTCTAATAGTTCGTTTTTGTATCATAAATGAAACTTATTTATTACTTGGTAAAGATTTTATGGAATATATTAATTCCCAAAAGAGAAAATCTATTCCTCTGGATTTTTTTAGAAACAAGGCTTTTCTATTAAAAGAGGAATATCAACCGAGAATTGATTATTTAAAAATAATTGATAGAATATTGGAGGTAAATCAATAATGAAAAAAATAACAAAGATGGGATGGTTAGGTTTAGCTATCATACTAATGATTTTAGTCCTATGTTTTATAAACTTTGGATTAATCTTTACACTAATTACTGCTTTTGGAATTGCGGTAATATTAGGAATAGCGAAATTGCTAGATAAGATGAAAAGTAAAAAGAAGCAGAAAAAAGCCCTAACAATTATTTTACTTATTTTCTTAGCACTGGGTATATTATGTTTGACTGCTTTAGTTGCTTTCCTAATATATATTACAGTTTCAGCACCAAAATTTGAAACAAGTAAATTAAATACTAAAGAAATGACTATTCTTTATGATAAAAATGAAAAAGTAATAACAAGACTTGGTTCTGAAAAACGTGAAAAAGTAACTTATGATCAATTACCTGAAGTTTTAGTAGATGCTATTATCGCAACAGAAGATTCAAGATTTTTCCAACATAATGGACTTGATGCTCCAAGATTCTTAAAAGCATCACTACAACAACTTACTGGTAACTCTAGTGCTGGTGGAGCTTCTACTTTATCAATGCAAGTTATAAAAAATAGTTTCACATCTACTGAGTCATCTGGAATTAAAGGTATTATAAGAAAGTTTACTGATATTTACCTTGCAATGTTTAAACTAGAAAAAAATTATACTAAAAAACAAATTATAGAATTTTATGTTAATAACCACTTCCTTGGAGGAAATATATATGGTGTTAAAGAAGCAGCTTATACTTACTTTGGAAAAGATATTAGTGATTTGAACTTAAGTGAAGCTTCAATTATAGCAGGTATGTTCCAATCACCTAACTACTATAGACCAAATGTAAATCCTGAAAATGCTACTGCTAGACGTAATACAGTTCTTAATTTAATGTATAAACATGGTTATATTACTAAAGAAGAAAAAGAAATAGCCGCTTCTGTTCCAGTAGAATCATTAACAGTTGAAGGTAATAATGAAAGCGACATTTCACACAAATATCAAGGTTATATTGATACAGTTGTAGAAGAATTAGAAGATAAATATGGAATTAACGCTTATGTTACTCCATTAAAAGTTTATACTAATATGGATCCTGAAAAACAAGATGCTGTAAATGATGTTATGAATGGTGTAACATACGATTGGGCAAATGATGTAGTTCAAGGAGCTGTATCTGTATTAGATTCTCAAACTGGTAAAATACTTGCCATTGGAGCAGGACGTAACAGACAAGGTGTTAACACTTACAACTTTGCAACACAAATGAATAGACAACCTGGTTCAAATGCTAAACCATTATTTGATTATGGTCCTGGTATGGAATATAATAACTGGTCAACATATGGATATAGTACAGATACAAATACTTACAAACCATTTGTTGATGAACCTTATTCATATTCTAATGGAACTAAGATTAATAACTGGGATAATAAATTTATGGGTACTATGACTTTAAGACGTGCACTTTCATTATCACGTAACGTTCCAGCTGTTAAAGCTTTCCAAATGGTAGATAATAAAAAAATAATTGAATTCGTTGAAAAATTAGGTATTGAACCTGAAGTAGAAAATGGTAAAATTCATGAAGCTCATGCTTTAGGAGCTTTCAATGGTGTTAGTCCTTTACAATTAAGTGCAGCATACGCCGCTTTCTCTAACGGAGGTTATTACAATGAACCTTATGCTGTATCTAAAATAGTATATCGTGATACTGGTGAAACAGTAAAACATGAAGGTACAAAAAAACAAGCTATGAGTGATTCAACTGCATTTATGATGTCATCTGTATTACAAGATGTTACTCTTACAGGTAGTGGAAGTTTAGATAGAATCGCTTTAAAAACTGGTACTACAAACTATGATTCAGCAACAAGAAGAAAATACCATCTTGCTGATGATGCAATTGGAGATTCTTGGGTAACAGGATATACAACAAAGACAGTAATCAGTATGTGGTATGGTTATAAAAATCTAGAAGTTGGAAGTCCTTACTATTCACACAACCTTCCAGCAACATATCAAAGAGATAGATTATTTAGAGCTTTAGCAACTCATGTATTTGAAAAGAATAAAGAAGAATTTAAACAACCTGATAGTGTTGTAAAAGCACAAATCGGTGGAAGATATGAATATTTCAAAAAAGGTTTTGAACCTAAAAATGTAGAAGAAACAGCCGGAGAAAAGATTCCAACTCCTACAGGATTAAAAGTTACTGCTAATGGAAATAGAGTTACAATCAGTTGGAATGCTGTAGCACCAAAAGAAGTAAAATCTGAATATGGTGCCTTTGGTTATAATGTATACTTTGGAAATACTTTATTAGGATTTACACAAGGTACAAGCTATTCTTATAATACCTCTAGTCCTTATGGAACATATAAAGTTGTAGCAACATTCAAGAGTTACAGTGCACTTGCTAGTGCCCCTGCTACTTATACTTTAAAAGAGGAAGCTGAAGAAGTAGCTCATCCTGTCTGTGTATGTCAAATTGATGGTAGTGGAAACGTTACAGGTTGTGCTGTAACAAACAATGGTGTAATGATACCAAATAGTGAAGTAACTTGGAGTCCAAGTCCATGGCCAACATTTAAACCAAATGATCCTGCTAATCCAGCCGGAGGCGGAACATTTGAAGGTACAGGAACGTACAAAAATGCAACATTCAGTTGTACACTCGGACATTAAAACTAAAAAGAATTGATTAAGTTCAATTCTTTTTTTGGTGTTATATTCAAAATAATAAAAGCAATTTCATCATCTATTTATTTAAATCAAAAATAAAAGCATACACTCTTTGTGTATACTTTTAACTTAAATTTATATAAGACTCTTATTTATATATTTTTATAATCTCTAATCAGCTTTTTCTAATTTAACTTTAGTAGTATGTTCTTTTTTATCTCTTAAATAAGTAACCTCTATTGTATCTCCAGGTTTATATTTATAAAGCTCATATCTTAAATAAGCAGCATTAGAAGTCTCTTCACCATTTATCTTAGTAATTATATCACCTTCCTTAATTCCTGCTTTTTCTGCACCTGAACCATCTTCCACACCAGCTATTAGTACA
>CANRDQ010000025.1 GCA_947629395.1 uncultured Bacilli bacterium
CACCATTAGTTGGCTCTGCTTGAATACCGAAATTAAAGAAACTTGATTGACTATCAGCATTAGTCATTGATATACCCATCACAGGCCATTCAATTTCTTCTCCCTTTTCTAATGAATCCAGATGATTCTTTACAAGATCACTTGATATAGCAAATCCCATACCTTCAATTTCTTCTTGAACAAGCTTCATAGAAATAATTCCAATAACATCACCATTAACGTTAAATAATGGACCTCCACTGTTTCCTGGGTTAACAGCCGCATCAACTTGTAATACTTTCATAACCCAATCTCCACTTCCTGTAGTATTAACATTAACAGTAACTAGACGATCCTTTCCAGATAAGACTCCAGCAGTAACACTTCCTCTATAGTCAGAACCAAGTGGTGTTCCTATTGTGAATACTGTATCACCCAGTCTAGTTTCATCTTTTTCAGCAATTTTAACATTTGTAGTTACCTTTTTATTATCAACTCTTAATACAGCTAAGTCTAGATATTCATCTCCACCCATAACTTTAGCTTTTAATACTTCATCAGTATTAAGTACAGCATTTATTGAATCTCCTCCATTTATAACATGTTGATTAGTAAGAATATAAGCATACTTATCATCCATCTTATAAACAAATCCTGTACCTGTGCTCGCTAGTTGTTCACCTTGATATGCTTGAATCATTACTACAGCATCTTGAACCTTCTCCACAGATGAAGCCAAACTATTCTTTTCTGTTATAACTTGACCATTTTTAGTAATAGTTCTAGTAACAGCTCCATCTGGGGAAAACTTCAAAATGGAATAAGTAAATGCTCCTCCTATTACAAAGGAAGCAATAATCAAAACACATAATTTAGCTTTATTATTCATCTTTATTACCATTCCCTTCCATATGAGCTAAATCTTTCCAATTATAAGGAAATCCCATTCTTTTTAATACTTTATCAATTGTTATACTGTGTAAATTATAATCTAAATGCTCAATAGCTCTCTCTATCTCAAGCATCATATTTCCAAATTCATCTGCTTGTAAAATTTGTCTCATAATAATAAGCAGCGCAAATAAATCATTTTTACCACATTGATATTCCCCATCTACTTTAGGAATATTAAGTAACTGATGATATACAGTATCATTAATACTCTTTTGAGTTCTATTTTCATATAAAATATCCTCATGAGCACATAAATTACGATAATTAGCTAAAATCGGTAAATATAATATGATATTATCAACATCAATTTTATAAACATTACTAATCTCTCTTTGATCTTCTTCTTTTAAAATTGAATACATTTCACTAACAATTCCAAAGGATAACACCTTAACCATAATCCATAATGGAATATATCCATAATTATTAATATAATGCATTGTCGCAGAATGTTGTTGTCCATTAGAACGAACTTGTCTTTTCATCTTAGCAATCAAATCATTAACTTGTTTCTTTCTTTCAGGATTACTCGTAAAGTTATTTTCCTTCAAATAATCTTTTTCACGATAACCATACTTTTTAGATAATTGATAAGAAGTTATAGACTTTAGATTATTCTCAATGATAAGTAAATTCTTAAATAAAATATTTCTAAGAGTCCTATCAAATAAAAATAAACTATACTGTTCTTCAAATGTTGCTCCTTCAATATACTTTCTATCAGCACTATCTTTTACAAATATATGACGATATCCATTTAAAAAGAAATAGTTTTCTCTTAACAATACATTTTTAGCGTATTCTTCATCTTCAATTACTAACCCTTTATATTTTAAAATTTCTATTTGTTCATCTAAATTTTTAAACTGCTTACTATTCATGTATTCCTCACCTACTATTGATTATAACACAAAATAAAATTTTAAAAAACTTGTTTATGTATAGAATTTCTATTTTTTTTCATAATAGTACTAGGTGATAAATATGTTTTATAGATATGAAGTTCGAAAAATTAATAATGAAGAAATACTTTTTTTATTTTTAACTATGTCTTATGAATTTTCTAAAGAATTAGGAGAAGAAAATGGTGAAGCAAACTTAAAAAAGAGATGTAAAAATTTTATTGACAATAATAATATTAACTTTAAAGGTAATAAAATAAACCTAATAATAGATGATATCATAGTTAAAACTTTAGATATGAATGATCTTAATGAAGATATTGAATTATTAGACAATGATAATCATAATTTTAATAATAATACACTTATTACAGTAATACTAGATAATGGTATATCTGTAGAAATAAGTTTAAAAGAGTATTTATTAGGTGCTTTAGCAACCAATTGTTTAGAGAATTTAGAAGAAGAAACTCTAAAATCTTTATGTATACTTTACAGAACTTATGCTTATAAATTTATAACTGAAGATAAAAGTATTAGTGCTACTAATGAATTTGTTACTTATAGACCTATTACCTATTTTAAATTGCTTTGGATAACAGAATACAATAATATATATAATAAATTATTAGATGCTATCATCAAAACAGATGGACAATTTATTTCCTATAATGGAGAATACATATTACCATTTACCCATATCTGTAATAATGGCTATACTAATGTTGATGAAAACTTTCCTTATTTGCAAACAGTAAACAGTCTTTGGGATATGGCTTCTCCATATTATCTAAATATCGAAGATTTTGACTTTAAAACATTAGAAAAGAAATTAAATATTAAAAGTAAATATATAAGAAACATAAAAATATTAGAAATGACTGAAAATAATAAAATTAAAAGTGTAAAAATAGGAGATAAAGTTTTTAACACAGAAGAATTATGTGAAAAGCTAGACTTAAATTCTAATGACATTACCTTAATAATAAACAAAGATTATGTTAGATTTATTACTAAAGGAAAAGGACATGGTTTAGGTATTAGTCAATATGGCGCTAATGAACTTGCTTTAAATGGTTGTGATTATCTACAAATATTAAAGTATTATTTTCCTAGTTGTGATATAAGAAAATATAATGACTAAAAGTATAACTAATTATCGGTTATACTTTTTTTATTTTTGATTTCTAAAAAATAATTTATAATTCCTTTTGTAATAGAGTTAGATAACTTTTGTTGATAATTTTTGTCCTGTAATAAAGTTCTTTCCTCAGGATTTGATAAAAATCCACATTCTATTAAAACACCTGGTACTCTAGTATTTCTATATAAATATAAATCAGTTTGAGATAAAGTTCTTTTTGTATTTAAATCTTTTTCAAACTGCTTCATCAATTGCTCACCTAAAATTTTATTATTTTCATTAATAGAATGATATAGAACTTCTGGTCCTTTATGAGTGTAATTATCAAACCAGTTTATATGAATTGATAAATATAAGTCGCTTTTCTTTTCTTGAATAAATAATATTCTTCTGTATAAATCTCCTCTTTTTTTTAAAGCATCCCACTGACTAGATAAATCTTCATCTTTATCTCTAGTCATATACACAGTAGCACCATTTTTTTCTAAAGTTGTTTTTAATACTTTAGAAATTTCCAGATTAAGATCTTTTTCGTATATATCACCATACCAAGTTCCTCCATCTCTGCCACCGTGTCCAGGATCAATTGTAATAATTTTATTTTCTAAATTAACAGTTTTAGCTTCGATAAATTGTAAACTAAATACTGACAGTATCAACATAACAAAAACAAAAGTCTTATATTGTCGCATCACACTCATCACCTAATAAAAGTGTATGCAAATATGCAAAACTTAATATAACAAACTTATACTTCAAAGTGGAAAAAAGTAGCAAACACTTATTGTTTTATTAGCCAACAAGAACTACCTAAAGACACATCATTATAAATTTTTCCTTCTATAAATAAAATAAATATCTAACTCTATTAATTTTGTTTTTCTTGGAAAAGACGATGGCATTTTAACATTTATCTGAATATATATATAATTTTTTACTATTTAATTTAATTGCAAAAAAACTGAATGGAAATTTATTCATTTTCGTTCAGTCACCTAATATCTTATATTTATTACATTTTTAATATTAACATCTAATAGCAAATTAATATTTTTATATTTTATTTATATTTTCTCTCATTTCTATAGGTGTCCATCCATTATTTATCCATATTCTAGAATTATTATATATTTCTATTAAATAATCTAATATCTCTTGCAAATTTCTTTCTGTTATTTCTACTCCATAATCTTGAAGCATTTCAATTGAAACACCTATATAAGTATTTCCTAATCTATACATGTCAGAAATTATTTTTATGATAATTTCAATAACATCTGATGAAATATTTTTCTTTCTTAAATATTTTTTAAATTTATTTTTAGCTTTAGTTTCTTCGTAATAATCATAATTAGAATATTTAAGTAATTCTTCTAATTCAATTGGTTTTCTTTTTATAATTTCTTGTCTTTCAACAATATCATCTAATATTTGTTCTAAATCTCGATGACGTAAAATTTTATGAACAAAATATATATCATGTTCTACATGAATTGTATCTATATCATCAACTCTATCGCAGAATAATAATGCATTATTAGGAGTATCCAATTCATTACCATTCCCATAATATAAGCTATAATAATAGTTTAAATACCTACATGGAACAATTCCATATAATTCAACCATTGATTTAACTAAATTATATACTTTAGTATTTTCATCTATTATTTTTGAAATACTTTTTAAATCTATTATTTTAATAGTATTATAAACATCATCTGTCATAGAAATATAAAATCTATTTTCCTTTTTAAATATAAATACTAAACCCGTTATATATAACAAATGATATACTTCTACACTTATATTATTATTCTGAATAGTACCTTTATTTTTAATTAAATCCTTTAACAAATTAAATTCTTTATCTATAAATCTTTCAATCAAATTTATTAGCTTCTCTTTATTAGTAAGAGCATTATAAATAATTTCAACAATTTCTTTTTTTGGTTTATTACTTAATCTATTAACATACAATAAATCCCCTATATTCTTTAAATCTTTAACTGTTAAAGTTTTGAGAAGTTCTTTTAAATCTTTAATTATTGGTGTATTCGCTGCATTTTCTAAATTGAATTTTTCTTCAGGCGTCCTACTACCTAATAATTTATTAATTATTTGTTTTATTTCAGTTGGAATATAATAAGAATAATAATTACCATTATTGTAAACAAAAACTAACAGTGATTCTATATCCTGTTCATAAACAGACATACATTCAGAGTTTTCATGATTTATTAACCTTTCGAAATACATTTGAATAAATTTATCATCTTTACATTCATCTAAACAAAATTCAAAATCTTCCAAAATATAATTTTTTAACTCATATATATCATCAACACCAAACTCTTTTAACTTTTCATTAAGTAACTTTTCATCTAAAGCTTTTAATGATGACAACAAATCATTTTTTCCTTTTTTTATTAAAAACTTTTCATACTTCATGTTCTACTACTCATCTTTCTATTTTATATATTTTTATTATTTCACTTTATATTAATTTTTATCGAAATTATTAATTCAATATTTTTTATTTATATTCATCCTTCAATAACCAATCGATTATATTAATGTGAATTATTCCATTTTGAGACATATCAAACTTATCCATAGAAATTACATATTTTGGGTAATTATCACCTATATTATCAAAAGCACCAAACTCTCTTTTGATAACTGAATCATCTGTTAAATAATAACAAACTTGATAATATTCTTTCTTTCCATCTTTTAATGCAATAAAATCTATTTCACAATTATCAAGATTACCAACTTTAACATCATATCCTCTATACACTAATTCATTATAAACTATGTTCTCTAAATATGCTCCCATTTGTTCTCTTTTGGATACACTTAATATTTGTCCTAATCCTAAATCTGTTAAATAATATTTATATTTACCATTAAGTATTCTTTTCCCTCTAACATCATATCTATCTACTTTATTGATTAAATGAGCTTTACACATATATTCTAGATAATTGTATAATGTTGTTTTTCCAACGCCTCTACCATCAGTTGTTTCAAAATATTTAGCTAAACTTTCAGCAGAAAATGTTTGTGATGGTGTAGTCACTATATATTCTGCTATTCTATTAAATAATTCTAAATCTGTTATTTTAAATCTATTGATTATATCTTTAACAACTATAGAATCGTATACATCTGTTAAATAAGTTCTTATTTCATCTTCATTATTTAGATTAAATCTTTGAGGCATTCCTCCCCATTTGATATAATCATTAAATTGTTCTTCTAATTTATATTTATCTAATTCATAATTTTTAAATTCACAAACTTCTTTAAAAGAAAAAGGTTTTATTTTAAAGCTTACATATCTACCAGATAATAATGTTGCAAGTTCACCTGATAATAAATCACTATTAGATCCTGTTATAAAGATAGATATTTTATCTTCATATTTTGCTTTGTAAGAATTTATTACCTTTTCCCATTCATTAACATATTGAATTTCATCAAAAAATAAATAATACTTTTTTTTATTAACAATTTTTTCTTTAATATACTTATCTAATTCCTTAGCTTCTTTTATATCAAAATAATCTGACAATTCAAAATTAACATAAATTATATTTTCATCTTTAACTCCAGATTTTATTATTTCATTTATTATTTGTTTTAAAATAACAGATTTTCCACATCTTCTTATTCCAGTAATTACCTTAATTAAATCTTGATTATAAAAAGGTCTAATTTTCTTTAAATAATTCTCTCTGATTACCATAGTTATTCCTCCTGTATTAATTATACATCATTTATAGCAAAAAATCAATTTTGTCTTTTGCAAAAGACAAAATTACAATTTATGACATTTTTTTCCTGTATAAATATTATCACATAGAAAAAGATACTAATCAAAAATTCCTTTCACTTTATAGATATTATATTTGGTTACCCTTTTACATTGGGACAACAAGATGCTCCGTGTCCAGTATCAATTGTAATAACTTTATTTTTTAAATTAACAGTTTAGCTTCGATAAATTGCAAACTAAATACTGACAGTATCAACATAACAAAAACAAAATATTGACCCTAAATAACTTTCCACAGACTTAATTTTACTAAAAAATAAAAAAACAATATATTACTTATATCAGTATATAATATATTGCTTACAGGGTGAAAACTCGTTATTGGCTCTGCCAATCTCATAGTATATTACTTACTTATGTAAAAAGTAGTCATTTTAAGAACTAATATTGTCTTTCATATTTAACACAATTTAATATATCTGCTTAAGTACTATCAGCACTTTTTGTCTTTACATAACATTCTTCTATTCCATCTTTATCATGTAATATTACTTCCTTTGCATCTTATATCTACAAATACTACAAAAAATTCATTTTTAAAGTTTAATATATCTTTGTTCACCTTGAACATCTTTTGCTTTATCTGGTTTTATTATTCCTATTAATTTTTTATTAATTATTGCCTTATTATAAAAATGTTTACCTATATTCATTCTAACAGTTACATCTATTTTATTCCATTCCTCAGCACCAATCAATTCTCTTATTTTAAACTTTCTTCCTTTTGGTAATTTACTAATTTCAAATTCCAATTGTTTATAATACTCGTCTAACATTGTTTCTCCTTTCTACTTTATATAATTATCGTATAACTAGCAATTATCTGATATTAATTTTACATAATTAGGACTTAATGTATAAAACTTATTATATAATATTACATTTTTAATTTCACTATTAGATAGTAAAAAATAATTGTTCCAACTTTTAAATTTATCTAATAAATTGGTATTACCCTATTTCCATATAAATAATAATTAAATATCTCATTTAATAGTTGTGTTATATAACTACCTGTTTCCACATCAATATTATTATGATTTAAATTTTCTTCATTTTGTTTAATTAACTTATTATATAAATTTTGATATTCATCATGCTTTATTTTTTTAATGTCTTTTAAACTTGTTAAAATTTTACTTAATTCAGTTACTTCATAATTGATTTTTTCTTCTTCAAGTTTTTCTATTTTTTCCAATTGTTCATATAACTGTAAAGCTATTTTATAAGAATATACATCTAAACCCTGACTTTCTTAAATATCTCTTTAATTCTTCTATAGAATAGTTACTTATATTATTTGCCTTCAACATTTTACATACATCAGAGTTTAAAATATAATCCTTTAATGATATTTTATTTAATTTTATTGTTTGTTCTACTTGAT
This sequence comes from uncultured Bacilli bacterium, assembly GCA_947629395.1. The sequence goes on from CANRDQ010000025.1 coordinate 8,211, forward strand.
ATAAATCTTCTGATAATTCTACTAATCCATAGGCATTAGTTAAAAAAGTACTCATCATTCCACTATACTTACTATCAAAGCTTTGTTTTTCAGTAATAATTTCTAATACTATGTTTTTTATATTATTCATAAATTTCCACCTAATTAGCCATTATATATACAATTACAAAGATAATAAGAATTAAAAATCCTACTGTTAATACTAACGCTAAAGAATTAGTAAACCCTTTATTAGAATTTCTATTGGCATTATTTTTAACATAGACTTTAGTTTTTACTGGCTGTTGTTTTTGTATAGGTTTTTGAATTCTTTTTTGTTGAGCTATCTGTTGGTTTTTCTCTCTAATTTTATTAGCGGTATTTATTTCTTGTTTACTTCTTACATCAAAAGATTCTTGTTTTACCTGTTTTTGAGATTTTAAAGATTTTACTCTTGTAAAAGTTTTACCATCTCTTATAATTCCTGCTGACATAGTATCAAGTAATGGTTCTTTTTTTAGACCTTGTTTTTTTCTTTCCACATTTTCTTGTTGAATTTTAATATTTGCTCTACACAAATTATGATCATTTTTTCCAAATAAAGACCAATATGTACTTCTTTCAAACTTAACTCCATTTTCAGTATAAGTTTTTCCTATTACATCTTGCATTCCTCTTTTAATCATCCAAGTATCAACTTTTCCACCATTGGCTTGAACTAACTTAGCATTCTCCATAAAACCTTTCGTAAAATGAAAATCATGTTCTGTACATTCTACTTTTTTTGGAGTAATATTTTTTATTTTACCATCCACTATAATTTTTCCATCTTGAACTCTTTTTAACATTTGAGCCGTTTCTGTTAAATTTTTCTTTCCACTACTAGTCATAACATCTTCATCTGATAAGTGCATTTGATCACCAAATCTATCAATAAAATGTGGATTAATATCATCTATTTGTTGTAAAACTTTTTCAACTTTAGCTCGTTTTTTAGGACTTTCAGTTAAAGTAGTTTCATTATACATAAATTCAACCCCATTAGGTTTTTGTATACCTTTAAAACAAGACATTATTTCTGGCATAGTTATTCCAAAATGTTTTTCCCAAACCATTTCATAATTAGAATTCTTATCTGTTTTATTCTTTTCTACTAATTCATTAAATACTTCTACTTCATTTATTAACATTGTCCCATCAGGCATTGGCCTATTATTACTAGCAATAAAATCCATACTCATTTTTACATATTCTTTCATTTCCGCCAAAATTTGGTCATGATCTTGCTTTCCTTTTCCCTGCTTAATTAGCTTTTCAACATGAGCTTGATCAAAAAGGGCATGATATCTCATATGTTTACCATTACTCTCACAGAAATCTAAACCTTTACTAGTTAAATAAGGGTCAAACACTTTTCCATTTACACCAGGATATATAGAATTATCAAATTTACCAGTAGCAATAATTATAGTGTCAATAGAAGAATCTCCTTTTATTAAATTAGATAAACTCTTCATTTCTTCATAAGAAACACTCTTAACATTTTCAAAATCATCATTCATAGAACGATTAAAATGAGTAATAAAATCAGAACCATGAACTTGCCCTAACTGTTTAAATGTTTCCCCAATTTTTCCTTGAGACACTTGTTCTAAACATTTATTTAATTCCTGTCCACTAACACCTAGTCTTTTTAGTTTTACTTTAGCCTTATCTGTGTTACTCATTTGCGAATTCTCAAGATAGCCAATTAATTCATCCTGATATTTTTTATATAATTGCTTTTTTGCCAGTTCTAGTTGTTCACGATTAGAAATAGAATTAAAGTTACTTACTACATCTTCTACTTTACGATATGGAAATTGGTTACATACATTTTCTACATAATTTTTTAATTCACCTGGAGAATTAATATCTGTAATCATTAATAGGTCAACTTGTTGTTGACTTAAATATATTCCGTTTAAATCAGTTCCTAAATCCAAAGTGGCCAATTCTGATTGACTTCCTCGTTGACGATTCATTTCCTCCATATATTGTTGAAACTTAATATAGTCCTCTATCATTTGTTGTGCCAAAGCATCTATTTTAGGAACAATTTGAGTTTCAAAATCTTCTGGAGAATTCTTAAACATCGCAATTGCCTGTTCTATTTTACCTTTAGTTATTAGTCCTTTATATTGACTATCTATTTTTGCGGCAACTTCTTTAATATATTGTTCTATCCTTTGGTTTTTCTCTGTCATATCAACACCACCTTACAACAGCACACTTTCTACTTTTATTACCTACATTATATCATACTTTTTAACTACATAGTATAAATTGCTATTTTTCTCTATAGCCTAAAAAAGAACAGATAAAATCTTACCCATTCTCATCATTTTTTCTCTTTAAAATTATAGTGTTTTTTAATAATCTAAATAAAATACGTAAACCAGCATAAATAATACTATAAGAATATAAATCTTTTAATACATCTTCTCTTAATGAAAAATAATCTGACTTAATTAATATTTGTTGTCTAAAAGATAGTACTTTTAATATTTTTAAGTCTTCATAAGTTATAACTTTTCTTCTCTTACAAACTTCAGAACAAACAAATAACTTACAAGTAAGATTCTTAGTTGAACAACCCCTACTAGTACTATAACGACAACATCTACAACAGCCATTAATTAAATTAAGTTTTTTTCTTCTTTGTACATAACATTGATTATGCTTAAACCCACATATATTTTCATTATTGTAATAATTATCAACTAATAGACAAGCACTATCATATATATAAGTTATTCTTTCTTTTCTATTTTTAATATTTAAAGCCTTTACTATCATTTGATCTTGTTTATCATTTGACAAACATTCAAATTTTACCCATCTAAAAATAAAAGTCCTATATAAAGGTAGTAAAGTTGTCCTGTCTAGTTTAATAACCATTTTATCACTTCTTTTTCTTGATAATAACCCTGTTTTTTTGAAAATATTTGTTGTTTTAATCCCAAAACAATAGTTTTTAACAGTCTTATATTTACATTATTGTAATAAATCGACATTTTTTGACACTATAGGTTGACATCTGTTTTCATCTCAAAAAAAAGTAAACTTTTCTCTTTATTTACTTTTCGATTTTACATAGATAAAGTGTCTACTATTTCTTGTATACTCTTCATTGGAGTAGAAGCTCCAGCCATAATTCCTATTCTTTCATATTTTTTTACTTCTTCTATATCTAAATCAGCGACAGTTTCCACACAAATACTATTACAATTTTCACTAGCTATTTCATATAACTTTCTAGTATTAGAGCTGTTTTTACCACCCACTATAATCATATAGTCGACTTCTTTTGACAGTTTTTCTGTCTCTTTTTGTCTAATTTCTGTTGCCTTACAGATAGTATTTTTAATTACTAGCTCTACATCATCATCTATACTCTCTTTTATTTTACACTCAATCATAGAAAATTTCTGTAAACTAAAAGTTGTCTGTGAAATAACTAATAATTTCTTTAAATTAGATTTCTTAAATTTATTTAAAGCCTCTTTTACATCCTCTATTCCTTCTATAATACAAGAATTATTACCACAAAAACTGATTGTACCAATACTTTCAGGATGACTTTTACTACCTAATAAAAATATATAATAACCTAATTCTTTATATTTTTCAGCTATATTATGAATTGCCAACACTTTAGTACAAGTATAATCTTCTAATTTTATATTATTTTTTTCTGCATAATCATAAATGTCTTTACTAATACCGTGTGCCCTAATTATAGTTCTATCTTTAACATCTTTAATATCATCAACAAAAATAATACCATTAGCTTTTAATTCATCCACAACCTGCTTATTATGTACTAATTCACCCAAACAATATACATCATTCTGACTATTATTTAATATCTCTGTCACCGCATCTATAGCTCTTTTAACACCATAACAAAATCCAGCATTTTCTCCTACTATTATTTCCATACTATTACTCCTCTTTTTTTATTCTACACCAAAGTCAAACTCTAAAATTTCTTTTATTAAGCGAGTTACCTTTTTTATATATTCTTTATTATCTTTATTCATTAAATAAAAATGAACATAAGCATTAACTAAACACCATCTTAAACTTTCTACATCAAAGTTATTAGATTCTAAATAACCCGTTAAAAAATATTTAATATCCTCTAAATTATCCATAAAATATTGCGTTGGTCTTAAAACAATAGCCCAAGCAATGTCTTGTTCTTTAAACCCTGCTCCACTATACTCAAAATCTAAAATACCAGAAATGTTTTTATTCTCCCATAAAATATTGGCATAGTGATAATCTCCATGAATAAATGTATCATAAGTAATATTAGGTTTATTACTAGCTAAATAACTTATTATATTACTAGTAAACTCATCAAATTCTTTATAAATCTCTTTTTTAGGATAATCATTAATAATTCTTTGTTTAGCTATCTCTATATCTTTAGTTAACAATATCTTATGTATTTCTCCTAAACTTTTACCATACTCATTTAATAGTTCTTTTTTACAGTTAGTATTCCTTTTAAATATTTCTGAAAGTCTTTCCCCTACTTTAGGTTCTAAAACTAAATAATCTTTTCCTTCTACTTGCCCATATTCAATTACTTTTGGTATTAAAGAAGAAAAATTACTATTAACTAAGTATTGTAATATTTTATTTTCATTTTTGAAATCCGCAACCTTACTTCGTTCTATCTTAATAAACAAATTACTTTCTTTTCCTTTATAATTACAAATACATTCTAAAACATCATTTCCTGCGGGAAGATAACTAATAATTTCTTTTAACTCAATATTTTTAAAATCTATTGTAAAGGGATCAATCAACAATTCTCTCCACTTTTTGTATCTTTTACTCATTAGTTACTCCTAATTCTATCTTTATTTCCTCTAATATATGTCCTATATTACCCTCTCCTGCATATTTCTTAATATCAAAGAAATTTTCATCCATCGAAATCCATTCTAATTTATTAACTTCTTCAATTAATTCAACATCATGTTTTAATATTCCATAATATACTTCTAATTCTTGATTCCATTTTATATAAGTTAAATTCATAAAATGCACTAAATCAATATCCTTTTTACCAATATTAGTTTCTTCTAATAATTCTCTATATGCTTCATTTAAACCATCGTTTTCTTTTTCTATCTTTCCACCTACAAAGTTATACATACCTTTATAAGGATCTTTAGTACGTTTACACATTAAAATACTTTTCATATCTTTACTAAAAACAGCTATAATATTTAACTTTTTCATATTACCACTCCTAAATTAATTATACCATATATACCATAATAAATTTAAATAAATAGTATATAGCCCATACATAGCTAGTTTTATATCATAACTTATTAAAGAAGGTGATTTTATGCTTACATATTTTTCCAATACAAGCTTTGTCTTTCAAGCCTTAATTGCGACCATTTTTACTTGGAGTATAACCGCTTTAGGTGCAAGTTTGGTATTCTTCTTTAAAAAGGTCAATAAAAATGTTATGGACGCTATGCTAGGATTTGCCGCTGGTGTTATGATTGCTGCTTCATTTTGGTCTCTTCTTTCCCCTGCGATTGATATGGCCGACAAGTTAAAATTTAATACTTGGTTAGTAGTATCTATTGGTTTTTTAAGTGGAGGAGCTCTTCTATTCATAGGGGATAAACTTTTTACTATATACAGTAGAAATAAACATTATTCCAATCAACAAAGTTTTAAAAGATGTTTAATGCTTATCTTTTCCATTAGCTTACATAATATACCTGAAGGTTTAGCTGTAGGTGTAGCTTTTGGTTCTGTTGCTTATGGTTTAGCGGGTGCTACTTTATCTAGTGCCTGGTTATTAGCCTTAGGAATAGGTCTTCAAAACTTCCCTGAAGGTACAGCAGTTAGTGTTCCCTTAAGAAGAGAAGGACTATCTAGAAAGAAATCATTTTATTATGGACAATTAAGTGGAATCGTAGAACCTATTTCAGGAGTTATTGGAGCTTTACTAGTCATCAGAATTCAATTATTACTTCCTTTTTTATTATCTTTTGCAGCTGGAGCTATGATATATGTAGTTGTTCAAGAATTAATCCCTGAAAGTCAAACTAATAAAAAGAAAGACTTAATGGCTTTATTTACTTTAATTGGATTTTCTATAATGATGATTCTCGATGTAGCTTTAGGATAAATAACAAAAGTACAACTATAATATGTTGTACTTTTATCATAAAAAAAGATGGATATAAATCCATCTTGAACAGTCTTTTAACGTTTTGAGAATTGTGGTGCACGACGTGCTTTTTTAAGTCCTGGTTTCTTACGTTCTTTCTTACGTGAATCTCTAGTAATAAAACCATTTACTTTTAAAGGTTTACGGAAACTATTTTCAGAATCAGGAGCAGTAGTTTTATCATAATCAAGTAAAGCTCTTGTTATACCTAAACGAGTAGCTCCAGCTTGTCCAGATAATCCTCCACCTCTAACTTTAACTTCAACATCAAACATTTCTCTTGTATTAGTTACATCAAGTGGTTGACATAAATCTAATATTAAGATTTTGTTTGTAAAATAATCATTTACATCATGACCATTAATAGTTATTTTTCCAGAACCAGAAGTTAATGTTACACGAGCAACACTTGTTTTTCTACGTCCTGTACCTGTGTAAATATTCTTGTTATCTTTTGCCATTATTTAACCTCCATAACTTCAGGTTTTTGAGCTGTATGTGGATGTTCGCTTCCTGCATAAACAAATAATTTTCTATACATTTGTCTACCTAAACGGTTATGTGGAAGCATTCCTTTTACTGCTCTTTCTACCATTTCAACTGGGTATTTTTCTCTCATAACTTTAGCAGTTCTCTCTCTTAATCCTCCTGGATACATAGAGTGATCATAATACATTTTCTTTTCTTCTTTGTTTCCTGTTAATTTAACCTTTTCACAATTGATAATAATAACATTATCTCCACAATCAATATGAGGTGTGTAAGTTGCTTTATGTTTTCCTCTTAAGATATGAGCAGCTTTACTTGCTACACGTCCTAATGGAATGTCAGTAGCATCAATTACATACCAATTACGTTTTACTGTTTCTTTAGTTTGCATATAACTTTTCATATTTTTCTCTCCTTTACTTAAATTAAGCTTTCCCACGGCTTAATTTATGTGGGGAATTTAAATGTACCGTTAATAATTATACTAAACAATTGCCTAAAAATCAACACATTTTCTATTTTTTATAAATAACTTTTGTTAAATAAAGCCCTTCCGCAGGAGCTGTTACTCCTTTTTTAGAACGATCTTTACTTTCTAAAATATTTTCTACTTCTTTAGAATCTATTTTCTCTTCTCCAACTTTTATTAATATACCTACCATATTTCTAACTTGATAACGAAGAAAGCCTGTTCCTTTAAAGGTAAAAATCAATTTCTCTTGATCTTTAGTAATAGTAGCTTTATTAATTGTTCTCACACAATTTGGCTTATCTTTATTTTCTGTTACAAAGGCTCTAAAATCATGTTCCCCTAAAAATACTTTGATAGCTTCCTTCATCTTGTCTAAATTAAGAGTATAATTATACTGAAAGACATAATTCCTCTCCATAGGATTATATTCACCCATATTCAAAATATATTTATATTCTTTTTCTTTGACACAATATCTAGCATGAAAATTATCATCTACAACTTTAGTTTCTATTACGTGTATATCTTCAGGTAGAAAGCTATTCATCGCACGTTTTAACTTTTTTTCGGTAATAGAAATATTTAAATCAGCATGAAGAAATTGACTTAAGGCATGTACTTTTTTATCGGTTCTTCCTGAAGCTTGAACAATAACTTTTTCTCCATTATTAATTTTAGTTAAAGCCTCTTCTAATTCTTGTTGAATTGTCCTTAAACCTGGTTGTATCTGATACCCAGCAAAATTACTTCCATCGTATGAAATTTTAATTAAATATCTCATAACTATACTCCTAACACTATTATAATTGTTAATACTATAGAATGAACTATAATCATAAGTACATCTATATAAGAAAATATAATTTTATATTTATTTCTCTTTTCATTAAAATAAAATCTTTTCTCAAAAGTATAAACAATCTTTTTTAAAGATTCATCAGTTAATTTTTTGGCATTCTGTAAACAAAATAAATAGTATGGAAGATTATTACGATAACCTAATTTTTTAGTTGAGTCTATCATAATTTTAAAATTATTTGTAAAGTGTTCTTTATAATATAAAATCTTTAAAAATAATTGTGTTCTCTCATAATCAGTAGAGGAAAATAATGTATCATAAACTCTTATAAAATCAATTTTATTATAATCCCCAAATATTGTTAATAAATATCCTATAAAAGTCATTAATCTTCCTAAAATTATTAGTTTTCCCCAAATATTGTTAATAACTAAAATTAGTAAAGTTAAAATTAAATAAATACTAATACTTTTTTTCTTTCTGCTTAATATTAGTAATAAAACTGTTATTCCTAAAAGAATAATGGGATTCTTTACAAATATTAACATCAAAAAGAATAATATTATATCAATAAGATTAGTAATGGGATGAATCTTAAACATTTTTATACACATCCTTTATTAAATCTCTTATATCTTTATGATAACTTAATTTAACTTTCTTTTTATTTCTAACTTTATATGTAAATAAAACAATATCTGGTACTTCAAAACCATTCTCTTGTAATAGTTTTACTTTCTTATACACAGTAGGAGTATTACCTTCTACTAGTACTTTGTGGTCTTTTATTAAAATAACGTGTTTAGTATGTCTATATAAACATTCAGAATCTTTACTAACTAAAATGACTGTCATACCTTCATTATCAATAAGATAATTAAGAAATCTAATTAATTTTTTTTCAAAATTTAAATCTAAGTTAGAAAACATTTCTTCTAATACTAATACTTTAGGATTAGAAAGTAACCCAACTATAATTTGTATTAATCTTTGTTCACTAGTCGCCAAACCCGCTAATTCTTTATCTAGATAACTATCATCAAAACCTATATGTTTTAATAAATTAATTACTTTTTTTCTAGGATCTTTTACTTGTAACTTTTGGTATTTTATATTAAAACTTATATATTCTTCTACAGTATTTAAAAATACTTGACTAGAAAACTTTTTAGGAACAAAAGAAATTAAATTTTGATATTCTTTTTTTGTTTCTGAATTTAATAGCTTTTTATTAAAATAAATTTTACCTAAATATTTTTGATTACCTTTTAATAATTCAAAGATATCTTCTAATGTTTCACCACTTATACCATTCATTTGATTTTTCTTTATTTTAAAACTTAATTCATTAAAATCATTATATATAACTTTATCAAATTTTATTTCCATAAGGCACTCACCAATAAATCCATATCTAATACAACTTTATTTATTACATCATAATCTTCAAGTTTTACACACAAATCAATCATAAATGGTACTGATAAACCAATCCTATTTAATTCATTATCTTTTTTTAATATTTTTATTGGTTTATCTTCTAAAACAATTTTTCCTTCATTTAAAATGTATAAATAATCACTACTTATAGTTTCACGTAAATTACTAGTAGTCATAATAATAGTGATTTTATACACCTTTTGTAAAGCTTTTAATTTTTTAATAATATCATCAGTTTCTTCTTTATTCATCATAAAGCATATATCATCTAAAAGTAATACTTTAGGTTTAGTCATAACCGCTATCGCTAAACGCAATTTAGTTTGTGTTTTTTCATCCAAAGTATTTGGATCATCTTGAGTTACACCCTCTAAATCAAAGAGTTTTAACATTTCCTTATATCTACTCATTTTAACTGAATGTTTAATTCCTAAGTTATCTAAAATAAATAATAATTCTTTTTCTACAGTTGGAAAAATAAACTTTTCTTCTTGACTTGGAATTACATAAGAAACATATTTATAAAAGTTATTACGACGATAACTCTCAATATTTCTATTTTCTAAAAATACATTACCATTACTAGGTAAAATACCACTTAACATTTTTATTAATGTAGTTTTTCCACACATATTTGAACCTGAGATGGTAATAAATTGTTGTTCTTTAATATTCATGTTTATACCTTTTAATACATCATGATAATGTAAATTTTGAACCTTCAAGATATCCATTTTTCCACCTCCTATTTAACTATATATTATACCAAAAAAAAGGCTTTCCGAAAAGGAAAGTTTTTATATTTATAAAATTTATTATTTAGCTTTATTCTTTTGAATATTATAAGTGATTCTTAATAACATTTTCTCACTTACAAACCTAGAGAAAAATTTAGCACACTTCATTTTAAATCCTGGTATGATAAGTCTTTTTTTCTTAAGTAATCCTTTTAAAGCATAAACGGCTACATAATCACTTGAAAGTGGTTTTACTGAGAAGTGAACACCTGCGACTTTATTAAAGTTAGTAGCTACAGGACCTGGGCATAAGCAAGAGATAACTACATTACTTTTCTTCTTTTTTAATTCATACCAAATAGAATCAGTTAAAGTTTTAACATAAGATTTAGTAGCATAATAAGTTGCCATAAGAGGACCACCTGGTTGGAAAGCAGCACTAGAAGCCACATTTAAAATATATCCAAAATCTTTTTTCTCCATATCACGTAAAAATACTTTAGTTAAAATATGAACGGCTTTAATATTAGTATCAATCATAGCTAGTTCATTAGTAAGATCGGTATTTTTAAAATCACCAAACATCCCATATCCAGCATTATTAATTAGGATATCAATATCGTCTTTTCTCGTTAATACATAAAGTTCTTTAACTTTCTGAACAGAACTTAAATCCATAACTATAATTTTTACATTACCAGGTAACTTTTCTTTAATAGCTTCCAGTTTTTCTTTATTTCTAGCAACTAAAATTAAATCCACACCTTTCATGGATAAATATCTAGCCATAGAAAGTCCTAAACCGCTAGAAGCCCCTGTAATTAGTGCTTTCATACTCTCACCTTCTCTAGCTTCATTATAACAGAAAAACGCTTAAAATCAAATAATATATACCTTTTAAAGCATAAAAAAAGAACTAAATGTTTAGTTCTAATTTTTTACACTACTTTGTTTTTTCCTCTTTTGTTGTTTCAGCTGGTGAATCAACAAGTCTTAGGATTACCATTAAGGCATTATCTCCACGACGTTCATCAAGCTTTAGGATTTGTGTATAACCACCATTTCTATTTGCATAACGAACTGCTAAATCATTGAAAACTTTTTCAACAACTTGTTTATCATTGTGTACAAAAGCAAGTGCTCTACGGCGAGAACCTAAGTCACCTTTTTTACCATAAGTGATCATTCTGTCAACCATTTTACGAACTTCTTTAGCTCTTGTATCAGTAGTAATAATACTTTCATTCATAATTACAGCTTTTGAAAGTGTAGCAAGCATACTTCTTCTATGCTTATTATCTCTACCTAATTTTCTATATGACATAGTTATCCCTCCTTATTTTAGTCTTCATCACGTAAACTTAAGCCCATCTCTTTGATTTTATTTAATACCTCTTTTAAAGATTTTTTACCTAAATTACGTATTTTCATCATATCTGTTTCACTCTTATTAACTAAATCTTGTAAAGTGTGAATTCCAGCTCTTTTTAAACAGTTATAAGCTCTAACTGAGAAATCTAAATCTTCAATAGATGTTTCTAATGCTTTAATTTTTGGATCTTCAGTTTTTTCAATCATCATACCACTACAATCAGCGATTGATGATAAATCAGTTAAAACATTGAAATGTTCAATTAATATACGAGATGATAAAGCTATAGCTTCTTCTGGTTTAATAGAACCATTAGTACGCACTTCAATAATTAACTTATCATAGCTTTCATCTTGTCCAACACGAGCACTTTCTACATTGTAAGCAACGTTTTCAACTGGAGAATATAGAGAATCAATTGCGATAACTCCAGCCTTCTTAATTCCATAAAGTTTTTTGTTTTCTTCGCTCTTAACATAACCACGACCATTAGTCACAGTCATTTCCATATTTAAACTTCCACCCTTAGCTAAAGTAGCAATTACTTTATCAGGATTCATGATTTCAATATCAGCATCGTGTTCAATATCACCAGCTGTTACTTCACCTTCACGAGAAACATTTAAACGAATAGTTTTTTCTTCGTTGGAATGATTCTTAATAACAACACCTTTTAAATTTAAGATAATCATTACAACGTCTTCATAAACACCTTCGATAGTTTGAAACTCATGTAAAACTCCATCAATCTTGATACTGCTGATAGCACTACCAGGAAGAGATGATAACATAACTCTTCTTAAAGCATTACCTATAGTAGTACCAAATCCTCTTTCTAATGGTTCAAGTTCAAATTTTCCATAAAAATCACTTTCTACAGAATCAGTTATTTTATACATTGGTTTTTCAAATTGTAACATGAAACTAACCTCCCTTTATTTATTAACCACGTGGACGTTTTGGTGGACGACATCCGTTATGTGGTATTGGTGTAACATCATAAATAGCTGTTACTTCAAGTCCTGCTGTTTGTAATGAACGAATTGCAGTTTCTCTTCCTGGACCTAATCCTTTTACATATACTTCTACTTTACGCATATTCATATCATATGCTTTTTTACCTGCTTCTTCTGCAGCTTGTCCAGCAGCAAATGGAGTAGATTTTTTACTTCCTTTAAATCCTAATGCACCAGGAGCTGCCCAAGTTACAACATTACCGTCTTTATCTGTAATAGTAATAATAGTATTATTAAATGTTGCATGAATATGAACAGTACCTTCTGGTATATTCTTTTTTACTTTTTTCTTTCTAGTCTTATAAGCCATAGGTTTCTACCTCCTTTTTTTTATTATACTTTTTTCTTGTTTGCAACAGTCTTACCTTTACCCTTACGAGTACGAGCATTTCTGTTTGTTCTTTGTCCTCTTACTGGAAGACCTTTTTTATGACGATCTCCTTCATAAGAATTAATTTCCATTTTAGTTTTAAT
>CANRDQ010000026.1 GCA_947629395.1 uncultured Bacilli bacterium
CCTCCTTTCGGAAGTGTATTTTATCATATTTTTTAAAGTCTTTTTTATTGATGTCTACTCTAAGGGGTGCAGTTCAAGAAATCTTAACCTTTTTTTTATTGGTGTTTTGTTATATAATAGGATTAGGCAATTTATTGTAGGAAGGAAGATATATATGAAAAAAATAATGGATGGAAATGAAGCTTGTAGTTACGTTTCATATAATTTTACAGAGGTAGCTGGGATATATCCTATAACTCCAGCTTCACCAATGGCAGAACTTACTGATAAATGGGCAGGGGAAGGTAAAGAAAATTATTTTGGAGAACCTGTTCAAGTTGTAGAAATGGAAAGTGAAGCAGGAGCAGCTGGTATGGTACATGGTTCTTTACAAGCAGGATGTTTAACAACTACTTATACTGCTAGTCAAGGACTATTATTAATGTTACCAAATATGTACAAGATAGCAGGAGAACAATTACCTTGTGTAATCCATGTTGCTGCTAGATCACTTGCAACTCACGCTTTATCAATATTTGGAGATCATCAAGATGTCTATTCAGCAAGAGGAACAGGATTTGCTATGCTTGCTACTTCATCAGTTCAACAAATTATGGATTTAACTGCTGTAGCACATTTAGCAGCCTTAAAAGGAAAGGTACCATTTCTTCATTTCTTCGATGGTTTTAGAACTAGTCATGAACTATCTAAAGTAGATGTTATTGATACCGAAAAACTAAAAAAACTAATAGATGAAAAAGCCTTAGAGGAATTTAGAAACTTAGCCTTAAATCCTAATAAACCATTTACTAGAGGAACTGCTCAAAATGAAGATATTTACTTTCAAGCTACTGAAGTAAGAAATCCATATTATGATAAACTTCCAGATATAGTTAACGACTATATGGAAGAAATTAATAAAATAACTGGTAGAAATTATGCTCCATTTGAATATTATGGTAGCGATAAAGCCTCTAAAGTTATAGTAGCTATGGGTTCTGTGTGTGGAACTATTCGTGATACTATAGATTATTTAGTAAATGTCAAAAAACAAGATGTAGGTTTAGTAGAAGTACATTTATATCGTCCTTTCAGTACCAAATATTTCTTAAAAGCACTTCCTAAATCTGTTAAGAAAATAGCGGTACTTGATAGAACAAAAGAAGCAGGTTCCGTAGGAGAACCACTATATTTAGATGTTTTAAAAACAATAAAAGACGTAGAAAGTAAAATTAAAGTAGTAGGGGGAAGATACGGTCTTTCTTCAAAAAATACAACTCCTGCTATGATTAAAGCTGTATATGATATTATGAATGGTCATGATATTAAAAATAATTTTACACTTGGAATAGAAGATGATGTTACTAATCTTTCTTTAACTTATGATAAAAACTTTACCTTACCAAATAATAATACAGAGTTTTTAGTTTATGGTTATGGAAGTGATGGAATGGTAAGTGCTTCTAAAGACCTAATGAAAATTACAGGAACTCATACTAGAGCCTATGTACAAGGTTATTTTAAATATGATTCTAAAAAATCTGGAGGAGTAACAATAGGACACTTAAGATTTGATAAAAATCCAATCCGTTCTCCTTATTATGTAGAAAAGCCATCATTAGTGGTTTGTACTCAAGATTCTTATCTAAATAAAATAAATATTTTAGAACATATCAAAAAGGGTGGTATATTCTTACTTAATACCTCTAAAGATGAAAAAGAACTATTTAATATAATGACTTTAAGAGAAAAAGAAATATTAAAGAAAAGAAATATAAAATTATATGTAGTAGATGCGAATAAGATAGCAAATGAAGTTGGCTTAAATGGAAAAATTAGTGCCATAATGGAAACTTTAATATTTAAATTAGGGCATATTATTGATTTTAACTTTGCTGTTAATGAAATAAAACAAGGAATTAAAGTTAGATTTGCTAATAAAGGTGGAGATGTAGCTGCTAAAAATATTGAGGCTATAGATAAAGCTATTGATTCTGTAAAACAAATAAAAGTTCCTAATGTTGAAATTGATGCAATAGATATTAAAAAGACTACTGATATTTTTGATGTAATTAGCGCTATGGAAGGGGATTCACTTCCTGTAAGCAGTTTTGTTCAAAATCCTAATGGTATTTTTGAGGCAGCTTCTTCCCGTAAAGAGAAAAGAAATATCTCTGATCAAATTCCTTGCTACAACAGTGAAGCTTGTCTTTCTTGTAATATGTGTTCTCTTGTTTGTCCACACGCAGTAATTAGACCTTTCTTACTTAATAAAAATGAAGAAATGGATGCTCCTGAATCTTTAGGAGAAAAATTACTTGATTTCAAATTTAAAGATGAAAAATATAAATATACTATTGGAGTTAGTGCTGCTGATTGTACAGGTTGTGGTTTATGTAGTGAAGTTTGTCCAGGTAAAAAAGGTGTTAAAGCCCTAACTATGAAAAATAAAGCAGAAGTTATGGCAAACTCAAATCTAGAAGAAGAAACTGATTACTTATTTAATGAAGTAACTGAAAAAGCACCAATGCCAATAACTACAGTTAAAGGTAGTCAATTTAAAACTCCAAAATTTGAGTTCAGTGGAGCTTGTGCAGGTTGTGGAGAAACACCATACCTAAAACTTTTAACACAACTATTTGGGGATAGATTAGTTATTGCGAATGCTACAGGTTGTTCTTCAATTTATGGTGCTAGTATACCTTCAACACCATATTCAGTACCTTGGTCTAATTCTTTATTTGAAGATAATGCTGAATTCGGTTATGGAATGAAAATAGCTGATAATACCATAAAAAGAAGAATTGTTAATATCATAAA
Source organism: uncultured Bacilli bacterium (assembly GCA_947629395.1). Next base: position 2,800 of record CANRDQ010000026.1, read on the forward strand.
TAAAAATATTAGTTTAGTAAAAAATTCTGAAAAAGAAACATATAAAAATTATACTAAAGATATAAATACAGAAACAGCTGATGCTTTATATAATATTATTGATGATACTAAAATACCAGAATTATTAAAATTAAAAGAATTTATTAAACCAAAATCTGTTTGGATGGTCGGTGGAGATGGTTGGGCTTATGATATAGGTTACAACGGAATTGATCATGTTTTAGCTAGTTCTGATAATGTAAATATTTTAGTGCTTGATACTGAAGTATATTCTAATACAGGAGGTCAGGCTTCAAAATCAACTCGTGTAGGAGCAGTGGCAAAATTTGCTTCTAAAGGAAAGAAACAAGCTAAGAAAGATTTGGCAAGTATGGCTCTTTCTTATCCACACGTTTATGTTGGAACTATCTCTTTAGGTGCCAATCCAGCCCAAGCTATTAAAGTTATGATGGAAGCTGAAAAATATGATGGACCATCAATTATAATTGCTTATGCTCCATGTATTGCTCAAGGAATAGTTGCTTCAATGAAAAATAGTATTAATGAAGAAAAAACAGCTACTAATGTTGGATATTTCCCTATATTCCACTATAATCCAGAAACAAAAGAATTTAGTTTAGATTCAAAAGCTGATTTTGATAAATACTATGACTTTATGGGTGGAGAAGATAGATATCGTTCTCTAAAGAATATATCTAAAGATTATAAAGAACTATTAGAAGAAAATAAAAATAATGCTATTAAAAGATATGAACATTATAAAAAGTTAAGTGAACAAGAAAACGAAGAAGATACTGATTAAAAATATCTTAAAAATATTCTTAATAAAAAACACATACTGTAAAAATAAGTATGTGTTTTTAGTTTGCATTAATGTCTTTAAAAGTTAATAATTGTCAACTATTTAATTATAAATATCTTTAAAAGTATTTACTTTTTTTTTAATTGTGTTATATTTAACTATAGATGAAGGAACAAATTGTTTCATTCTCAGTTCATTGACCTTTTTTTGAATTTGTTATATAATAATGACATTTCTTGAAAAGAATGTATTTATTTTATGTTTCCTCATAAAATAAAAGAGAGATACAATCTAATTTTCGTCGTTAGGTGTGTCTCCGCATAATGGGTTAGCACCTTAAACTTCGTTACGAAGTTAGGTGCTTTTTTGCTTTTAAGCCTCTATTATTTTTTAACGGCTATTATCATAAGTAGTATAACTACCAAGATAACAGCCGCAACTACTAAATATTCCATTTATGAATACCTTTGAAGTTAAAAATATATAGTGCGGCATAGGCATCACCTCCTTAACTATATATTTGAAATATATAGCGGAGATGTGCACCTAACTATTAAGATTATATCTCTTTGTTAAGAATAGCATATACATATAAATAAAGCAATTATTTTTGATAGTTTATTATATAAATATATTTTATCAAATATATTTTTTTATTATCATTTTATATTATTAAACAAATTTCATTTTAAACATGAAAATATATAAATAAAACAAAAAGAGACTGCACCCCCTGAGGGCAGTCTCCAAAAAAGAATAAAAAGGGGTTGGCTAGTGTGATACTAGCGACCAATTCGCCTAATACCGAATTGGTGATTTATATAATAAAGGCAAAAGGCCAATTTGTCAATAAAAAAATGAAAAAAAGTTAAAATTTTTTAAAAAACACCAATATAATACAAATTAAACTATTTTATTCTTTTTAAAATAAAGAATTTATGTTATAATATGCAAGAAGGAGTGATGGAAGTGGCAGAATTAAGTGAAGTAAAAGGCATAGGACCGAAATCACTAATGTTATTAAATAAGTTAAATATACATAATATTGAAGATTTAGTAACTTATTATCCTTTTCGTTATGAAACTTATGAAAGAGCAAATCTTGCTGAAGTAGGGCAAGATGAACATATAGTAATAGATGGTAGAATCGAAAGTAGTCCCATTTTAATGCGTTTTAAAGCCGGACTTAATAAAATGAATTTCAGACTGGTAACTCAATCAGGTGTAGTAGGTGTTTCTATATTTAATAGAGCCTTTTTAAAAAGTAAATTAACAGTAGGATCCAAAATTACAGTAATTGGTAAATTTGATAAACAAAAGAATGTTATTACTGCCGCAGATATCAAAATGGAACCACTTTCTAATACTGCTAAAATAGAGGCTGTATATCATTTAACTAATGGACTAACAAATAAAAATATCTCAACTTATATAAATTTAGCTTTAATGTTTTATGGAAATGATATTATAGATTATATTCCTAGTAAATATGTAGAAAAATATAAATTTTTAAATAAGAAGACATCTTTAAATATAGTTCATAATCCACCTAGTTATGAAAAACTTCAAGAAGTAATAAAAAGATTAAAATATGAAGAGTTATTTTCTTTTATGTTTAAAATCAATTATTTAAAAAGAGAAAATAAGAAATCTAATAAAGGATTAAGTCAAAATATAGATAGAGATAAAATAAATAAATTTATAAAAACACTTCCTTTTGAATTAACAAATGATCAAAAGAAAGTTATAGATGAAATATTAAAAGATTTAGAATCTCCTTCTCGTATGAATAGATTATTACAAGGAGATGTAGGTAGTGGAAAAACAATTGTTTCTTTCATTGCTATGTATGCTAGTGTCCTAAGTGGTTATCAAAGTGCTTTAATGGCACCTACTGAAATATTAGCGGTACAACATTATGAAAATTTAAAACAATTATTTAAAGATGTAGATATAAATATAGAACTTTTAACAGGATCACTTACTAAAGCTGCAAAAAACAATATTTATAAAGATTTAGAGAGTGGTAAAATAAATATTATTGTTGGAACTCATGCTTTAATTCAAGAAGAAGTTAAATACAATAATTTAGGTTTAGTTGTAACAGATGAACAACATCGTTTTGGTGTTAATCAAAGAGAAAACTTACAAAATAAAGGTTATAAGCCTGATATCTTATATATGAGTGCAACTCCTATTCCTAGAACTTATGCCTTAGCTATTTATGGTGATATGGATATGTCCATATTAAAAGAAAAACCTAAAGGTAGACAAGAAATAAAAACTTATGTAAAAACTAATAAAGAAATAAAAGATGTTTTAGGAATGATGTTAGAAGAGTTAAAAGCAGGACATCAAATATATGTAATTGCTCCTTTGATTGAAGAAAGTGAAAAGAGCGATTTAACTGATGTTAATAAATTGAAAGATCAAATGAAATTAGCTTTTAAAGATTACTTTAAAATAGATATTATTCATGGTAAGATGGCATCACAAGCTAAAGATTTAATTATGAAGGAATTTGCTCAAGGTAAAATTCATATCCTAATATCTACAACTGTAATAGAAGTAGGAGTAGATGTTAGTAATGCTACTATGATGGTAATATTTGATGCTAATCGTTTTGGACTTTCTACACTTCACCAACTTCGCGGTCGTGTTGGGCGTGGTAGTGAGGCATCTAAATGTGTATTAATTAGTGATGTAGACACAAAAAGACTTGAAGTAATGGAAAAGACTAATGATGGTTTTGAAATTAGTGAAGAAGACTTTAAATTACGCGGACACGGAGACATTTTTGGAACTAAACAAAGTGGAGATATGGCTTTTAAAATAGCTAATCTTAGAGATGATTATAAGATTTTATTACAAGCTAAAGAAGATAGTGAAGAATATTTAAAAGATAAAGAAACAGAAGAAGAATTATTAAAGAAAAAATTAATTGAGTCAATAAAAAGTGCATAGTTAACTGTAAAGTTAAATAAATTTTAATAATGTAATTGACTTTTTGGTAAATATAAATTATGATTAAGATGCGTGATAGATATCACGCCGATTATATCTCACTATATTGTGAGATTATATTCAACCGAACCCCCTGAAGGAGCCAATTTGGCTCCGCTTTTTTTTTATAAGTATTTTAAAATGTTTATGGTAATTTTAGTCTCCAAAATAGAAAAATAATATCAAGCAAAATAAAAAAAGAATTAATAAATAAACACTATGTACAAATAATATTTCATGATACAATATTAATTAGATAAATAGAACTTTTAGGAGGTCAAAAATGGAAGCAACAGAAATTAAAAAAGCATTGATAGAACAAAGAAAAATGAACTTGTCAGGGAATCTATATCACAAAACTCAATTAGAATTTGCATATAATAGTAATCATATTGAGGGATCTACTATAACACCTGACGAAACTGCTAGTATTTATGATACAGGAACTATTTTAACAGATGAAAATAAAGTGATAGTTTTAAAAGACGCAACAGAAACTAAAAATCATTTTACTTTGTTTAAATATATGTTAGATACAATTGAAGATAAATTATCAGTTGATATGATTAAAAAATTTCATTTTATATTAAAAGATGGAACACTAACAGAAAGTGAAAAAGAATGGTTTAATGTTGGAGAATATAAGCAAAAGAAGAATTTTGTAGGTAATATTACTACCTCACTTCCTAAAGATGTTCCCAATGATATTAATAACTTATTAAAATGGTATGATAGTATTTCAAATAAAACAATTGAAGATATAATAGAATTTCATGTTAGATTTGAACGTATTCATCCATTCCAAGATGGAAATGGTCGCGTAGGTCGTATGATTATGTTTAGAGAATGTTTATACAATGATGTTATACCTTTTTATATCGAAGATAGAAATAAAGATTTTTATATTAGAGGTATTAAAGAATATCAAAATAATAATGAAAAAGACTATTTAATTGACACTTGTTTAAATAGTCAAGATAATTATGAAAAAATGGCTGAATACTTTTTAGAAGATGACAAGTAATAACATTAGTTTTTGGCTCCCTTTCTTTATTAAAAAAAGATTGGAATTTATGATTTTTAATTCCAACCTTAGTTTAATCGATTAATAATATTGACTATTTCAGCCAATTGATTTTTAAACAGATGAGAATATGTATTTAAAGTCTCATCTGTTTTTGTATGTCCTAAATATTTTGCCACTACCATAATACTAGCGTTATTATTTATTAAAAGTGATGCACAACTATGTCTAAAATCATGTATTCTAATTTCTTTAACTCCCGCTAGTTTACAAATCTTTTTTTTATGATAATGTAGTTTACCTTTTGTAAGCGGTATATCACTTCCGAAAACATACCAACTATCATTAAATCCAGACTTTTTCTGAGCCTCATCATAAAGTATTTTTAAATCGTCTAATAATACTTTAGGTATAGGTAAATCTCTAATACTACTTTTGGTTTTAGGAGTAGTTACTAAATAAGCTTTGTCATTGAAGCCATTAGTTGATACCACATTTTTTCTAATACTTAAATAACTATTTTTGAAATCTATATTATCCCATGTTAATCCCCGAAGTTCTCCACATCTAAGTCCACAGTAATATAAAGTTTCAAAAACAGCCTTAAAAAAAACATCATCAACCACTGATATAAATTGTTTAAATTCTTCATAAGTAAAAAATTGTGTTTCTTTTGGTATTTCATTAGGATTAGTAAAATTAGTCATCTTATTATAAGTTGCGGTAAAGTTAAAATTATACCATTTAGTCGCATAGTTTAATAGAATTTTTAAAAACTTGAATAAATAGTTTTTAGTATTTGTAGAAAGATCATAAGAATTTATTTCTTGTTTCCACTTTTCAAAAATATTAATATCAAAATCTTTTAGTTTAATATTATCCAAACTTTTAAGAAATACTTTTCTTTCTTTGTAAGTTCTTAAAGTTGAGAATTTAACTTTATCTTCTTTATAGTGATAAAACTTCATATATAAATCATTAAAAGTCATATTTATATCCTTATCAGAACATTCAATAGTTGTTGTTAAAAGATTTTTTTCATCCTTTAATGCAGCAATTTTTTCAAAATATTTTTTAGACTTATATTTTCTTTTAATTTCATCTAAATTCTTTAAATAGTCATAAAAAAAACACTTCCAACCGTCTTTTATCCATTCTTTTTTAGTTAATATTTTAACTGTCATACCAATTCTCCTTTATTTTAAATGATTTTTATTATTATTAGGTGTATTAACAAAAAAAGAAATTATACGTGGGATTTAGAATGATATCATAAAGATTTAATCAAAGTCAATATATTTTATTATCAGTCTTCACAAGGTATATTGTTAAATAAAATGACTTAGGGAAACTCTCTCTACAACACATAAAATAGGTATTTTAATTAACAATAAAACTTTATGAAGTATACTACTGAGAACAGAAAAAAGTTAGGATGTTCCAAAGTAAATTAAGTTCAGTATTAAAAATTTAAAATCTTATTTTTTAAACTGATTATCTTAATATTACATTTTGACTATAATTAAGAATTTGCTATAATATCCTAAAGAAGGGATAATAAAATGAATTTATATGAAATACTAAACAAGTTAAATATTAAATATGAAGAAGTAAAACATGAGGCTGTTTATACCATAGAAGAAGCTCAAAATATAAAATGCAATATAGATGGAGTAGGGTGCAAAAATCTTTTTTTAAAAGCTAAAAATAATAACTACTATTTAGTAATAATAAGAGAGGATAAAAGAGCTGATATTAAGAAACTTACTAAAATTCTAAATGTTAAAAAGTTATCTTTTGCTACTGAAAAAGAATTAAAAGAAATATTAAATCTTCAAATAGGTAGTTGTACTCCTTTTGGTATTATAAATGATTTAGAAAACAAAGTTATTTTATTAATAGATAAAGAACTACAAAATAAAAAATTACTATTTCATCCCAACATAAATACCGCTACTATATCTATAAATTATAGTGATTTAATTAAATTCATTGATTATGAACAACATAAATATATCCTAATTTAACATACTTGAATCTTTGCTGATATACAAAATAAAAAGAGTAAACTTTGAAATGAATAATATTCCTTAACAAAGGAGATAATTTAATATCATTTCTAATTTACTCTTTTTTATATATTGAATAAAAGAAGGATTATCTCTTAATTATTTTGGAGTAGGTCCTTAATATAAAATTTATTTTTTAATTCTTTGAAATTTGGTAAACCTTTTCTAAAAAATGGCTTTCTCTTATATCTATACTTCATATGTCCATCTCTATTAATATCTGTTTTAGAGTTAATAAAAAGGTATTAAGAGTGTAATTTGTAAAAAAATTAAGATTTTAACAATTATAGCTTGACAAGTGTACTAAAATACACATATAATAAGTATGTAATGATTAAAGTGCACTGAATCATTAAATAAAAGATATAGGAGGAATATAATGAACACTCGCAAAATGTGTTGGTGGATTACTGAAAAATGTAATGAAAATTGTGAGTATTGCTTTAGATCATTAAGTAGTATTAATAATTTTACATTTGAAGAACATATGAAAATATTAGATGGGATAATAGGATTTGGTACTGACCAAATTACTTGGTCTGGAGGTGAAGCACTACTTGTACCTCATGCTCCTGAACTGATTAAGTACGCAAAAGAACATGGTATCTATAATAAGATTACTACAAATGGAAAATTATTAACTCCAGAAAAAATAGAAGAATTAAAACCTTATATTGACTTAGTCGCTTTATCTATTGATTCATTTAATGATGATACCAATAAAGCCCTTGGTAGAGGTATTGAACATAGAAAGACTGTTATTGATAGAATTGAACACTTAATGGAAGCAGGTGTTAAAGTTGATATTAATACAGTTGTTACTAGTAAGAACATTGCTGACTTAGATGATATGGGAGAATTTTTAAGACATCATCCAATATCAGGAAAATGGAAATTAATGACATTCTTCCCAGTTAGAGAAAAGGCACTTAAGAATAAAGAAAAATTAGAAATAAGTGATGAAGCCTTTTTAACAGCTGTTAATCACTTAATTGAAAAATATTCAGATGTAAATATTCAATATATGATGAACGATCAAATTCAACAACAATATCCAGGAGTAAGAGCCAATGGAGACTTGCTAGTTACTCGTGATTATAATGATATGATTTTTGGAAATATGGCTAGGGGAGATGTTATTCAAAATCCATTTCTAGTTGATGAAGAAAAAATAAATAAAGGAAAAGTATTATCTAAAAAGAAGACTATTAAAAGTTAAAATAAGTAACGGGTCTACTGAGTAGACTCGCTTTTTTTTAGTTAAAAAATAATTGGTTGAATTAAAAAATAACTTCCACTAAATAGTAGTTATTAAATTTAAGAAGAAAGTTCTACAAATAAAGGAATTTTCTTCTTTTATTTTATGTGATAATATGTTAAAATAAATATCAACAAGTGAAAAATGGTATTTTATTACACACTAAAGGAGAGAAGAAAGTGAATTTTTAAAAATAACTTCCACCTCGTTAGTCTATAATAAAATTACACTTTGCTTGTCCTTATAATTCAAAAATAATTATTTTTGAATTATATCATTAATTATTTTTATTGAATTGTAAAATATATCCTCGTCGGTATAAAGATACCAATTGTATAAAAAATAATTAATTATTGTTTGTTTGATATTATTATCAAGTGTTTTGTGTTTGAATTGATAATAATGTTCTAAATCACTTATGAGTTTCATTAGTGATTTTTTTCTTTCGTTATGATCTTCTAATAATTTTTTTGAATGATTAACTTCGTTTGGTTTTATATAAGATATATTTAATTTTTCTATTATTTCTTTTCCATATTTCTTAACAAAAGAATTATATGGAGTTGTATTTTGTAATACTCCTCTTGGAGTATTATTGATATGATTAGATAGTAAAATAACATCTTCTTTTGTGAGAAAATTAAAAGTTGATCCTTTAGGTAAAACATATCTTATATATTCGTGATTCTTTTCTATCCCACCTTTTTGCCAAGAAGCACAAGGATCACAATAAAATAAATTTATACATTTTCTTCCATGGAATTTTTCTATAGAGTCAGGATTAAAAAACTCACTACCATTATCAGTTAAAATAACCCTAAATAACTTTCTAAACAAAGGTAGTCCTAAAGATGTTTTAAGTTTATCAAAAACTTTATTAACTTCTGTAGTGTCTTTGTGTTCTAAAAGATAAATCAACATTAAATTATGATTTCTAAAAAACAAAGTCAAAAGCACTTTGCCACCTTTTACACCTTCAACAGTATCCATTTCAACAATATTAAGTCTAGGATGTAGACTAATGAAATTAATAAAATCTTTATATGTTCTATTAATCCTTATCTTTGTTTCTAATCTAGATCTTTTATTTTCTGATATTCTAGGTTTATAACTAACTTTACGTCTTAAATCAATATTTTTTATATGAAATAATCCTTGGTTAACATAAGAATAAAAAGTAGGTTTAGAAAAAAATAATATATCAGGATTGTTAATGTATATTTCGTTAATACTTTGTTGTTTGTTGACAATTAAGTCATATATCTTGCTTTCAATTTTTCTTTCTTCATCTGTAGATAATCTAATGCCTATTCTAGAATTAGAAAGAGTATCTAAATATTCATTATAAGAATTTCTGGCATCATAATAAAATTTAGCTAGTCTACAATATTGTTTTTTATCACATCCATTACAAACATAAGGACTTTTCTTTAATCTAGGACATACCATATCAAAACATTCTTTTTCGTTAGTACAATTAAATTCTTTACATTCAGATCTATGAATACACCAATTGATAGTATAATTTTCTGGATATATAATATATCTATGTTTTTTAATCTCTTTAGAAATAGTAGTTTTATCTCTAGAAATAGTAAAAGCAATTTCTGTAAGAGAATATCTTTGCTTTAACATTGTTTCTATAATTTCTCTTTCTTCTTTTGTTAAGTGTGAATACTTTTTATTTTTCACAGTACTTGTCATTTTAGAAACCTCCTTTATAGGACAAGCAAAGTGTTGGAGTATATTATATAATATTTTGTGTTAAAAAGTAACGTCTACTTATATATATTAAAGTGGAACTTAAATTTTTATTTAACATAAAGGTAAATGTCTGTTTTTTATCTTGATTATTGATTTAAGAAATAGTATAATTTAAAGTAGATTAGTATACTAGGAAAGATAAAGAGGGATAATTATGTTTGAAAAAATCGTGTATATTAGTGATCATTCAGCAAATATTAAAATTAAAGATGGTATTAAAGTTACCATGAACTTAATGAATTTGCATATTATTTTTGAAGATAGTGAAAAGAAAATTTTAGGTGAAATTGATGATATGGACAATTCTATTGTTCGTGCTAGATTTTTAGGAGAAATCTCTAATGGTAAACTTTTAGGAGGTGTTTTAAGAAAGCCTTCATTAGATGCTAAAATAAGAGTTATTGAACCTGATGAAATACCTTTAATTGTAGGTCGTGATGAGAAAGGTTATATGCTATTAGGACAAAGTCCATATTATAATGAATGTCCTGTTTACCTAGATGTTAATAACTTCTTCAGTAATCACTTTGCTATTTTTGGTAACACTGGTTCAGGAAAATCTTGTGGTGTTAGTAGAGTTGTACAAAATATGTTTCATGATGAGAGATTATTTCCTTATAAAGCAAACATGTTATTCTTTGATTCTTCAGGTGAATATTATAATGCCTTTAGAAACTTAAATGAAATTAATCCAAATTATCATTATAAATTTTATACTACAAACGAAGCTGATGGAGTTGGTGAACCATTAAGACTTCCAATCTATTTACTAAATGTTCAGGATTTAGCTTTATTATTACAAGCTACAACTCACTCTCAATTACCAATTATCGAGAGAATGCTTAAACTTGCTATGATTTTTGCTGAAGATGGAGTAGATGCAAACGCTTATAAAAACCATTTAATTGCTAAAGCTATAATGACTATTTTATATACAAATCAAACTTCTCCAAATAAGAGAAATGATGTCTTCTCAATTTTAGCAAGTTGTTCTACAAAAGAATTTAACTTAGAAGCTGTAGTAGAAGGTATTGGATATACTCGTAAATTTAGAGAATTATTCTTAATCGATCAAGATGGAGAATTTGCTGAAAGTGTTCTTCTTACAGAATATATTTCTGGATTTATTAAAGATGAATATGATTCTTATGAACCACAAGGTGGAGTTTTCTATACATTAGATGATCTAGAAAAAGCTCTTAACTTTACTTTAATTAGTGAAGGTTGGTTAAGAAATGAAAATACTTATGGTGATTCTGTAACTATTAGAGTTAGACTTCATGATTTAATTATTGGTAACAATCATAAATACTTTGAAGTTGGAGAATACATGACTCTTGAACAATATTTATCATCTTTACTTATTTCCAATGGAAACAAATATCAAATTGTTAATATTAATTTAGATGATGTAGATGATGATTTTGCGAAAGTAATTACGAAGATTTATTCTCGTTTAATATTTGAATTTGCTAAATCATTAGACGATAGAGCTAGTATTCCTTTCCACATTATTGTTGAAGAAGCTCACCGTTATATTCAAAATGATACTGACCGTTTCTTAATTGGTTATAATATATTTGAACGTATTGCTAAAGAAGGTCGTAAATATGGTGTGTTATTAGGATTAATTTCTCAAAGACCAGTAGAACTTTCTGATACCGTTATTTCACAATGTTCAAACTTCTTAATATTTAAGATGAACCACCCAGTTGATGTTGACTATATCAAAAAAATGGTTCCAAACATCAGTGATGAAATTGTTGAAAAACAAAAAAGTTTACAAGCTGGTACTTGTTTAGGATTCGGTATGGCATTCAGAGTTCCATTAATTGTTAAATTACAAATGCCAGATCCAGCACCTAAGAGTGGTAACTGTAATGTTGTTGAAATTTGGGATGGTAATAATACTCCTCAACAACAGCAACCACAACCACAGCCAGAACCACCTAGACCGGTTATGCCAGTTCATGAACAAGTTCCAAGTTATAACCCAACTTACTTTACAGAATCAGTAGAAGCAACTGCTCCTGAATCATCACTTGCTTATCAGGATGTTGCTCCAATACAAGAGCCTGAGGTAATTAAACCAGAACCATTAAAGCCTCTTGTTGAAAATATTACAATTGAATAATTAAGAGGATAATTCCTCTTTTTTTGTTTGAATAAATTATTAGTTTATCTTTAAAAGATACTAGAAGTAACCATATTAGAAATCATAAACATATTAAATAATAGATTTATATGATCAAAGGAAATAAAGCATTTTCAACAACAGCACCAACAGGAGTAAAATAGTGTCAATAGTTAAAAAAAATAAAAGTTAAAAACATCTCATTTTTTAATAAAAACATCTCAAAAGATGACCAATAATGTCAAATTCTAGTAAATTACTAGGATTTTTTTTGCATTTATAAAAATAATGTTATAATTATTATAGGAGAGTAGATATTATGGGTGAAAAGAATATTGAAATGTTAATTAGTAACGGTGTTGATGTAGAAAAAAGTTTAGAGTTATTTGGCGATATTGATACTTATAATGAGACTATAGGTGAGCTACTTACCGCTATTAACAAAAAAATACCTCAACTTGAAGAATATATGAATGTTGGGGATATGAATAATTATGCAATTTTAGTTCATTCTTTAAAAAGTGATGCACGATATTTTGGTTTTTCACAATTAGGAGAAATAGCTTTTCAACATGAAATGAAAAGTAAAGAAAATAATAGTAGTTATATAAATATGAATTTTGAACAATTAAAAGCCGAAGCAGAAAAAGCACGTTCACTCATTGAACAGTATTTAGGAAATAGTGCTTCTGTCTCAACAGAAACAACCCCTTCAACTCGTTCTTATGATATAACGGATACTGATGTAATTGCGCCACTTTATACTGATAAAGTATTTTTGGTAGCAGATGACTCTAATATTGTTAGAACTTTTGTTGAAAAAACCTTTGATGATGATCATGTAAAAGTATTAGAAGATGGAAAAGAAGTAATTGAAACTATTAAGAACAATGAAAATATGATTACAGGATTATTACTTGATTTAAATATGCCTAATGTAAATGGTTTTGAGGTGTTAGATTATTTTAAAGAACATAATTTATTTAAGAAAATTCCAACTTCTATAATTACAGGAGAAAGTGCCAGAGAAACAATGGAAAAAGCATATAAATATAATATCGTTGATATTCTAACTAAACCGTTTAGTGAAGAAGATTTAAAAAGAGTTGTTGAAAAAACAAAAAATATTGTAAATTGGACATAGGCACGTTGTGCCTTTTTGTGTTTATAAATAAAATTAATATATAAACTTTTTTGGAAAATAATAAAAAGGGAGGAATTAGTCATGTTTGAACAATTACTAAAATTTGACGAGACACAAAAAAAGAAAAAACAAAAGAAAAAAAGAATTATAATAACGGTGATATCTTTAATATTATTGATTGGAATTAGTGTAGGTATTTATTTTTATTTAAATATGTTCAAAAAAGATACTAAAAAGACAAAGATAGAGACCATTAAGATTGTGGATATAAATAGTCATGAAAGACCGATTGCTGTTATGATTGATAACAACGTAGGAGCAAATGCTCATGCTGGTCTTGATAAAGCTTATATTACTTATGAAGCTATTGTTGAAGGTGGTCTGACTAGAATTATGGCTTTATATAAGGATAAAGATGTAGACTTAATTGGACCAGTTCGTTCTTCTAGACATTATTTTTTAGATTATGCTTTAGAAAATGATGCTTTATATGCTCATTATGGATGGAGTACTTATGCCGAAAATGATATTAAAAAGTTCGCGGTTAATAATTTGAATGGTATGAACAATGGTCAAAAAGCTTTTTGGAGAGATAAACAAATAGCTTCCCCTCATAATGTGTTCACTAGTACAGATGATATATATGAGACTGCTAAAGCACTTGATTATGATACTAAAAGTTATGATTGGCTATTACTAAATTATAGTGCTAAAGAAATTAATTTATTTAAAGCTAAAACTAAAAATGATGATTCTGAATATATAGAAGAAGAGGATGACGCTATAATCGCTAATACAGTAACCATTCCTTATTCTAATAGTGAAGTTCGTTCTTATACTTATGATAGTGAAACTAAAACTTATTTACGTTTTATGAATGAAAAACCTCATATAGACAAAGTAACAGGCAAACAATTACAATATAAAAATATTATTATCCAAAGTGTAAAAAATAGAAGTATTGATAATTACGGACGCCAAGATTTAGATACAGCTGGCAGTGGAGAAGGCTACTATATTACTAATGGTTATGCCAAAAAAATATGGTGGACAAAATCTACACGTAGTGATAAAATTAAATATGCGTATGAGGATGGTAGTGAGGTAAAAATCAATGATGGAAATACTTTTATTCAAGTACAACCATCAAGTCTTGAATCAACGTTTGAATAAACAAAAAAGGATGGTAAATAATGAAAATAGGAATTTTAGGTACAGGAGCGTACGGGGTAGCATTGTCTACTGTTATGAGTAGTAATAAACATGAAGTAATGATGTGGACAAAATTTCCAGATGAAAAAAGAACTCTAGAGGAAACTGGTGAAACAGTAACTTTACCAGGAGTAAAAATCGACCCTGAAGTAAAAATAACTAATGATATTGAAGAATGTATTAATAATAAAGATGTTATATTTATTGCGATACCTGCAGCTTTTATAGATGACACTATGAAGTTAATTCAAAACAAAGTAAAAGAAGATATGCATTTTTGCATTGCTAGTAAAGGAATTGAACAAGAAACAGGTCTTTTCTTAAATCAAATAGTAGAAAAGTATATTGTTAATAATAATATAGCTGTAATATCTGGACCAACATTTGCAATTGATATAGCTAGTAAGAACCCTTGTGCTTTAACTCTTGGTTCAACAAGTGTAGAAACAGCCGAAAGAGTAGACAAGGCATTAAGAAATAAATTTTTAAAACTTCGTCATACAGAAGATGTGATTGGAGTAGAAACTTGTGGAGCTATTAAAAACGTTATAGCTTTAGCTTCAGGAATGATTCATGGTTTAGGTGGTAACGATTCAACTAGAGCAATGTTACTTACTGAAGCATTACATGATATGAAAACTATCATCGATGTATTTGATGGTGATCCTAAAACTGTTTTAAGCTATGCAGGATTTGGAGATTTACTATTAACCTGTACTAGTTTTAAAAGTAGAAATTTCTCCTTTGGTGAATTATTAGGAAGAAAAGCTTCCCCAGAAGAAATTGATACATATCTATCAAAAAATACAGTAGAAGGACTTTACACAGTTAAATCAATATATAAACTTTTAAATGATAAAAAAGCCAAAGTACCAATTATTGATTTAATCCACGATATTTGTATGAACAAAGAAAAGCCAGAAGAGTTATTAACATTTTTAGTGGAAAAAATATAGAATTAAGAAAGAGTAGGGATGCTCTTTTTTTTTTGTTTTCAACAGTTTTTGTGGAAAAAGTAGATGTAAATCGAATATTAAAATCAGAAAAAATAAGTAAATAAATTCAATTTATGATATAATTATTAAAGATAGTGTATATATATGGAGGTAAAAGATGGAAATATTTATAAGAAAAAATTATAAAAGTGGAATTGTCTCATCAATTATATTGTTTATATTTGGATTATTACTTCTTTTAAAATCTGAAGAAACAATAGTTACTATTTCTTATGTTGTAGGATCTGTCATTATTGCTATGGGAGCTTTAGCTTTTATTAATTATTTTACAGGTAAAGATAATAAAGTATTAGGCATTGCTTATGGAATCATTTCTGTAGTTTTAGGAGTTATCATTATTTCTAATCCAGTAGCAATCGCTAGTATTATTCCTATAATTATAGGAGTAGGTATTATTTTAAATAGTGCTATGAAATTACAATATGCTCTAGAATTAAAAAAACTTTCAAGTGAAATGTGGAAAACTACATTTATAGTAGCTCTAATTTCTACTATATGTGGGGTTATTATTCTCTTTAATCCATTTCAAGGAGCTGTTCTTATCACTCAAGTTATTGGTATATTCCTAATTTTATATTCAATCATTGATATTATATGTTCCTTTAAAATTAATAAGGATTTAAAAGTTGATATTGAAACACCTAATACAAAACAAGTAGAAGTTTCAGTATATGAAGCTGAAGTTGTTAAAGAAAAGAAATCAAAAAAGAAAAGTTCTAAAAAAAATAAAGATACAAAATAAAAGAGGTGATTAGGATGATGACGTTATCAATGTTTGCTGGTTTAACTCATTTTTTAGATGAAAAGACCGCTAGTTTAAGAGAATTTGTTTTAAGTTTTGGAAAAGATGCGACTGTTCCTACGATTGTTGTAGTTGGTACTGTTCTAGTAGGTTTAGTCTTAATTTCATTGTTTGGAAATCGTTAAAATAATATCCTTTATATATAAGGATATTTTTCTTTTGTTGAAAAGTCCCTAAAAAAGCGATATAATGTTGAAAGAGACGCGAGGTATTAAAATGAAATTAGAAATAGGAAAAAGATATAACATACATAGTTATAAGCATAATAAAAAAATCCACAGATCTTGGGATGAAGCAGTTTTACTAGAAATTCATGATGACTATTTAATATTTGGAAATAATAGAACTAAAGTTACAGAATCAGATGGCAGAACATGGAAAACTAAAGAACCAGCAGTTTTATATTTTTTTAAAGACAAATGGTACAATATTATAGGTCAATACAAAAAAGATGGAATTTATTATTATTGTAATATAGCTTCCCCAGCCATAGTGGAAGAAGATACTATTAAATATATTGATTATGATTTAGACTTAAGAGTATTTCCAGATGGATCATTTAAAGTATTAGACCGAGGAGAATATAAATATCATAAAGAACTTATGGGATATTCTGATAAATTAGACTATGTGTTAAAAAGTCAGTTATCAGAATTAATAGAATTAGTTCGTAATAAAGAATTATGTTTTCTACCAGGTGTAGTGGAAAAATATTATGAACAATATAAAAATGTAAAATATACAAAGCAATAAAATTAAATAATAAAATTGCTTTTTTTTATTACTATTTTGTCATTTTTAAAGGAATTTAGAATAAAATATATAAAAAGTGAAAAAAATGCACTTTTTTTGTTGACAAACAAAAGGTGGTTTGTTATATTAAATGGGCACTGGAAAAAATCAGTGTAAAATTGTGTTAATATGTAGAACATTTCGATGTCAAAGCTAAAACACAATCAAACATATTTTATTGTAATCTGAATAAGAAAAAGATAAAAAAGTATGTTGTTAAATTGTGTCTAATTATTATGTAAAAAAATAAATAAAAAAAGTGTTGACAGAGTAAAAAATGTTTGATATATTAATAACGTTGCTTGTAAAAAGCGACGGAAATGATCTT
>CANRDQ010000027.1 GCA_947629395.1 uncultured Bacilli bacterium
ATGCGGCTAAATTCATTACTTTTTCAAATGTTTCATCGTCATCATAGTTGTTTTCTTCATATTCGTCATCATCATCTTCTTCTCTATATTCAGAAGTATCCCCTTCAACATAATCTTCAGCATCTTGTATTTCGTTATCTAATAAAATGATATCTGTTTCTTCTAATTCTGTATTTTCATCTTGGGCATTAATCCCAATTTTTTGACATAACTTTAGTATTTCTTCAACACTTTTATTTACGTCTTCTGCATATTCTTTGATATTCATCATATACAATTCACCTCACTTTATTATTTTTCATTTTTTAATATTTCTTCTATATCTAAATACACTTCCTCTGGTACTTCTATTTCTAGTCTTTTATCTAATATTTTATTCTTCTTTACTTTATTTAGAACTTCTAAATCTTTTTTTATGTAAACTCCTCTACCATTTAGTTTACCTGTTTCATCAACTTTAACACCAAGTTCTTTGTTTCTAACAATTCTAAGTAGTTGTCCTTTAGGTAATTTTTCGTGAGTAACTACGCAAGTACGCATAGGAATTTTTTTCTCTTTTCTCATAATTAATTACCTCCTTTTATTAATCTCTGGAAACTATATTAATTCCATCGGCTTTAGCTTGTTCAGGTGTCTTGATATCAATTTTATAATGTGTAAGTCTACTAGCAAGTTTAGCATTTTGTCCACCTTTTCCAATAGCAAGTGAGAAATTATCACCATCAGCGATTACTAGAGCTTCACGTTTTTTCTCATCTAGAATCATAACTGTTAATTCTTTAGCAGGACTTAAAGCATTTTCTATAAATCTAGCTGGATCTTTATCATATTTTACGATATCAATTTTTTCTCCATGTAATTCTTCAATAATTCTCGCAATTCTACTTCCTTTTTCACCAATACAAGCTCCGATTGGATCTACATTAGAGTTAGTTGATTCAATCGCAACTTTACTTCTAACTCCAGGAATTCTTGCGACACTATATAAAAGAATTGTTCCATCAGTAAGTTCAGGAATTTCAAGTTCAAATAATCTTTTTACAAAGTTATAATGTGTTCTACTTAATAGAACTAATAGATTTTTTCCATTATTATCTACTTTACTAACATATACTTTGATTTGACTTCCCATTTCAATTTTTTCTCCTGGGATAATATCTCTTTTAGGTAAAATACCATTAGTTCTTCCTAAATCAATGAAATAATTATCAGTATCTTCTAAAGCAACTGTACCTATTAATAATTCGTCTTGTTTATCTCCAAATTCCGCTAAAATACTATTTCTTTCAGCTTCACGAACTTTTTGAATAATAACTTGTTTAGCAGTTGATGCGGCTACACGTCCAAAGTCATTTGGTGTAACTTCTGTATCAATAGTATCTCCTACATTTAAAGATTTATCAATTTTTCTAGCTTCAGATAATTTAATTTCTGTTTCGGGGTTAAATAACTCTACTTCAATTTCATTACCATCTTCATCAAGTTCTAATTCTTCTGGTAACTCTTCTGGTTTATTATCGTCTACAACTCTTAAATAAGAATATACTTTGATATCTCCTGTTTCACGATTAATAAATACTTTTACATTAGTTTTTGATTTAAAATTTTTCTTATAGGCTGAAGTAAGAGCAAGTTCCATGGCTTCATATACTACTTCAGGATCAATATTTTTTTCTTTTACAATGTTATCTACGGCACTTAAAAATTCTTTTTTATTCATTTTCTTCTCCTTCTTTACTTTTCGCATAAATATCTAATTCATCAAAATCTTCATTTATGATATTACCTTCATCTATTTTTTTATTAATAACTCTAGATACTTCAGTTATAAGATCTAAATCAATAACATCATCACTATCAACAACGATATTTAAAACAGGTCTATTTTCTACTGTTTCAATATAAACATCATCAATTACGACATTAAATGATTTTATTTCAGGATCTAATATCTTTTTGACTTCTTCTTTCATAATTCCTCCTTTTTACAAAGCAAAGAGCGAGTTATATTCCCGCTCCTTTCTCGATATGATTATATCATACTTTTTCTTATTTACCAAATTTTTTAGGACTTTTTTTCTAAATATTCTGCTAATTGCTGGTATCCTGTATCATTCCACATCTTAAAACGTTCATCATCTTCATAGTTACCTAGAGTTTTATCATGACCATTAGGTATAAATATAAAGTCCCAACTCCAACCATGTTCGCCACTTTGTTCTTTGGCAATAGTTCCTTCTGTGATTGATGAGAAAACGACTGGTTCTTTTCCATATTCGCAATATGCTAGAGCTTGAACAAATTTTGCTTTTCTATTTTCTACACCTTCCATTAGTTTTAATATTCCTTCCATACCAAGTGTATCTTGAGCATAATGTGTATAGGCAGCAGGAAAACCATTTAGTCCCTCTATCATTATTCCAGTATCATTTTTTACAACATTTGCTTTTAATTCTTCACTTGCCCATTTAGCGGAATATTTGGCAACTTCCTCAACAGTATCGGCTTGTATTTCAATAGTATCCATTTTTACATTATCAATCTCTATACCATGAGGTTCTAAAAAAGTTTTGGCTTGAGCTACTTTAGCCCAATTTCCTGTTATTAGTGTTATTTTCATGTTATTACTCCTTATTTAAATATTCTAGACAATCATAAAAGAAAGCTATATGTGGTGGTAAAAATTTAGATTCTTTAATTAATTCTTTTATCTGTTCTTTACTAAACCACTTTACATCCCCTACTTCTTCATCTTGTTTAACTATATCTTCAATCTTTATATCTTTCTTTAAATAATATAAATCAACAAAATCATCTTCAGTTTTAATAGTTTTAAATAATTTTAATTCATCTTTGGAAACATCAATACCTAATTCTTCTTTTATTTCAGTTATTATTCCCTCAAGACTAGTTTCCCCACTTTTAGGATGACCTCCTGTAGTAGTCCACATATTATATTTTTTATTTATTTGTAATAAAAACTCATCTTTATAATTTTCAATAAATACCGCTACTGTAATATAAAATCTTCCTTGAGGTACTACTTCACCTTTTAAGATTTTTTCTCCAGTAAGACATCTGTTTTCATCATATAAATCTCTATATTCCACTGTATCACCTCTATTTATAGATTATAATAAAGTAATATTATTGTAAATATTTAGCTTTATTTTTTTAGTATTATGATATAATTTTTTTAGGTGATAATCATGAAAAAAATAAAAACTATTTTTAAGGTATTGTTAGTATTTTTAATATTTTTCTTTGGACGTTATTTTCAACTTATTCCAATATGGTTATTTTCTCTTAAAGATGTAACACCTACTGGAGGTATTTTACTTAGTACTTTTTCGAATATTATGATTGGTATAATTTTTTACTTATTATATAGAAAGGAACTAAAGAAAGAATTTAAACGTTTTAAAGATAATTTTAATGAGTGTTTTGATGTGGGAACACGTTATTGGTTAATTGGTCTATTAGTTATGATGGCATCTAATATTTTGATTAGCCTGTTCTTTCAGGGACAAGGCGCAACTAATGAAAAGATGGTTCAGGATTTAATAGATGTTTCTCCTTTAATTATGCTTATTAATACGGGTATTATTGGTCCTTTTTTAGAAGAAATAATGTTTAGGAAAACTTTTAAAAAGATTTTTCATAATAAAGGAGTATTTATTTTAATGTCTGGTCTGGTATTTGGTTCTCTTCATGTTTTAACAGTTTTGACTAGTCCAAGTGAACTTTTATATATTATTCCTTATACTTCTTTAGGAATATCTTTAGCGATGATGTATGTAAAAACTGATACAATATTTACTTCAATTACTATGCATATGTTTCATAATATTATATTAACGTTATTAAGTTTCTTATAAAAAACAAAAGGTAGCCTTACGCTACTTTTTCTAATGTCTTAACTTTTGGTTTTTCTTCTACTTCTTTATTTTCTTCTTTGAATTTTTCTTTAAATATTTCAAAACATTCTCCCATTTTAGGATCTAAAAATCTAAACATATTTAAATAATCTAAAGTATTAGAAATTAAGAACTTGGCTACTAATTCTTCATTATCACTTTCTAAAGTCATTTGTTTTAGATTTTTATTATATCTTAAATATTCTTCTTTATTTTCCATAACTACTCTATCTAATTGAGTGTAACCACTCTCTCTTAGTTTTTCACTAATTTCTCTACTAGGTAATTTTATAGCTCCAGTACCTTGATACTTTTTAAGTATTCCATGAGCATCACAAAAGAAATCGACAACTTTATGATAATCTGTTAAATCATCTTCAATAAAATCAAGAGACATTTGGGCTATTTCTTCTCTGTCTGTTTCTAATTCTTTTAGGTGTTCTTTCATATCTTTTAATCTTTGAATACAAAGACAATCACTTAAAAAATCATCTACATCTTCTAAAGTATTATCTTCTCTTGTAAAAGTTTTTTCTCTTTTGGAATATTTTATTTTTACTCCATAATCTTTAGCAAAGTAATCTTCAATTTGTTTTAAAAGATCCTCCTTTTCAACACGAAATAATTCCATACTTATAAGCATACGCATATATTACTACCTCCATTTTTTATTTTTATCTATATTAAAACTTGAACTTAATCAAGTTTTTACCTTTTTTGACCCTAAAAAAAATTATATCCTATTTTGAATATAATTCTTTACTATGATCATAAATGGTTAAAATAAATGCGATTATTGATTGAATACCTACTTCTAATACAAATACCATCCAGAAATCATTAGCTAATACACCATTTAAAGTAAATGTTAAATATACTATTTCATTTATCATAACTACAAAAAGATAATTGGTAAATAAAGCAATTTTTGGAACTACGGTATTCATAAATAAGTAATAGTAAATTATTAAATCAATAAAACAACTACTAATATAACTAACTACAAATCCTAAATAAGTCATAATAGTAATTTCTTTGTGAAATATAAATCCACTAATTATCATAAATAGTATCATCACACCAGCTGATATAAACATGGCTTCTAATCCTTTATGATAACCAAATTTTTTAATTATCATATTAAGTACATAAAATACTACTGGATATAGAAACACACATAAGCTAACAGAATATAAATCAATATCAATACTAATTCCTCTTAAAACATTAACAAAGATTGCTAAAGCTGTTAAAAAGAATACATATATTGAAAGTGATTCTTGTTCTACTGCTTTTTTACGTTTAGCCATCTAAACCACCTCGCCTTTTTTCCTTTACATAACAGTATACCAAAAAATCAAATTTAAGTAAACGAATAATTTAAAATATGGTAAAATAATATTGGTGAAGATATATGAAATCTAGAGAGGAAATCAACAAGGACAAACAAGAACATTTAGAGGATATTGAAAGACAAGAAAAAATCAAAAAAAATTTTATATTATTCCTAAAAGTATTTTGTGTGGCTTTTGTTGTTATTATGTTTAATACTATATATACTAAATATATTTCTACTTTAGGAATAATCGTTAAGGAAAAGGCTATTACATCTAGTGCTCTTCCACAAGATTTTAGTGGTACTAAAGTAGTACAGTTTTCAGATTTACATTATGGAAGTACAATCTTTTTAGATGAGGTTAAAAATCTAGTTAAAATTATTAATGAAAGAAAGCCTGATATTATTGTTTTTACTGGAGATTTAATTGATGAAAATTATGAAATTGATATTAAGGAACAAGAAAAGCTAACTAAAGAGTTAGCTAAGTTAGATGCTTCTATTGGTAAATATGCTGTTAGTGGTGAAGAAGATAAAGATGTTTTTACAGCGGTTTTAAATCAATGTAATTTTACAATTCTAGATAATTCTTCTGATTTAATATATGCTGATGATGGTTCTACTATTTCAATGGTGGGAATCTCTAATACTAAATCTGATCAAAATATTGAAAATGCTTTTTTAAATACGAATACACTTAATTATACTATTACTTTAGTTCATGAACCTGATAGTGCTGATAAAATATTGGAAAAGCATCATCCTAATTTAATTCTATCTGGTCATTCTCATAATGGTCAAATTAGAATTCCCTATTTACCTATTATTTTCAAAAAAGATGGTGCTTTAAAATATCCTGATGAACATTATACTTTAAATGATACTGAACTTTATGTTTCCAGTGGTATTGGTTGTAGTGATTTTAATTTTAGAATAGGTTCTCGCCCTAGTATTAACTTTTTTAGATTAAGAACCAAATAATTTTTGAAAGAAGGATTTATCTTCTTTTTTTATTTTTACAAAAACATCTATTCTTTTTAATAATTTATCTTTTAAATAAATTTCATAGACTCCTACTTTATCGTTATTATGGTATTTTTCTAGTTTATCTACTTTTAAAATAGTTTTTAAGTTATTAGTTTCAGTTTCGGTTAAAGGATAAGAAAAGTTTTCTTTGAGATATAATTTATCTTTATAAAAGGAATCATTTAAATTTATGGTGTTTTTATTAACGATATCATATTTCTTATAATTTTTATAAATACTATTATCTAGATTAATGTGATTTTCATACATATTAGGATCATTAAGACTGACTGTGGTGATATTAAAATTGTTTTTAGAAGCTGTTGTTACTAAGGTTTTTCCAGCACTAGGTGTATACCCTGTTTTTCCACCTGTGGCATATTTATAATTTTTTAAGAAATCATTTCGATTATACCAAACATAACTTTTCTTTTTGGTATTAGTTTCATATTCTTTAGTACCAGATATTTGTCTAAACATTTTGAAGTTTTTGTAAGCATATTTAGAAAGAAGAGCCATATCATAAGCTGTTGAATAATTTTGAGTTTCTTCATCTAATCCATGACAATTTTTAAAGATTGTATCTTTCATCCCTATTTCTTGGGCTTTTTTATTCATGAGTTTTACAAATTCTTCTTCATTTTTAGAAATATGATTAGCGATAACAACAGCGGCATCATTACCACTTCTAAGAATAAGACCATAAAGTAAATCTTTTAAAGACATTTTCTCTTTATATTCAATATAAATATTAGAACCATACATTTTTAATACTTCTTCTCCTGCAGTAACGGTATCATTAATATTTCCATTTTCTAGTGCTATAACAGCTGTCATAATTTTGGTAATTGAGGCAATAAGTCTTTTTTCATGACAATTATTACAAAAGAAGACTCTATCACTATCTATATCAAGTACGGCTTCACTTGAGGCTGCATAAACATTAGTTGGGATAAATATAAAATTTATTAAAATAAAAAAAAGTATTAATTTTTTCATTTACTTCACCTATTTAAAGTATATTAAAATGAAATAAAATAATTCTAAATATCTCTTCATCAATAGCTTTGTTAAATATTTCCAAGATAACATAACGTATCAAAATGAAATATCAAAGTTTGTAAAAAGAATGGAGTTTAGTTTTAAATTTCTCTTACGAGATTCCTATAAACAGATATTATTAAATATTTGTAAAATATAATTCTTCCCTATTGTATTTTCCAGTATATTCAATCCTATAATTTCCTTTGGTATAATTATTAACAACTTTTTTCCAAAAAGATTCTGCTATTGGAGAAGACGGAACAACTTTTATTGTCCAATTCCCTTTGTATTTATCGAATATTTTTGTTACTGCTTTCTCCCCAACTTTTTTTCTCTTATAATTATTCAACACAAACATTTCACTTATTTCATAATTATCTTTAGCATTATGGTCAATAAGAATAAATCCTAATATATCTTTTTCTGATTGAATAAAATATGCATAATTATCTTCAAAATACTTATTTAAATCATATTCGTACTCACATATTTCTGAATTGAACGGAATAGGAAAAAACAAGCTTAAATCATGCAAATATAATTGTAATAATCTTTCTAATTTTTTTCTATCATTATAGTTAACCTTATTAATTTTTACATTCATATTAGTTTCTCCTTCGTACATTTTACTTTTATAACTAATTACATAAATATTATTTTATCTATTATTAAGAAAATCAATTTATACATCTAATACTTTAAATTCAATTATACTACAAGACTCTAGCCCTATCAATATCAAGTACAACTTCGCTTGAGGCTGCATAAACATTAAAATAATTCTCTTTACCTTTTAATAATTATAATCAAAGGCATATTATCATAAAGTTTGTGATATTAATTTTACTTTACTGTAAGACTTCTTCTTGATATTGTCTTTTAATATGAAGTGTGGTAGAATCAAGCTAAGGAGGAATACATAATAATGAAAAAGAATATCAAGTGGATTATTATAGGCGTAATTGTAGTGGTAATCCTAGCTGTTGGTGGTTTCTTTTTATATCGCAATTTAAAGTATATATCTAAAGATAAAGTTAAAGATATTATTATTAAGAATACTAAACTAGATAAAGATGATTTATATTGGGATGAAATTGAATTAGAAACTGATAAAGAAACACCTGTTTATGAAGTAACATTCTTCTATAACAATGTAGGATTCGATTATACTATAGACGCAACTAACGGAAAAATAATTAAAAATAATTTTGAAGGATATGGAGATTATTCTAATCCTATTAAACCTACTCTTATAAGTGAAGATGAGGCTAAACAAATAGCTTTAGATGCTGCTGGTAAGATGGAAAGTAAGGAATTAACAGATGTAGATGTTCAATTTACAAAAGTAAAACTTGATGAGGAAGATGGTTATGTCTATGAAATAGAACTTCGTTCTAATACTGGAAAATATGAATTTGAAATTGATGCTGCATCACGTCATATCCTAAAAAGTGAAGGAGAACCAATAAAAAGATAAAGGACTTATAGTCCTTTTTTAATGCAGAAAAAAACTTCTCATTTGAGAAGTTTTTATATTACTTTTTGTAATTGATATGGATTATTTTTAGTTCCATCTCCAGCAATTATTTTAATATCAGCATTTAGATATACTACTGGTCTAACTTGATAATCTATAGAGGCAGGACTTGCAAATTCAATGTTTCCATCCTCTATTTTGGTAAATACCTTAGTACCATTTGTTACTGGAGAAATAAACCATTCTTTTTGTTTTTGATATAACCAACTCTTAGTAACATCTACAACTTGATCATAAGTGTAAATATAATCACTAGGTGTCATAAGTCCAACAAAACCGATAAAGTTATTATCATAACCAGGATAAACAACTTGTCCTTTTTCAAAGTTATAATAATCATCTGCGACAAAATTTTCTATAGTATCGGTAGTTCCTAAATTCCATTTAACTTCAGAAATTAATTTCTTAGCATCTTCATTAAGTCCATTTTCTGTAAAGTTACAATTAGTAGTGGCACCATTTGCTCCTAAATAACATTGTCCTTGTTGTCTGTTCCAATAAAGGCTTCCACCTACTCCATCATGATTTGGATTTAATAAATAGTTAAGTGTAGAATCAGACCAATTGGCTTTACCATTTTCATCAAGAGCACCATTACTAGCATTTTTATTATCATAAGAATAAGTTCCAATACTCTCTTCACTGATTAGTTTTATTCTTAATTCTTTAACACCATTTTTATTTTCTGGTTCGAATACACCAATCATTCGCCAATCTTGATCATTAAATCTAATCCAGTTATTTGGATTTGTTCCAATAAATCTATAATCAGTTACTCCATCTTTATGAGTGAATGGGTACATATTTTTTTGATTTGAAGCACTATTTGCATTAATACTTACTGTTGATACAGCTGAGTTGGCTTTCTTAACTAGATCAACTGTTGTTATTGGATATTGATCACCAATAATTAAAGCACTTTTTGCAGAAGGAAAAGCTAATGGTTTACTAGCAAGACCTACATTACTTCCAAAAGTAATAGTAGCAGGTACACTATCATTATTAGTTATTTTAATAACAAAGTTTTTAGAATCTCCTTCAGAACCATTTTTGGGGATAACATAACCTTCTTGTCCAGGACAATCATCTCCAGAAGCTTCACAACTAATTTCTACATTACTAGATGTACTATCATAATAGAAATTAAATTTGGCATCTATACTATTAACGTTTGTTAAAGCTACTTCTATAGATTTTGAGTCTCCATCATTTACGACAATTTGTTTATCATTATTTAAAGATTCACTTGTTATTAAAGAATAAAGATTTCCTGTTACAATATTTAAAGCTCCTTTTCTTTCAGCACTAGCTGTAAATATAGCGTATGATGTAGTTACAACACAAAAAGCTAGTACCATAAGTACTATTCCTAACAAGTATCCATTTCGTACATTAAGAGCTCTGCTTAAAAACACTTTAATTTTACTCATAATCATGCACCAACCTTTGTACTATAATTTAATTTTAACAAAAACTATCATAAATATCAACAGTTTTTCTTAAGGTAATCCTTATTTTATTGTTAATAATTGTATAAAAAAAGAAAATATTAAAATACTTTCTTATTTATAAAGTCCATGAATTCTTTGTAAATCTATTTCACTTAAATTTTGAACTTTCCATTTTCCATCTTCTTTTTCTAAATTAAAGGTTATTTCTTCTTTCTTTTTATCAGCAACATTGTTCATTTCTTTAATTCGATAATCCATATATTTACTATCATCTAAATTACCTTCATCATCTAAAAATTCATCATTGTTGTTATCATAATATTCTTGAGCTTTATCTAAAGCAGTAGCATAATCAAATACTTCTACTTCAACATCGACAGTTGCATTATCACCATCAACATTTTCATCTTTGATTTTATAAGATAAATTTTGATATTGTTTTTCCATTAAACTTTTATATTCTTTTCTTTGGTCATCATTTAATGTTGCTTCACTTTCTACTATATCATCTAATTGTGTTAATACAGTTTGATCCATATTTTGATATTTTCCTAAAAATTCTTCTACAGCTTTACTAGGAGTATCTTCCATATTACCACAAGCAGTCATAAAAAGTGTTGATAATCCTAAAAATAGTAATAATAATTTTTTCATATTTTCCTCCTTCTATTTTTAGAATGAGTCTTTTTTTTAAATTTATACATTTTTTATAAAAAAAAAGACTTATCTTTGAAGGATAAATCTTTAACTATGTCGTTTCTTTAAAAGGATAAATCTTTAACTATGTCTTTTCTTTACTTGGAATAAGAGAACGATACTTCCTATAGAAAGAAGAATAGCTCCTATCGCTCCAATCATAGGCATATCTGCGGCAGTATCAGGAATTGATACTGTAGTAGATTGTTGATTTTTGTTTGTAGCTGTTTGTGTATTTGTAGGTTTACTACTAGTTGCTGGTTTAGTACTAGCAGCAGGTTTATTACTTGTAGCTGGTTTACTAGGTTGAGGAGTACTTGGTGTACTAGGTGTAGTGGCACTAGTGAATTTATTGAAGTTAGCCATATCGTGAACGTATACCATTAAACCTTTTTTAACTATTTCTTTTTCACCATCTGTCATAATCATGTAGTCAGATCCACCTACATTTTTTCCATCTAAACTTAAATATTTAGTAGTTACTGTTCGATCACTATCTTTTAAAACAGCAACATCTATAGTTTGTGATTTTGAAAAATATCCAGACTTTTCTGTTATTTTTTCAGAAGTACGACTAGAATTTTGTACTAATAAATATTTAAAATCAATTGCGCCTTTATAACCATCTACTTTTTTTATTTTATAATCTACTTTTTGAAAACAAACATAATAAGTAGCTGTTCCTTTAGTACTATTTAAATAATTTTTAACAAAATCAGCAAAGCTTTGTTTCATACTAAGATTAAGTTTAATACTTATACCATCTCTGTTACTAGCAACAGTTCCTTTTTGTAAAGTAGGATTTATAGTAATATTATTATCCGCAACGTCCATTTTATTCTCTTTTAATTTATCACCGACTGCTACGACGGTAGTTGCTGAACTACTTTTATAACATTCAACTCTAACGTCATCAATACTATATTCATATCCACTTTGATTATATGTTTGTGGTAATGTAGTTGCAGCTTTAACATCTTTACTATTTAAAGCAATCATACTAATAAATAAAACTAATATAAATTTAATATTCTTTTTCATAATTAGCCCTCTAATCTATTATCTTACTTAATCACAGATTAACACAACTACCTTTTAAAGTCAATAAATCTACTCATTTAAAATCTCTACTTTACAAAAAAGAATAACCTTTTAGTTATTCTAATTTTTATCACGTATTTTTATATGAGCTTCTCTAAGTTGAATTTCTTTTACAACAGATGGAGAATTCATTAAAGAGTCTGCCCCACTGGCATTCATTGGGAAAGCAATTGTTTCTCTAATTGATTCTTCATCTAGTAATAACATTAACATTCTATCAATTCCAGGAGCCATTCCTCCATGTGGTGGTGCTCCATATTTAAAGGCTTCATATAAAGCTTTGAATCTTTCTTCTATTACTTCTTCTGATAGTCCTGCTAATTCAAAGGCTTTTTTCATAGTTTCAGGATCATAGTTTCTTAAAGCTCCACTAGCAAGTTCGATTCCGTTACAAACAAAATCGAATTGGTAAGCTAAAATATCTTCAGCATCTTTACTAGTTAAAGCTTCAAGTCCACCTTGAGGCATATTGAATGGGTTGTGAGTAAAATCATATTTCTCTTCTTCTTCATTCCATTCATACATTGGGAAATCTTTGACGATACAGAACTCAAATTTATCATTATCAATTAAATCTAATTTTCTACCTAATTCATCTCTGATTAATCCTGCATATTTATAAGCATTTTTTCTATCAGCAATAAAGAATAATACACTATTAGGTTTTAAATTTCCTTTACTAATTAAAGCTTCTCTTTCTTCATCACATAAGAACTTATCTATAGGTCCCGCAAAAGACATATCTTCAAGAATTTTGAAATAACCAATACCAGGCATACCAATACTTTTGGCATACTCTACTAAATCATTAAACCAAGAGTTAGATTTACTAGCAATATCTTCTACGACAATTCCTTTAACGGGGATATTTCTAAATGGTTTAAAGTCAGTATCTTCAAATTCTTCAGTTAAATCTATTATTTCAAGAGGGTTTCTTAAATCTGGTTTATCAGTACCATATTTTTCGATAGCTTCTTTATAAGTTAAACGTTTAAAAGGTCTAGTTGATACTTTTTTATTACCAAATTTTTGGAATGTTTCATAAAAAACTTTTTCTCCTAATTCTAAGATATCTTCTTCTTCGGCAAAAGCCATTTCAAAATCTAATTGATAAAATTCTCCATATACTCTATCACTTCTAGCATCTTCATCTCTAAAACAAGGCGCTATTTGGAAATATTTATCAAAACCACTACACATTAATAATTGTTTAAATTGTTGAGGAGCTTGAGGAAGAGCATAAAATTTACCATGAAAACGACGTGATGGGACGATAAAGTCTCTGGCTCCTTCAGGACTAGAAGCTGTAAGGATTGGAGTTTGAATTTCTAAAAAGTCTTCATCAATCATTAATTGTCTTAAAAAGCTAATTACTTTATTACGGAAAATAATATTATCTTTTACTTTAGGATTACGCATATCTAAATAACGATATTTTAATCTGACATCTTCTTTTACTTCTTTGGAAGTCATCACTTCGAATGGTAAAACATTTTTGGCTTTTCCTAAAACTTCGATACTTTCAACTAAGACTTCTATTTCACCAGTTTTTATTCTTGGGTTAAAATCATCTTCATCTCTTTTTCGAACTGTACCTTTAACGGTAACAGAACTTTCACGTGTTAAATGTAAAAACATACTATCGTCATTACTAACAAGTTGGATTGTTCCACTCATATCTCTAACATCAACAAAGATTACACCACCATGATCTCTGATGTTTTCAATCCATCCTGCGATTGTAACAACCTTACCGATATCTTCTTTAGTTAATTCACCTAAAATACAATCTCTATATTTATTTGCTTTCATCTTTTTTTCTCCTTTCTAATTCTTGTTTAATTATTTCCAAAGATATATTTGGATTGGCTTGTCTATTGGTAGTTTTCATAACTTGTCCTACAAAGAAGTTATAAACAAAAGTATTACCATCTTCAACATATTGTCTTACTTGTTCAGGGTTAGAATCCATTACTTGTTTTACTATATTAAGTAGTTTATCTTCATCATTAATTTGTTCTAGATTTTGTTCTTTTATTAAAGCAATTGGATCTTGTTTTTTATCAATAGCTTGATAAAGTATTTTTTTACCATGATCTAAAGAAATCTTTTTATGATGTACTAAATTTACAAGTTCGGCAAGTGATGTAGCTTTAACTGGGAATTCTTCTATGGTTATGTTTAGTTTATTTAAAGTACTTAATACTGATGTAGTTACAAAATTTAAAGCTAAAGAGATATCTTCGCTATTTTCTACTACTGCATTAAAGTAATCACTAATTCTTCTGTTAGCTGATAAAACCCCAGCATCATATTCACTTAAACCATATTTTTCTTGATATAATTCAAAACGTTCTAATTTTAACATTGGAACTTCACTTCTTATTTCTTCTAAATATTCTTTAGAAAGTGGTACTCTAGGTAAGTTTGGCTCTATAAAATATTTATAATCAACATCATCTACTTTTTCTCTCATAGAATATGTTTTTCCATCCTCACCTATTCTTCTTGTTTCTTGAATTATTTTTTCACCTTTATCAAGTAATTCACTTTGACGTTTTATTTCATATTCAATAGCGGCTTTTACAGAGTTAAAAGCATTAATATTTTTCATTTCTACTTTAGTACCAAGTTTATCATCATTTTCTTTCTTTAAAGAAATATTAACATCACATCTCATTTGTCCGTAATTACTTTTGGCTTCACTCACTTCACAGAATAAAAATACATCTCTTAAATCTTCTAAGAATTTTACGGCTTCATCAGCACTTTCAATACAAGGTTCTGTTACTATTTCGATTAATGGTACTCCACTTCTATTGTAGTCAATTAAAGAATAAGTAGAGTCATGTTCTAAAGAAGCAGTATCTTCTTCTAGATGAAGTTGTTTAATTAATACACGTTTCTTTTGACCGTTTACTAATATATCTAAATAACCATTTTTTCCCATAGGTTTAGTAACTTGGGTAATTTGATAACCTTTTGGTAAATCTGGATAAAAATAGTTTTTACGATCAAATAATACCTCATCTGGATTAGTACAATGTAGAGACATAGCTGTCTTTAAAGCTTTACGACAAGCTTCTTTATTAACAACAGGAAGTATTCCAGGAAGACCTAAGTCAACGGCGGCAACATGAATATTAGGAGTAGTTGTAAATTCATTAGGTGCTGAAGAAAAGTTTTTAGATTTTGTTTGTAATTCACAATGAACTTCAAGTCCGATTACTACTTTATACATTTTCATCACCTGCCACTCTATCTTTGATACCTATTGTATCTTCTATTTTTTTAGCCATATTTAAAACTAGGCCATCTTCTTTTACTCTTCCGGTTAAATTGATACCTACAGGAAGATTATTATCAAAATACATTGGTAAAGTTATACTAGGGAAACCTCCAAAGTTACCTATTGCCATATGGTTTTCTAAAATTTTAGCTTGAGGGTTTACTTTTTCGGAAGAACTTTCAAAAAGTGGTGCGTAACTACCACTAGCTGGAAGAATAAACCCATCATATTCTTGTAATAAACTATTTATTTTTTCAACTATTAGTCTTCTAACTCTACAAGCATTTAAGAATAATTTATCTTGGTTTTCTTTTTGTAAAATATAACTTCCTAAAATAAATCTTCTTTTGATTAATTCTGAAAATCCGGCTGTTCTGGCTTTAAACATTACATCATCAATAGATTGAGCATCTTTTGGTCGTGGTCCAAATTGAATACCTGTAAGATTAGCATTATTACTTGTTGCTTCAGCACAACTAATAGTCATATATGTTGGGTAAATGGCACTAAGTAGTTTTTTATCAATTGATACTTCTTCAATAATAAAGCCTGCTTTTTTTAGTTTTTCTACTACTTCTTTAAAAGTATCTAGAGTTTTCTTTATTTCAGGAGAAATATTTTCATAGTATTCTTCATTACATATTTCTTTGATATAAAATAGTTTTTTACCTTTAATATCGTTATCTAACATTTCTGTAAATGTTTCATCCGTATCTTTTAAGCTAGTCATATCTAAAGGATCATGTCCTTTGATTAAATCTGTAACAATAGCGGCATCAGTAACATTTCTAGTAAAACAACCAACGTGATCAAGACTAGAAGCAAAAGCAAAAAGTCCATAACGAGATACTAATCCATAAGTTGGTTTGAAACCTACAATTCCTCCGAATGAAGCTGGTTTTCTAATTGAATCTCCAGTATCACTACCTATTGAAAAAGGTACTATTCCAAGTGCGACAGCGGCTGCTGAACCTGCACTAGAACCACCAATAAGACGATTTTTATCCCATGGATTTCTTACTACTCCTGTGTGAGCTGTTGTTCCTGTTCCTCCCATAGCTAATTCATCAAGAACAGTTTTTCCAACTAATACTCCTCCAGCGTGTTTTAACTTTTTATAAACTGTCGCATCATATACAGGAATATAATCTTTTAAAATATTAGATGAAGATGTAGTTAAAATACCACTTGTTGAAAAATTATCTTTTAAGGCATAAGGAATTCCTTTAATTAAAGAATCTTTTTTACTTCTCATTTTATATTTATCTATAATAGTTACAAAGGAATTATATTCATCTTGATATTGATGCGCTAAAGAGTTAGCTTCTTTAAATAATTCTTCACTTGTTACTTTAGAACTATCAAGATCTTCTCTTAAATCTCTAATTGTTTTATGTCTATAATCCATTTTATTCCACCACCTTTGGTACTTTAACTTGATCTCTTACTTGATGTTTAGTATTACTTAATACTTCATCTACGGTTAAATAATCTCCTACTTCATCCTCTCTTAAACTAGCATCTTCATTGGTAAAAGGAAAAGTCATAGGTTCTACATCTTTAATATTAGGAATTTGTCCAATAAACTCCATCTGTTCTAAAATCACTTCAAACTCTTGTTGTAATGTTTCATATTCATCATCATTCATATCAAACATTAATTTATGAGCATATTCTCTTAATTTTTCTTTTTCTATCATACTAATCCTCCTTTTTTAACAAAAAAACAGCCATTATCCCAATAAGGGACGAATGACTGTTGAATCCGCGGTACCACCCAATTTATCAATAAAATTGATCGCTTTATAGATAACGGTCTATATCCGGCTTAGTCTACTTAATTTCTTTAAGCACTCTGAAGTGTTTTTCAATATAGTCTTTTTATTAGATTTCACCACACTCTAACTCTCTTTAAAAAAGGTCTATATTTACTCCTCTTCTTCCTCGTTTTACTTCCCTATAGTACTATTTTTTTTAAATTTTGTCAAACTCCAAAAAGATAAGTCTTTATTTTTTTACTTCTTTCATAGTTAAAATATTAAAAAGTTCTTTATGTTTTTTAGAAAAATTATTAGTTATATCTTCTACTAATTCTTTATATATTTCTGAGATATCTTCTTTATTTTTAGAAAAACATTCTTCATATAAATATTTTATCTTATCATAGTTCTTTTTACGATAACTACTTTTTAATTCATTAATTAAAAAGTTTTGGATAAAGAATTCTCTTCTAGTTAAAAAGAAATTAATTTTACGATTTTTTAATTTTTTATAGTTTATATTTACTAGTTCTAAGTTATCACAAATATCTAAGATTTCTTCTTCTTCATCAAGTAATAAATAACTTCTATATAAGATTTTTCCACTACTAGAAAACTCTACCGCTATACATTTAGAACCATCACTAAATAAAGAAGCATATTCTATATTCTTTTTATTTTTTATAGAAAATAACTCTGTTAAATTTTTAATTCTTTCTAAGAATTGTTTATCTACTTCAATTTCATTATTGATTAACATATCTATAAAAGAGGTGTTTACTTTAAATAAAGGTATCTTTTTTATATGTTCAACATTATCAAATTCATTCCATTCAAAAAATTCTAAAATACGATTTTCATCTGTTAAATTAAGTATAATATCATAAACGTAAATCATTACTTTCTCCTTTCCAATATATTGTTATTGTGAGCAAACAAAGGCCAATTAATACATATAAGCACTCATATCTTTTAAAAATAAAACTGATATATTCATTGAAAGAATATCCAAATGAAAAAAGATTAAGATAAGTAATGATATAAGTACAACCTATAGTCGTAAATCCAAAACCTATTAAAAATAAAAATATTCTCATATCTCCTCTTTTTAATTTATGATATTAAGATATTTTATATACTAAAGAAAAAAGAAGATATTTATCATCATTTGTTGATGACATAATCTCCTTTTTTAATATAACTTCGATAAATTCTTTTATTATTCTTTTTTATGATTATATTTTTAAATGTTATAGGTATTCCTACGGCAGTATCTTCTACTCCTTTTTGAATTTGGAAATGAATATGAGGTCCATTAGAATTACCACTGTTACCTACTTTAGCGATAACTTGTCCTTGTTTGACGATATCTCCTACTTTAACTTTAAAACTATCTTTTTTAATATGCGCAATCATACTACATTCGTTATATTTATGTTTTATTATAATAAAATTACCTCTTACTTCATCGACATCACAAACTATTTTTCGGTCTTTATCGATTCTAGTGTCTTTATATTTGTTGCAGACTTCAAAGACTATTCCATCTTGTGGGGCAATGATTTCTTCATTATAACAATAATAGTTTTCTACTTTTAAATAATCATCAAAATAAGGGATATCATCTTTTCGCATTTCGATATCATAAGCATATCTTTGATTAGGAATATTCCAAGAATGAGAATCACTCTTTTTTATACCTCCAAATTCTACAAAGAATTCACTTTTAAAAGGTAAACAATATTTGTTCTTACTCATAATGTCCTCCTATTAAAAAAGTTCTGAGGCTTCAGAACTATTAATCTTTTAAATTATAATATACATCTTGAACATCATCTAAGTCTTCTAGTTGTTCTACTAAGGCATGAATCTTTTCAGAACCTTCTTCATCTAGTTCAATATAGTTTGTAGGTACATAAGTTACTTCACTTGATAAGAAGTTTTCTACTCCTGCTTCTTCTAAAGCATTCTTTACATTAATAAAATCATCTGGATTTGTAGTAATAGTAAATGATTCATCTTCAGATACAAAATCTTCAGCGCCACTGTCTAAAGCTACCATCATCATTTCATCTTCATCATAAGTATTTGGAATTTCAATAATTCCTTTACGTTCAAACATATAACTAACAGATCCATCTGTTCCTAAATTTCCACCACGTTTAGTGAAAGCACTTCTAACCATTGAAGCAGTTCTGTTTTTGTTGTCAGTAAGACAATCAACCATAAATGCAACTCCTCCAACACCATAACCTTCATAACGTATAGATTCATAATTTTCGCCTTCAGTATTTCCTTTGGCTTTTTCTATAGCTTTATTAATTTTATCTTTAGGCATATTAGCACTACGAGCTTTTTCTACAATTAATCTTAAAGATGCATTTTGATCAGGATCAGGAGTTCCTTGTTTTGCCGCTACAAAAATCTCTTTAGCTAATTTTTGGAATACTTTTCCACGTGCTGCATCAGCTTCTCCTTTAGCTCTATGTATTTTTGCCCATTTTGAATGTCCACTCATTTAAATTCCTCCTCGCTAATTTCGTTAATATTATATCATGTATATAAAAATATGTAAATTAATTTATTTTAATCCCTAATTTTCTTTCATTCTAAAATAAAACTGGAATTATTTCGAAGGGAGTTTACAAATGAATTTTACTTAAAATTTTACATACA
>CANRDQ010000028.1 GCA_947629395.1 uncultured Bacilli bacterium
CTTTCTTATTTAATTATAACAAAATAAAAGTAGATCACATTCTTTTTATGTGTCTACTTTTACTTTATCACTTCAATAGACCCAATCTATTATTCTTTTTTTATACATTTTATGATTAATTGTTTATTTGAATTTTGTTTACTACAAGTTGTTAATATTAGTTCATGTTTATTTGTTTTAGATACTTCTAATGCCCCATCTTTATTTTCTTCCCACTTTTTATCAACAATATATGTGTATAACTTATTTTTATAATAAAATTTTACTATGTTTCCTGTGGATAATTTATCTATATTATTAAAATAAGCATTATGACCACTACCAGAGTGAGCTGCGATAAAAAGAATACTCTCTTTTTCCACAGGAAAAGTGGATTCTTTTAATATAACAACATTTTTATCCACATCTTCTTGTGCATTACTTATTTTATAAATATTTTCTTTAAGATTTATTTTTGGTATTTCTATAGTGGCAATTACTTCTTGTTGATTATTAGAAATCTTTACTATAGAAGAGACCAAATTATCTTTTCTATCGGGTATGGACTTATTATTATCTAATTCTCTATTATCTTCATAAATTAAAAGACAAGCAACTGCATATAAAATAACAATTATTAAATTATAAACATATTTCTTTTTTAACATAGGCTACACCTGAAATTATAAAGATTATAAAGAACATAAAATTATTTTGTTGATTAGTACTAGTATTAGGTACTTTAATAATATAATCTAATAATTCATATTCTAATTTATCTTTATCACTATCACTGATATTAACTTCAAAGTCTTCTACTTTTTTATAACCTTCAGTTGATGTTATCTGTTTAAATGTATATTTTCCATAAGGAAGTTCTATATCGGCATCACCATTTTCATCAGTAATAATACTCTTTATAAATTCACTCTTGTTATTATAAATGTTAAACATAATACCAGGTTCAGCTTTAAAATTATTTTTTTCACCATATTTTTTATTTATTTTTATTTTCTTTTTAATTATTTGGTTTTCTAGTTCCAAAGAAACAACAGGATTATCTTCACTTATAGTAAATTCATGTAATTCTTCATCAATAATATAACCTTTACCTGCTTTTGTTTCTTTTAAGTAATATGTCCCAAAATCTAAATTTTCCACACTAGCAGTAGAGTCTTCACCAATAATTAAATGGTCAACTACCTTTTTATCTTTATCTAGAATATCATATTCAGTTCCTACTAATGATCCTTCTCCACTAGGTTTAATAGAATGTGTATCTTTATCTATTTTTGTAACATCTAATTTAGTTTTTTTCACAATAACTTTTACCGTAACATTTATAGGTGTTAAACTTCCTGAAGTCATTAGATTTTGACTACTAGGATTATTAAAGAAATAAATTGGTGTACCTAAATCAAAACTACGATTTAGATTAATGGTATATGTCCCTTCTTTTAAGCCTTGAACAACAAGATTATTACCTTGAATTTTAGCGATAGGACTATTTGTTGAAAAATATTGTATACCTCCATTTTTATCAGGTATAGTTAAGGGAGCATCTTCTTTCACTACATAAGTTTGATTATTAAAACTAGGTATTCTGTCTCCTTCTCTAATATTAATTTCAATAGTTTGTATATAATTGTTATATAAAGTAGATTTAGGTCCATTTAGACCACTAGTGAAATAATAACTACCAGCAGGGTCAACAGTTTGCCAAATCATAAGTTGAGTTGCCGAATACCACACAGGGTCATTAGAACTAAATAATTTAGTTCCCCAATAAGC
This sequence comes from uncultured Bacilli bacterium, assembly GCA_947629395.1. Next base: position 1,771 of record CANRDQ010000028.1, read on the forward strand.
TATTTTTTGGATTCTATCTCTTTGAGCTATACTTAAATTTTCAGGAACAGGACTAGCATTATAAGATGTATTTCCATCAAACATCAAAAATGGTTGTAGACAATAGGCAATTCTATTATCACCATTTCTTCTAAGTACTCTTGATTCTTGATATATCTTAGCACTACCTTTTTCTCTAGTCATGTATGCCCCTGTATACTCACTTTCATGAAATGTATATCCTAAAGCTTGAACATCAGTTGCGAACAATACAGAAGTAGATAAAATTGTCATTAAGAATACTAATAATTTTTTCATAAAATTCCTCCTTTTTTCTTAACGGGTAAGACTATAACACTAAAAAAATATCTTTACAAATAGAGTTTTTAGTGTTTTCAATTAAAGGAGTTAACCATTTTTTTAATTCTGTAATAGAAAATAAAAAAAGAGAGAAATTATTCTCTCTAATTAACAAAGTTATATATTTTTATTTTAAGTAGGTACATTTACTAATTGATCTCCATTACCAGTATTAGGATCTACAGGAGTATCACCAGTATTAGTTGAATCTTTCTTTTCTTCTTCAGGGTTAACAATAGTTGGTTGTGGTTCATAAATAATTATTTTACCAGTATAGAATTTACCATTATAAGTTACTGTATATTGATAATCTCCTGCTTTATTAACATTTACTTTAGATAAATCAATTTGTATATTAGCAATAACTTCTGGAGCTAGTTTTTCTACTACATAAGCTTCTACATTTTGTGGAAGAGTAGAACCTACAGTTAATTTTAATTCTTTTAAAGTCATTGTCTCAACTGTAGGTAATGGCTTTTCTGTAATAGTATAAACACCAGTATAAGTTTTCTTTTTATATTTAATAGTATATTTATAAGTTCCTGGTTCTCCAATATTAACTTCAGAAGTATCTAATTTTAATTTACTTAATATTTTAATATCAACTTCATTTACTAAATAATCTTTTACATCTACACTAATAGGTTGATTAACCTCTGATGACATTTCTTTTAATACAATTTCTTCTTTTTTAGTTGCCCCAGGAAGTTCTTGACCTTGTCTAACATTAAGAATTACTTGTCTAGAGGTATGGCTAACAGGTACGAAAGGTAACATAATACCCATTCCAATACATAATAATCCTGAAAACACAGTAATAGCTATAGCAATAGTACGGTCATTATCTTTAATAAATTGTAATTTATCGACTTCTTTAAATTTGTTCCATAAATCTTTCATTCTTTGTACACTCCCTATTATAGCCTACTTTAATTATAATATAAAAAAAATACATTAACAAGGTATTTATAATAACTTTTTAGCTATTTGACGTTTTAATACCTTGATATGTATTTCTTTTTTTCATTTCTTTATCAATATCATTTAAAACACAAAACTTTTTAATAAGCCAGTGGGGTTCAATACAATCATCTTTAGGAGGATCTCCTGTAATACGATTAATAACAATTTCAGGACGTAAAAGTTCAAGTTGTTTAATAACAATATCTATATATTCTTCTTCAGTTAAAACATGAAATGGTTTTTGTTCATACATCTTCGCTAAAGGAGTATCTTTTAAAATGCTTAACATATGAATTTTGATTCCTTGTATATCCAGTGTATTTAAATATTTTACTGTATTTATCATATCTTCTTCTGTTTCAAAAGGAAGTCCATTAATAATATGTACTACTACATTTATCTGTCTTTGTCTTAATTTTAATACCATATCTTCAAAAGTTTTTAAATCATGACAACGATTAATCTTTTTAGCTGTCTCATCATTAGAACTTTGTAAACCTAATTCGACAGTTAAATAAGTTCTTTTATTAAGTTCATCTAAATAATCTAAACATTCATCACTAATACAATCAGCACGAGTAGCGATATTAAGACCAACCACACCATCTAAAGCCAAAATCTTTTCATATTTTTCTTTTAAAACTGGAACTGGGGCATAAGTATTAGTTCTTGCCTGAAAGTAACCAATGTATTTAGCATTAGGCCATTTCTCTAACATCATATTTTTTACTTTTTCAAACTGTGTAACTAAATTATCTTCTTTATTACCCGCAAATTCTCCACTTCCTGATTTAGAACAATATATACAACCACCTGTACCTTTAGAGCCATCTAAATTAGGACAAGAAAATCCTGCATTTAAACTTACTTTAAAAACTTTACTATGAAATTTATGCTTATAAAAATAATCTAAAGTATGATATCTTTTATTACTATCACTATATTTAAATGGATTATCCATCATTATCACTTCCTCGCCATAAAATCATATACAACATATTATACCATCATTTTCAGTTTTATGGTATAATTACGTATATAAGGTAGGTGTTATTATGGCAATTAAAACAAAATTAAAACCGAAAAAATCTTTAAGAATTATAATATATGTAATAGCAACTATATTAGTAGTAACCTTAGGAATATACTTATTTTATTTATATGAACGTTCAACTTTAACTAGTCTAGGTTATAGTATCAAAGCTAGTGATAAAATTCTATTTAGTTTCAAAAAAAGTTATGTATTAGATATTGGTAAAAACAAAACTTTAAATGCGGCTTTTGAAAGTTCTCATTATAATGAAAAATATCTAGATAATTATTCTAAAATAAAATATTTTCCCCATAAAGATTTAATCAGTAATATAAATGCCTTAATAAAGAAGAAATATACTAATCAAGAAATTTCTATGATTTTAGCACACGGTAATAACGAAGATGTTAAAAAGTTTTCTAAAAGAGATAAAATTGATTATTTAGAGGAATTTTATACATATGATTATGCGAAAATAAGAAACTATGATAGATATTTAGCCTACATGAATGAAACTGGAGAAGATGAAGAAAATACTATTATTCATGTTAATTTAAATTTAGATCAACCAGCTTATGAAAATCCTGTTATTACAGATGATTATAGTACGAAGGTGTTAGTTAATAAACATCGTCGTTTAAAAGAAAATTATAAACCTAAAAATTTAATTACCATCCCAGAAGAATATGTTAAAAGTGATGAAAAACTACAATGTGATAGAACTGCTTTTGCTTATTTCAAAAAGATGGCAAGTGATGCTAAAAAAGAAGGATTAGACATAGTAATTAATTCTGCTTATAGAAGTTATGAAGATCAGGAAGAAGTTTATAATGAGTATAAAGATTTATATGGAGACTCTTATGTTTTAAAATATGTTTCTAATCCAGGTTTTTCTGAACATCAAACTGGACTTGGTCTTGATTTAGCAAGTAAAAACAGTTTAAGTTTTTCTTCAACTAAAGAATATGAATGGGCCGTAAATAATTCTTATAAATATGGTTTTATCCATCGTTATCCTAAGAGTGCCGAAACCGTAACAGGATTCACTAATGAGTCTTGGCATTTCCGCTATGTAGGTAAAGAAATTGCTACTTATATGTTTGAACATAAACTTGTTTATGAAGAGTATTTTGCGATGTTTTTAGACAAAGATTAATATTGTACAAATTTGTCATGCGTAAATAATACTTTTATTTGAATATTTGACTAATTATTGATATTATTATAATAGGGTGAAAAGGAGGAGTTGGCGTATGTATCCACTTGGAAAGCAGTTTCAATTAAGTTATGATCATACTAAATCTGATGAGAAAACCATCATCAAAGGTAATAACTATAGATTTACTGTATTAACTGAACGTCTTATTCGTTTGGAATATAATCCAAAAGGAACCTTTGTTGATGCCCCAACACAACTTGTTATTAACCGAAATTTTGGAATACCGCAATATCAGGTTAAGCAAGATCCTCAGTTTTTACAAATTACTACTAAATATTTTGATTTACTTTATGTTAAAGAACAACCTTTTATAGGAACTAAAGTAGATCCAATGCGAAATTTAAAAATCACTTTAAATAGTATGGATAGAGATAGACAAAAATCTTGGTACTATGGACATCCTGAAGTTCGAAATCTTGGTGGAAATATGATATCTGTAGATATTCCTATTGATAAAAGATTTACCAAAGGACTTTATTCGTTTGAAGGATTCTGTAGTATAGATGACTCTGAAAATAAAATTATTGCTATGGATGGAACCTTTATGGATAGAGATAGTGGTAGTGTTGATTTATATATCTTTATGTATGATAAAGATTTTCCACTTGCACTACAAGACTATTATAAATTAACAGGTTATCCTAGTATGATTCCTCGTTATGCCTTAGGTAACTGGTGGAGTCGAAATATAACTTATGATGATGATTCTTTATGGAAGTTAATTAAAAAATTTGAAAAGAAGAAAGTCCCTCTTTCAGTTATATTGTTTGATAATGATTGGCATTACCGTAATGTTGATAAATATAAAAATTTAGAGACAGGCTTTACTTTTAATACATCTTTATTTAAAAATCCTCAAAATACTATTGAAGAATTACATAAAAGAGGAATTAAAGTAGGTCTTAAAGTTAATCCAGGAGGAGGTTTTTATCCTCATGAACAATTTTATGATATCGCTAAACAGTCTTTAGGACTTACTGATTCTAAAGTGATTTTATTTGATCCTCTTAATCCTCGGTTAGTAGATGTTTATTTAAAGATATTTCTTCATCCTTTAGAGGCTTTAGGAGTAGACTTCTTCTGGAATGATTATAATGGTGATTTAAAACTACTAAACTTATGGGCTACTAACCATTATATGTATATGGATTCTACCCGTAATGAAAGAGGTTTAATATTATCACGTAATTCTATTTATGCTCCACACCGTTATCCTGTTTTATATGCTGGAAGTAGTAGTATCGGTTGGCAAGAATTAAAAGAAGTCGTTTTACAACAAATAAATGCTGCTAATGTCGGAGTATCATGGTGGAGTCATGATGTTGGTGGAAATCATGGTGGTATTGAAGATTCTGATCTTTATCTACGTTATCTTCAATTTGCGGTATATTCTCCAATTTTACGTTTTCATTCAGCACGTGGAAAATATTATAAAAGAGAACCATGGAGTTGGGATGTTAAAACCGAAACTATTGCTGTTGATTATTTAAGGTTTCGTCATAGACTAATTCCTTACTTATATACAGAAGCTTATCAATATCATAAATTTGGTATACCTCTAGTACAACCACTTTATTATAACTTTCCATGGATATATGATGATAAACTTTATAGAAATGAGTATTATTTTGGTTCTCAACTTATTGTTTGTCCAATTCTAGAAAAGATGGATCCAACCATGAACCGAACTATTCACCGTTTTTATATTCCCGATGGAACTTGGTATGATTTTAAAACAGGTAAAAAGTTCCCAGGTAATAAAAAATATATTTCGTTCTATAAAGGTGAAGATTACCCAGTCTTTGCTCATTCAGGCTCAATAATTCCTCTTTCTAACAAAAGTAATTACAACAATACAGGAATTGCTACTGATATGGAAATTCATATTTTCCCAGGTGTTAGTAATTCTTATACATTATATGAAGATGATGGTTCTAGTAACTTATATGATAGAGGTTACTACTTAAAAACAGGTATTGACTATAACTATTTAAAAAATAATTATACTGTAATTATTAGACCTATTGAAGGTAAGAGTGGAATAGTTCCTGAAAAGAGAAATTATAAAATTATGTTTAGAAATACTAAACAAGCTCAAGATGTTACAGTTTATCTAAATGATCAACCTATTCAAGCTTTATGTGGATCTGATGGTAATGATTTTGTAGTTTATATCAAAGAAGTTCCAACTGTTGGTCAAATAACTATTAACTGTAAAGGACAAGATATTGAAATTGAAGCAGTTCGTTTAATTAATGAAGATATAGATAGTATTTTAATGGACTTAAAGATTGATACTTATATCAAAGAAAAGATTGCCGCTATTATCTTCGGAGAAGATTCAATTCAAAAGAAAAGAATTGCTATTAGAAAACTAAAAAAAGAAGGATTATCCAAAGAGTATATGGATTTATTCTTAAAATTACTTCAATATATTGCTGAAGTATGATACTATATTTATAGTAGGAAAGGAGATAAAAAATGGAAAAAGATAGAAGTTCAAGAGTATTAGCAATAGCCGCTTTATTAATTGCTGTACTTGGTTTATCATTAGGTTTTGCTTCTTTTGCATCTAACCTAAACATTAAAGCAAGTGCTACTGGAACTGCTAATCCTGAAGATTTTAAAGTTCAATTTTCATCTAAAGCAGTACCAGAGGAACTTACTGATGGAGATGTTGCTCCAGAAGCAAGTGGAGCAACAGGAGAAACTGCTATTATCAATAATGAAGGTGAAAATCCTGAAATTACAAATTTAAAAGCTAGTTTTACTGCTCCAGGACAAACTGTAACTTATAAGTTCTATGCAAGAAATGTTGGTAAATATAAAGCATTCTTAAAAAATATTAGTTATGGAGAAGTATCTAGTAGCAGCACTAAAGTATGTACAGCTTTAAAGACAACTACTCAAGGATTAGTTGATGCAGCTTGTAATCATATTAGTATTTCTACTAAAGTAGGAAGTGAAACAGCTACTACAGGTTCTCAAAGTTATTCTAAACATGAGCTTTTAGTAAATAAGGATGAACTTGTTACAGTAACTATTTCTTATGAACAAACAGATGCCTTAGCAGATGGTGATTTCAAAGTAGAATTTGGTGATATCCAACTTCAATATAGTTCTGCAGATGCATAAAAATATACTGAAAATGGCATAATTTTCTAATTATGCCTTTTGGTGTATTTATATAAAACTATTTTTAGGAGGAAAAAGATGAAACGAGGTTACAGAAGATTACTAATTTTTGAAGCCATCTTAATACTTATTCTTTCTATGAATAGCTTTATATTTAAAATGTTAAGTGGTTATTACATGGTAATATTTTTATTACTCTTAACTATTGTTTTTAAATTTTTATTTGGTTTTGAAAAAGATAAACACAGATACACTAAAGATATAATATATGAAATATTAATTACTTTATTAATTTTCTTTCTTTTATTTTATTTAGCGGGATTATTTTTATCTTTTGCGAAAACAGGTAATTATTATACTTTAAATAATATATTTACCTTTATAATACCAATTATATTAACAATATGTTTAAAAGAGTTTTTACGTTATGAGATTATAACTAAATCAGAAGGAAGTAAATTACTTTATGTAAGTAGTTGTATTTTATTTATTTTTATAGATGTAACTACCGCTATAGGTTATAATAATTTTTCTTCTAAATATAGTACTTTTATATTTTTAGCGTTAACCTTATTACCTGCTATTAGTACTAATATTTCTTGTAGTTATATTAGTCAAAAGACAGGTTATAAACCAGTAATAATTTATTTATTGATAATGAATCTTTATATTTATTTATTACCAGTTATTCCAAATCCTAATGAATATTTAACATCCCTAATAAGATTTTTATTACCTATTCTAGTTGCTTATAGAGTTTATAATTTTTATAAAAAAGATATAACTAAAAAAGAAGTAGAAGAGGTAGAAATTAGTAAAACTAATAAATTTATTGCGTTACTTATTCCTACTATTATAGTTATATTTCTAGTATATATTACCTCTGGGTACTTTAAATACTGGGCTATAGCCATAATTTCAGGAAGTATGAGTCCTAATATAAATAAAGGGGATGTAGTCATAGTTGAAAAAATCAATAAAGACTATAGTAAATTACGTAAAGGACAAGTAGTCGCATACAAATATCATGGTATAATTGTTGTCCATCGTTTAGAAAAAATCTTAAAAATAGGGGATACTTACTATTTCTATAGTAAAGGTGATGCCAATAAAGATATAGATAATTACCAAATTGATGAAGATATGATTATAGGAGTAGTTAATTTAAAAATACCTTATATCGGTTATCCAACTGTTTGGTTAAATACATTGTGAGGTGAGAAAAATGAATGATTCTAGACCTGTTAGATATAAGAAAAGATATAGATTAAAGAAATTTAGAGTTTATATAAGTTATCACATGAGAGTAGCTTTAAGCTTATTATTATTTATCATGTGCTTTGGTTTATGTCTTTTTGTAGCGACAAAAGCTGTAGATTATGAAAAAGCTAAAGTCGTAAATTACAATGAAGTAGGTAATGTTGATTATAAAGTATTTTTAAAAGATAATGAGTTTTATGATCAAAAATACTTAAGTAGAGGAATGGCTTATGTTAGTTCCCTAATTGATAAAATTAATATTGACTTAAATTATGATTTTAATATTGATAGAAACATAGATTCTGACTTTAAATATCAAGTATTAGGACAATTAGTAATAGCTAGTAAAGATAATAATACTAATTATTTAACAAAAAATTATGTTTTAAAAGAAGCATCTACTAAAAAACTTGAAGGAAAAACTTTAAATATAAAAGAATCTGTAGATATTGATTATGACTATTATAATGATTTAGCTAATAAATTTAGATCTTCTTATGCAGTTGAAACTAATAGTTATTTAAAAGTATATTTACGAGTAATTAAAAATAGTAATGATAAAATTTTACCTTTAAATGATACTAAAGAAGTTTCTGTAAATATACCTTTATCTGAAAAAACAGTAGAAATATCTTTAAAAGCTAAAAATGAAGATAGTAATAAATCAGTTATTTTAAGACCTTATTTAAAATTTGATGTACAAATGTTTATTTTAGAAATTATTACTTTAATTCTTTCTTCTATATGTATAGTTAAAGTTATTAGTTTATTATTCTTACTTGCCAATAAAAAAAGTAATTATGATATATATGTAAGTAAATTATTAAGGGATTATGATAGATTAATAGTTGAAACATCTACTTCTCCTAATTTTAGTAAGAATAATATTATTGAGGTCAAAACCTTTGAGGAATTATTAGATGTTCGTGATAATTTAAAATTACCTATTATGTATTTTAAAGTAGTAGAACATATAAAATGTTATTTCTATATAAAACTTGATAATGATGTATATCTAGTAAAGGTTAAAGCTAATGACTTGGAGGGAAAAAGATGAAAAAACATCATACATTCTATCTAGTTGTATCTTTAATCTTTTTTTCTGTTTTAGCGCTGACAATAGGTTATGCTAGTTTTGGAAATAAACTAGAAATAGATGGTATATCGGCTGAAGTAAGACTTAATAAAGATATCAGAGTAACGGGAATTTCTCTTTATAATACAACTAATGGTGGAACATCTAATTATTATGAGTATAATCAAAAAAATAATGAATTAGGTCTAACTTTAGATAATGCCTCATCAACTGTTACTTATAAAGTACAACTTACTAATTTTGGCGATGTAGAAATGGGAGTTTTCCAAATAAAGAATCTTCCTAGTAATTTACAGTATGAAATTACAGGAGATTATAAAGAAAAAACCTCTGTTTGTGATAATTCTTCCAATTGTATTTTAGGAGCTCAAAGAGAATTTTATCTTACTATCAAATATAAAGATTCTAGTTCCTTTGATGCTAATAAAACAACCTATGATTTATTATTAGAATATGACTTTAGAAGAGTTTATACAGTTAAATATGCACCAGGTGTCTCTAATGGAGTAACTTATCAAAATAAAATTATGGAAGGAGATACCTTAGTAGTAAAATTTACAAGTTATAAAAATAATTATTTAAGAATAGCGATGGGGGATATGTTATTAACCCAAGATAAAGAATTTACTTTTGATAGTAATTACGTCTTAACTATTCCTAATGTAACAGATGATATTAGTATTTCTCGTGGTGCTATATCTTGGTCTAATCCTGCAACAGCCACTCCTACAACGTATGGAAATTACTTCATCTTAACTAATGGTGCTGGTGGAGGTTATGGTTATGATCCTGATTATAGTGGACATAATGGTGTCTTTGAATATGATAGTGAAGGTGGTTTAGTATTAGATGAAGATAATCCTATTGCCACTTTACCTCTAGATTTATCGCAAGTTAATATAGGAGATGAATATACAGTTAATATCACGATTAAAGGTGATACTAGTCAATTGGGTCATCCTGATCATGGTTATGGTGGTAGTATAGTTTCTATTTCCGCCACCGCAGGAAAATATTTATTCTGGCTTCGCTACTATAACAATTATTTAAATGTCTCTTCCTATGAAACAGCCGGTGCTATTGCTAAAGCTGAAGATTATACTAGACAAGGTTTTACCAGTTTAAACTTCTCCAAATATAGTAATAAAAAAGTTAACATTCAATTAACAGCGAGTCTTGGTGGTAAAAGTAAACTATATGTTAATGGTCAATTAATTCGTACCTTTGATGCTGGTTCCACACCAATGCAATTTGAATCTTCTACAATTGGAGATTTAAGACCTAAAAGAGGTTTAAAATTTTTAGGAACAATCTATGAAGTAGTTCTTTATGACTGTCCTCTTTTAGATAGTGAAATTCAAAATAACTGGTTAAGTGCCAAAGAAAATTATAATATTCCATCATAAAAGACTTTTTAAAGTCTTTTTTTTGTAAACTAAAATGTCAATTTTAAGAGAAACCAAGTAAAAAAAACATAAATATATTATAATTATAATATATGATAGGAGGTAGCTATGACACAAGAAGAATACGAAAGAAGAAGAGCTGAATATTTTCAAAATAAATATGAACAAGAAAACTATAATGTTCAAGATGCAAATATTCAAGTTCCTGAAAATGATATATCAAAGATAGAACTTCTCCAATCTGAAAAGGCTGATAATCAAATGAATAGTTTTATCCGTGATAAAAATGGAAATGGTATGAAAAGTAGTAATGTTATCTTAAAAAAAGATAGCCCTATGAAAGATGGTGATTACCTAAATTCAGGAGAAGTAGTAGATGCTTTAGAAGATTATTTAGGTGAAGATAAACCTAATCAAATGGTAGTATGTAAAAGAAATGGTAAACAAATATCTAAAGAAGAACTACAACAAAAACTACTATCTATACTTGAAAAATCTGGTGGAATTGTAGTTCGTGGTCGAAATGAAAATATTACCAATCAAAACAGTGCTAAATACCATTTATATGGAGAAGAACCAAAGAATAGAACATTTTTCTTAGGAAATAAAGGAATAGAACTTCCTAGTGGTCATTATATTCAAAAAGAAGAGTTACAAAATGCTTTAGCACAATATATGGTAGTTGAAAAGAAAAAAGAAACACAACCAGTAGTTAACACAACAAGTAATACTAATCGTCCACAACAACAAACTCAGCAACCTGAAGAACAGAAAAATGAAAGACATGCCGTAGTTGCCAGAAAAAAGAGCAAAGTAAATCTTAAAGCTCTAGCAGCTGCAGCTTTAATTGCGGCAGGATTATGGTTAAGTGGACTTGGAGTTGATAAAAAAGTTTCTAATGCTGCCAATTATACTGTATCACCAATTGAATATGTTCAAGTAGTAGAAGATACCAATAAAGATGTTATGGATAGTTTAACTACAGGATCTCCAATTGATGTTCAAAATAATATTGAATATTTTCATGAAAGTGATCAAGCTACAAATATTTATGGAACGTTTGGTGGAGAATTAAGACCAGCAGGAACTTATAATCTTGATCATGTGGCCGTATTACATAATAATCAAATTTTAGATGTTGCCTATGAAGAAGGGGTTAACGTTAATGATTTTATTAATAAAGTTTCAGGTCAATATGGAATAGATAAAGATGATTTAAATGTTATGTTCCATCTAGGAGGACCAGTTTCAGGATGGACTAAAATGGACGATATCATGTCTAAGTATGGAGAACCAGCTCAAGTAGTACATACTGAAATAGATGAGATTAATACCTTTAGTGGAACTCAACATAACTTTAATGGTAACCTAGAACTAGACTTAGGTGGTAAAGAGAATGTAAAAATGACTGTAGTTGATACCCAAGGACACCTATTAAAAGATGGAACTATTGTTAAAGCTAGTGATAATCAAGAATATAAAATTAAAGACATAGATGTAAAACAAGAAGACAATGGTTATAGTGTAAATTGGAGTTTTAATAATGTAGTAAAACGTTCTGCTGTTATTGCTGGAGTTGCCAGTGCTGCAGGAGCCTTAGGACTTATTGCTGCTAAAAAACGTGCTCAACAAGAAGAAGAATCAAAAGCTCAAACGGCATCAAATAATGAAAACAAAGAACATGCCTTTAGACAAGCAAGAGATAATTATCAAAAACAAAGTAAATTTAGTAAAGTTACAAGTTATGTAAATACAAAATTAACGCAATTAGATAATAAAATGGCTAAACTTAATGACAAAATAATTGCGGCACAACCTGTAAGTGTTATGAATAATATGAACAATATTGATAATGGTATGGGGAGGCATATGTAGATGATAGAAAATCCAGTATTTAATGAACTTATTGAAAAATTTAAAGAACTTCCTCTATCAAGAAAAAAAGAATTAACTATTGAAGAAGTAAAAAAAATAATAGGTTTATTAGTAACATTAAAGAAACAAGTGGGACTTGCTGAAAATATAATGTTAAATAAAGAAATATTAGATGTTGGTAGTAATGATATAAATGAAGAAGATTTTGTAGAAGCTATGTATGTTTATATGCATACAATAGAAGAAGCATTAGCTGAATATTTAGAAAGAACTATTAGTTAGGAGGATTTTATGAAAATAGAAACAGGTGAAATTATAACTTTAGACAATAATAAAGAATATATTTGTGTCTCAAGAAAAGATTATCAAGGTAGTAGTTATCTTTATTTAATTAGTAATTTTAAACCATTAGAAGTAAGATTTGCTAAAGAAATAATAATGGGTCCAGAAACTCATATAGAAATAGTAAATGAACAAGGTTTAAAAGTACAATTATTACAATTATTCCAACAAGATTTACAAAGTCAAGCAGATGTTATTTAGAAACTAGAAAATACTAGTTTCTTTTTAATTAGGAAAAATCTTGCAATTTTCTAGCTTTTAAAGTATACTATTAGTAGTTTTTAAATGCGGGAAATAGTAGTAATTATTTTATCTTATTAAGAGAGAATTTGTGGTTGGTGAAAACAAATATAAGAAGATAATGAACTTGATTTCTAGTAAAACGTATTATGGGTAAGACCAATATCTCTGTTAAAGTTGCATGAGTTATCTCATGAAATAAGGTGGTACCGCGAAACTTTCGTCCTTATATATTATTATATAAGGGCTTTTTTATTAGGAGGAATTATTATGGAGTTTATTTTATTTATTATGTCTTTTTTGATTGTTTATTTTCTATATAAAGTCCTGGTTACCAATAGAGCAAAAAGAAGAAACAGTAAAAAAAGACCTGCAGAGATTAATTATTTAATATATGTTTATAAACTGGATATTAAGAAACTGGACTATAAAAATTTACTAAATGTAGTAGCTTTAGTTAGTTCATTTGATATTTCCCTCATTGTGAGTATTATTACTATAGTAGATGTCTTAATAGTACAATTAGTAGTAGCGGCAGTAATTGTCATACCTATATTTTTAATTAGTTATCACTTTGTTGGAGTTTATTACAAAAAGAAAGGATGTATAAAAGATGTATAATTATAAAAAAATAGAAGAAAAATGGAGAAAATATTGGAAAGAAAATGATACTTTCCACACTGATGTTTGGGATTTTAGTAAACCAAAATTTTATGCTTTAGATATGTTTCCTTATCCTTCAGGAGTAGGATTACATGCTGGGCATGTTGAAGGCTATACAGCCACTGATATTATTTCTCGTATGAAGAGAATGCAAGGGTACAATGTATTACACCCAATGGGATATGATTCATTTGGACTTCCTGCTGAACAATATGCTGTAACGACAGGGAATCATCCTAATGGATTTACTCAAAAGAATATAGACACTTTCTCTAATCAATTAAAGAGTTTAGGTTTTGATTATGATTGGAGTAAAATGGTTTTAACTAGTGATCCAAAATTCTATAAATGGACACAATGGATTTTTAAACAATTATATAAGGATGGCTATGCTAGATATATAGATATGCCAGTAAACTGGTGTGAAGAATTAGGAACAGTTTTATCAAACGATGAAGTAATAGATGGTAAAAGTGAACGTGGAGGATATCCTGTTATTCGTAAAAATATGAAACAATGGGTTATCGATCAAGCTGCTTTTGCTGAAAAATTACTTGCTGGTTTAAATGATATAGATTGGCCTGAATCAACTAAAGAAATGCAAAGAAACTGGATTGGTAAATCAGTTGGAGCTCATGTAATATTCAAAATAAAAGATACTGATAAAGAGTTCAAAGTATTCACAACTCGTGCTGATACTTTATTTGGAGCGACATATTGTGTTATGTCCCCAGAACATGAACTTGTAGATGTCATTACAACTGCTGAACACCGTGATGCTGTAAATGCTTATAAAGCAGAATGCGCTAAAAAAAGTGATTTAGAAAGAACAGAATTAAATAAAGAAAAAACAGGAGTATTTATTGGAGCTTATGCAATTAACCCTGTTAATAATAAAGAAATCCCAATTTATATTTCTGATTATGTTTTAGCGACTTATGGAACAGGAGCTATTATGGCTGTACCTGCTCATGATGATCGTGATTATGAATTCGCTGTTAAATTTAATATTCCAATTATTCAAGTATTAGAAGAAGAAACAGGTAAAGCTCATAATCAAGAAGAAAAGAAAAATTCTATAGTTGCTGTAGTTTATAACCCTAAAGAAGATAAATATTTAACTCTTAATTGGCAAGATAAAGGTGGACGTTTATTTATTGGTGGAACAATGAATGAAGATGAAACACCTGTAGAATGTGCTCTTCGTGAAATAAAAGAAGAAACAGGTTATACTAATCTTAAATTAATAGGAGAAGACTTCAAAATAAATCATCATTACTATGCTTATAATAAAGATAAATACTTTAACGTAGAAGCTACACCAATTTTATTTGAATTAATCACTGATAAACAAGAAGATACTAAATTAGAAGCAGATGAGAAATTTGAAATAGAATGGGTATCAAAAGACATAATTGACCAAGAAGTTAAAGATGAATTACATAAGAAATCTTTTGAATATGTTTTAAATCCTGCCGCTATGACAGGTGATGGTACTCATATTAATTCTGAATTCTTAAATGGACTAAATAAAGAAGATGCCATTAATAAAATGATTGAGTGGTTAGAAGAAAATAAAGTTGGTACTCGTCAAGTTAATTATCGTATGAGAGAATGGATTTTTGCTCGTCAAAGATATTGGGGAGAACCAATGCCAGTTGTCTATGAAGAAAATGGTAACATCCATATCTTAGATGATGATGAATTACCACTTGTTTTACCAGAATTAGAAGATTATAAAGGTCATGGTGGAAAAGCTCCACTTGAAAATGCTGAAGAATGGAAACATTATAATCACAATGGTATTAAAGGTTTAAGAGAAACATCTACTATGCCAGGTTCAGCTGGATCATCTTGGTATTTCTTACGTTATATTGATAATAACAATGACCAAGAATTTGCGAGTCAAGAATTATTAAAACATTGGATGCCAGTAGATTTATATATTGGTGGACCAGAACATGCTGTTGGACATTTACTTTATTCTAGAATTTGGAATAGATTCCTTTATGAAAAAGGATTATCACCAGTCGCAGAACCATTTAAAAAATTAGTTCATCAAGGTATGGTTTTAGGATCAAATGGAATTAAAATGGGAAAACGTTATCCTAAATATGCGATTGATCCAATGGATATTGTTAATAATTATGGTGCAGACACTTTACGTTTATATGAAATGTTTATGGGACCATTAGAAGCAGATAAACCATGGAGTGATCAAGGTGTAGAAGGTGCTCAAAAATTCTTAGATAGAATTTATCGTCTTTATGAATCAGGAAAAGTTCAAGACAAAGAAAATAAAAATCTAGAAAAGATTTATCATCAAACAGTTAAGAAAGTAACTGATGATTTTGAAACACTTAACTTTAATACTGGAATTAGTCAAATGATGATATTTATTAATGCCGTATATAAAGAAGAAATATTCCCTAAAGAATATGCCGAAGGATTTGTAAAATTATTAAATCCAGTCGCACCTCATATTACTGAGGAATTATGGGAAATGTTAGGTCATAATAATACAATTGCTTTTGAAAGTTGGCCAACTTATGATGCTAGTTTAATCGTTGAAACAGAAAAAGAAATAGCTGTTCAAGTAAATGGTAAATTACGTGCTACCATCAATATTAGTGTAGATGATGAAGAAGATGTAATTAAAGAAAAAGCTATGCAAGAAGAAAATGTTAAACGTCATATTGAAGGTAAAGAAATAGTTAAAGTAATTGTTATTAAAGGAAAAATAGTAAACATAGTTGTAAAATAAAAATAAAACCAAAACATAAAATAACTTGTTTTGGTTTTTTATTAATTTAATATTCTATATTTATGTAAATTTTACAAAACCTTACAAAAACTCCATTCTTTTTCAGATAAACTTGTGGTAGCATAATATTAAAGATAGGAGTGATTTTATGAATAATGAAGATGATAATGTAAAAAAAGAAAAATCATCTGGGAAAACAGTTGCTATAGTTATCTTGATACTTATCATATTAGGTCTTGGTGGTTATATTTGTTATGATAAAGGCCTTTTAATTCAAGGTAAAACTATTAGTAGTGAAAAAGAAAGTAAGGAAAATAAAAATTCTGAAGACTGTGAGAAAATCGAAGTATTAGAAACTAATGATGAAAAAGTATTAGATACTATTAATACCATTAGTAGAGGTTTAGGTGAGTATTGTGGTATTTGGGATTATTTCACTGACAAGAAAGTAACCGCAAATGATATATCTAATGAAAAGGTAGCTAATATTGTATTAACTTCACTATATGACAACAAAATTATTGAATCTCGTGAAGGAACAACATTTACTAAAGATCAATTTGATTCAGTTGTTAAAAAATATTTTGGAAAAGACTACAAATATACTCATAAAAGCTTAACAACAACTT